>CAVPUU010000014.1:0-46308 GCA_963709015.1 uncultured Alphaproteobacteria bacterium | reverse complement strand
GCTGCGCCCTATGCAGGCCTCACGCGCGACGATTTCGATGCCGCGGTCGATTTCGTCGCCACCGGCGGTTATGCGCTGAAAGCCTACGAGCGCTTTGCCAAAATTCGCCAGGGCAAGGACGGCCGCTGGCGCATCACGCATCCGAGGGTAGCGCAGCGTTACCGCATGAATGTCGGCACCATTGTGGAAGCCCGACATGCTCAAGGTCCGGCTGGTGCGCTCGCGCCTATTGGGCGCGATCGTGCCGCGCGGCGGCCGGCTGCTCGGCCAGGTCGAGGAGTATTTTATCGGAATGCTCTACGCAGAGGCGACACCTTCGTGTTCGCCGGCGAGATTTTGAAATACGAAGCCATCGTCGAAGACGAAGTCGTACGTCTCGCGCTCCAACGATCCGGATCCCCAAGGTGCCGGCCTACGAAGGCGGCAAGTTTCCGCTCTCGACCTATCTGGCGGCGCGGGTGCGCGCGCTCCTGGCCGAGCCGGCGGCGTGGCGCGTACTCCCGGATCAGGTCCGCGAATGGCTGGAGATTCAACAGTGGCGTTCGATGCTGCCGCGCGCCGGCGACCTGCTGGTCGAAACCTTTCCGCGCGCCGCGAAATATTATCTCGTCTGCTATCCGTTCGAAGGCCGCCTCGCGCACCAGACGCTCGGCATGCTGCTCACGCGCCGGTTGGAGCGCGCCGGGCTGAAGCCGCTTGGCTTTGTCGCCAACGAATATGCGCTCGCGGTCTGGGGGCTGGGCGACGTTGCGTTGCGCGTTCAACCGCGGGGAACTTTCGCTCGCGGCGCTCGTTCGATCAGGACATGCTGGGCGACGATCTGGAGGCGTGGCTTGCCGAATTTGCGCTGATGAAGCGCACGTTCCGGTCCTGCGCCATCATCGCCGGATTGATCGAGCGGCGCTATCCGGGCGAGGAAAAATCGCGGCGCCAGCTCACGGTTTCCACCGATCTGGTCTATGACGTGCTGCGCAAGCATCAGCCCGACCAAATCTGCTGTTGCGCGACTGCTGGTGCTGATGCGGCGAGTGGGCTGCTGGACATCAAGCGGCTCGGCGAAATGCTCTCGCGCATCAAGGACAGAATTGTCCACACAGTCACTGGATCACGTCTCGCCACTGGCGGTTCCGGCGATGCTGGAGATCGGGCGCGAGACGGTCCATGGCGAGGCATCCGACACGTTGCTCGCCGAGGCAGCCGACGAACTGGTGAAGGAGGCGATGCAGTGACAGTGGCGGCGCCCAACCCGCCCCCGGGGGAATTGCAAGGGCATGTCATCGCCATTGCCGGCGTGCCGCTTCTGGCCGACTGTGACGGCGTGCTTTATTGGCCGGAGCACGGCCTGCTGGCGGTCGCCGATCTGCATCTGGAAAAAGGCTCGAGTTTTGCCCGCCGCGGCGTGATGCTGCCGCCTTACGATACGGCGGCGACGCTGGCGCGGCTGGCGCGCCTGATCGCGCGCTACGCGCCGCGCTGCGTGGTGGCACTCGGCGACAGTTTCCACGACGGCGATGGCCCGGCGCGGCTCGCCGATACCGACCGCGACAATCTTCGCGGATTGCAGCGCGGCCGCGACTGGATCTGGATCGCCGGCAATCACGACCCCGAGCCGGCATTGAACATCGGCGGGACGTTTCACGCGGCCTTCTCGATTGATGCGCTGACGTTCCGCCATCGGCCGACCGGCGCCGGTAGCGAAATTTCCGGCCACCTGCATCCGGCAGCGTGGAGCCCATCGCGGCCGCACGGTCAGCCGGCGCTGCTTCGCAGCCGACGCAACGCGGATGGTGATGCGGTCCTTCGCGGTGCTTACACTGGCGGGCCGAACGTGCGCGATGCTGCCTGAGGCGACATCTGTTCGGCACGCTCAGTTCATCTGCGCACATGCTGGGCGAGGCGCAGGCTCCACGCGCCTTCGCTGCTCAGCGTTGCCTGCCGGACCGAAATTCTATCTCGCTTGAACACCACACTGGCGATCCAGCCGGTGAGCAGTGCGATGAGCATGGTCAACGAAGCCGTAGAGCAGACCATGGTCGCGCGCGGCGTCGGCGACATAATCGCTCGAAGCTGGCTTCGGCCACTTGCAACACCGAATTCGTGTGCGAAACCATCGCGCCGTTGGAGAACAGCTTGATGTTGATATTATAATTGCTGGTTGGTACGTCGGCCCCCAGCGGGATTGTGCCGCGGAACACGGCCGGCGTCAGGAATGTCACCGCGTCCGAGATTTCGCTGGGCAGACCCTGCTGAACCTCAGCCGCACGAACGCCAGCCGGAAAGGGTCGTCCTGCACGGTATCAGCGATGTCCGGCCCGATGCGTTGCGGCAGCAGGCAGTCAGCCAGCCCGATCTGCATTCGCCGCAGGCATTCTGCTGGGCGATTTCGGCGACCGGGCGGTTGCTCAGGATGGCAAGATACAACGGCGCGCGAACGAATTCGCGCGAAATCGACGTTGACCCAGATGCCGAGCACGCGCTGCTTGCGCCTTGTGCGCATGGGATTGCGCGGCCCCGTTACGGTGACGACCAGATCGTAGCTTGGCCGCAGCGAAGCCGTGTCGAGATCAGGCCGGAGAGTGCCGAACAGTACCAGCTCCTCGCCGATGAAATTCGAGGCGATCGCCACCCGCTGGTGCGAATACCAGACCACCAGCCGTTCGGCGGCGGCCGGCCTCGCGCCGCAAGCCATTAGGACGATCGCGAGGGTGAGGGCGATGCGCCGCATCATTCGATTTCACGTGGCGTATCGAGTAAAGGTCTTCTGGTTGGACGACCAATTCGTAGGCGAAGCGCAGCCCGACCGCGAAAACCAGAAGTCCGAGCAACAGGCGCAGTCGCTCGCCGCGCATCTTCCGCCGGTGCGGGCGCCGAATCGCGCGCCGACCACGCTGCCGATCATCAGGATCAAGGCCAGCACCGCGTCAACCAGATGGTTGGTGGCCGCGTGCATCACGGTCGCCGACGCCATGGTGACCAGCGTGAGCACCATCGAGGTGCCGATAACGGTCGCGGTCGGCACGCGCAGGAAATAAATCAGCATCGGCACCAGCAGAATCCGCCGCCGATGCCCATGATCGCGCCGACGAAACCAATGATAACCCGATCGCCCACACCGGTATTGCCGACACGTAGATTTTCGAGCGCTTGAAGCGCAGCTTGAACGGCAAGCCATGCAGCCACGTATGGCTGCCCGGCCGGCGCAGTGTCGCCGGCATGCCCTGGTGCGCGCGCGCCACCGCGCGCAGGCTTTCGTAGATCATCATAGCGCCGACATGTCAGCAGCGTGACATAAGACAGCCCGATCATCAGATCGAGCCGATCGAGTGCGCGCAATTCGGTGAACAGCCAGACGCCGGTCGCGGTGCCGAGGATGCCGGCGCTGAGTAGCATCAACGCGAGCGCTAGGTCGAGCGCGCGCCGGTTCCAGTAGTTGATCGCGCCGGAGAAGGAGGAGGCGGCGATGGCCCCGCCACGCTCGCCACCGCCACCGCGGGCGAGACGCCGATGAAGATCAGCAGCGGCGTCATCAGGAAACCGCCGCCGATGCCGAACATGCCGGAGATGTAGCCGACCGCGAGCCCCATCCCCAGTACGAGGAAGATGTTCACAGGCATGTCGGCGATGGGGAGATAAATCTGCAAGCGGCGTCGTCCAGCGTTCACGGCCAATGCACCGCTTACCGGTCTGGGCCGGCGCGAGGTTCACCTTGCGGTCAACGCCACGTCCTGTGGTCCGGTAGCGACTCTAGGCCAAGCTCGGAACGATCTTAGCGATGAACAGGCCGCGATCACGCTTTTGCACGATCGGCGTCACCGTTTTTCCGCCTCGAAGGCGCCGAGCGCCAGCGGCCCGGCCGCCGCGGCTTGGCGCGCGCCGGTGCACTGGCGGCATCCCAGCCGCCTGGCGGCCGTGACGCTCGTGGCCTCTTGCGGCTGCGGCTCGGCCACAAAGTCTTTCACCGCTTGCCGGGCGGCAGCCAGCGCGGAAGCATCAAGGCCAGTCGCGACCTCGTCACGCTTCTTGGCGGCTTCGCTGTCACCTTCGGCGGCCGCGAGCGCGAACCATTTGTAGGCCTCGGCATAATTCTTGTCGGTGCCGAGACCGCGCGCGCACAGGACGCCGAGATTGAATTGACTGTCGGCGACGCCGCGCGCCGCCGCCTTGCGGAACCACTGCGCGGCGGTGCCGTAATCCGGTTTGCCGTCAATGCCTTCGGCATAAAGCACCGCGAGATTGTGCATCGCCTTGCTGTTGCCCTTGTTGGCGGCGGCGAAATAGAGCCGACGGGCCTGGGCAAGGTCTTTCTTCACGCCTACACCCTTTTCCAAAAGGCTGGCATAGCGGAATTGTGCCGGGGCGAGCCCCTTGCCGGCTGCGCGTTCGAACCAGCGTGCCGCCTCGTCCATGTTGACGGGTACGCCGCGTCCCTCGGCAAAGCGTACGGCCACCTCGTAAGCGGCGGCGCCATCGCCGGCGATGGCCGCGCTGCGCAACTTTAATCCGCCGATGGCGGCCGGCAGCCGGTCTGCGGCTTGCTGGCTCGGCTGAGCCGATGGGGCTGCGGGCCGCACCGCTTGGCTGGCGGTGGCCGGGCGAGATATTGACCCGGTAACGTCATTCTTCGACCCGAGCATCGGCGGAGCGAACAGCGACGGCATCGTTGGCGTCGACTGGTTCAAGGCCAACGGCGGCGTGGCTGCGATTGCCGGGCTGCGGGGTGGCGACGCGAGCGGACTTACGGTCGGCACTTTCGGCAGCGCGAACGGCTCGGCGGCAACGCTGCCGGTCGATTTGGGGGCGGCGCTGGGCGCCGCCGGTTCGGCGATCCCGGAATTCGCGGCCGGGGCTTCCGCCGTCGTGGTGGGCGAATAGCCGAGATCGAGCATATTGCCGGCGATCTGGGCCAGACCGACCACGATGGCGATGACGCTGGCCGCGACGAACAGCGACTTGACCCGCTTCATCATCTTGTCGCGCAGCGACGAGGCCGCCGCTGCCTGCGCCGCGCCAGCCGGTTCGGTGCGCTGCGCGCGGGCGTTAGGTTGCTGGCCGGCCGCCTGGGCGGCGCGGCGGGCGGCGGCGATGAAGCTGGATTTGCCGCCAGGTGCGTCGGCCGACCGTGTGCCGCCGAGCGCAGCTTCCGAGGCGGCGATGCGCGCGGCGGGATTAGCTTGCAAGGGCGGCCGCCCCGAGCCGGGCTCAAGAGGCTGATCGGCCGGCAGATCCGGATCGATCGGCAATTGGGCAGCGGGGGGCATGCGCCGTGGCGCGGGCAGAGGGGCAAGCGGCGGAGCTGCTGCCACCGGGAGCTGCGCCGGCGCGGCAAGCGCTTCGCTGGCCGGATGCGCTTCGCCGCGAATATCTTTTTCGATGGTGGCCAGACGATCGACGACGAGCCCGAGCGTGCCGTGCACAGCTTCCAGCGCGTCTTGTGTGCGGACGATCTCGTCTTTGAGGCCGCCGGCGTCCGGCGAGGCTTGCGCGCGCAATCCTTCGGTGTTCGCCCGCATGCCCTCGATATGAACCAAAAGGTCGGCTAGGCCGCGCTCGATCCCTTCCAGATGACCGAGCCGGGAATTGGAAGCGTCCAGTTTCTCTGCCAGCTTGACGATGCGCTCCTCGAGATGGCCGAAGACATCGAACGCGCCGCGCGTATCTTGAATCTGATCGATCTTGTCAGCGAGCGATTCCACCAACGCTTCAAGCCGTGGCGGCACCGCGTCGCCGCCTTGCGCACGATCGGTGAACACGTCGGAGAGCGCTGCAACGCGATGATCGAGATGGTTGAACGCATCGCTGCCGGTCCCGGCGCTCGCCATGGAGTTCGATCTTCTCGCCCAGCGTCTGCACTTGGGCGGAAAGCTCCCGCACGGTGTCGTTGGAGGCGACATGGTGGCTCATCCCGCGCAGCGTGATGATGGCGCTCTCGAGCTGCGCCAGCGTCGCCGGGTCCTTCTGGGCGACGATGAGATCGATTTTATGCGCGAGGTTCGCCACCGCGTCAGTGAAGCCGATCAGGTTTTCCGCCGGCATCAGTCCGCGCAGCGCGTCGCGCACTTCGGCAAGGCCATGCTCGATGCCGCCGAGAGAAGTGGCGTCGACGCCGGCCTGGCGGCCTTGGGCGATGCGCTGGTCGAGACTCTGGATCTGCTTTTCGATGGCCTCAAGCGCTCGGCGCGGCATCGCGTCGCCGAGCGTGCGGCCGATCTCGCCGAGCTCCTCACGTAGCGCGTTGATCGCTTGTTCAATGCCCGGTTTGCGCAGTGTCTCGATGAGACTTGTGATCTGGCGGAGCTGATCTTGCAGGCCCGACAGATCCTGCGCCTGCGGCGGCGCGATAGGCGGCACAGGCGCCGCCTTTGCCGCTTGCGGCCGCCGCCGCGGCGGCGCGGAGTTGCCATTGAGAACGCGTTGACGCGCCGCGATCTCGGCGACGACGCGCTCGATGCTGGGCGGCACCCGCTCGCTCGGCATTTCGGATGGCGGCGATATCACGCTGCGGCTGCGTTTCGGCGCGAAGGCCTCGGGCCCTTTGGGGACGCGTTGGTCAACGGGCTGTTGATTCGCCCGCGGGGAGATCGCCGGTGTGAAAATTGTCATCGGCCAAAGGAGGGGATCGCACGCCTGCCTGCCCGGCTTGTTGGATGATCACGGAGTTGAGCCAATCGTCGAGCGACAGGCCGGCCCGGCGCGCCGCCGCTTCGGCGGTTTCGCGGGCTTCCGGCCTGATCCCTTTTAAACTCCACGGGACGCCAAATCTCATTAGCTCGCACCCACGTTCGAGGTGGAGGCGAAGGAGCCGCAAGGGCTCTCCGTGGAACCGGCTCGCGTTAACAGCGGGTGGATACGGGCGCGGTCCGCAGTCCTCTCCCTTAACTTTTTGCCGGTCACGGTAAACACCGGGTTAAGGTTTGGAGCGAAGTGCTGGAATTCGCCTGCGGTTTTGGCCGCTGCGGCGAGATGCGTCGGTTAACGCGGCTGTAATCAGGATACGCGATGGTTGACGGCAGCCGCGCGCGGCACCTCGGGGTAGCCGCGGCCGTTCTTGAACCGGTCGCAATCGTCCAATAGTTACCGATTCGTTAACGGCGCGCGTGCTGGACGCCGGGAGGGATCAGATGCCGACCTACAAAGCTCCCGTCGAAGACACATTATTCCTGCTCAACGATGTGCTGCATATCGACCGCTACGGCAATCTGCCCGGCTTTGCCGACGCTTCACCCGATCTGATCGAGGCGGTGCTGCGCGAGGCGGCGAAGTTCAGCGAAGAAGTACTCACCCCGCTCAACCGCGTCGGCGATAAAGAAGGCTGCACCCGTCATGCCGACGGCAGCGTCACGACGCCGACCGGTTTCAAGGACGCCTTCAAGCAATTGGTCGAGGGCGGTTGGATCGGCATCTCGGTGCCGGCCGAATTCGGCGGACAGGACCTGCCGGCGACGCTGACCGTCGCGGTCAATGAGCTTCTCTGTTCGGCCAATATGGCCTTCGCCATGTATCCGGGCCTCACACAGGGCGCCATTGCCGCACTGCTCGTGCATGCCTCGCCGGAATTGAAAACGAAATATCTGCCCAAGATGGTGACCGGTGAATGGACCGGCACGATGAATTTGACCGAGCCGCATTGCGGCACCGATCTCGGTCTGCTGCGCACCAAGGCGGTCAAGCAGGCCGAGGGCAGCTATAAGATCGCCGGCACGAAGATTTTCATCTCGGCTGGCGAACACGATCTCTCGCAAAATATTATCCATTTGGTGCTCGCGCGCATCGAAGGCGCGCCCGCCGGCACTAAGGGCATCTCGTTGTTCGTGGTGCCGAAGCTGATGGTCAAAGATGACGGCTCGCTCGGCGCGCCGAACGGCGTCACCTGCGGTTCGCTCGAAGAAAAGATGGGCATCCACGGCAACTCGACCTGCGTGATGAATTACGACGGCGCTGTCGGCTGGCTGGTGGGCGAAGAAAACCGCGGGCTCACGCCATGTTCACGATGATGAACGAAGCCCGTCTCGGTGTCGGCGTACAAGGCCTGGCGCAATCGGAAGTCGCCTATCAGAACGCCGTGATCTACGCCAAGGAGCGCCTGCAAGGCCGCGCACTCGGCGGCGCCAAATATCCCGACAAGCCGGCCGATCCGATCATCGTTCATCCGGACGTGCGCCGCACGCTGATGACGATCCGCTCCTTCAATGAAGCGGCGCGCGCGCTGGTGTTGTGGACCGCGCTCAAAGGCGACATCGCCCACCGCTCGCAGGACCAAAAGGAACGCCAAAGCGCCGACGATTTCATGGGCCTGCTCACGCCCGTGGTCAAAGGCGTGCTCACCGACACCGGCTTCGCCAATACGGTGATGGCGCAGCAAATGTTCGGCGGCCACGGTTACATCGCCGAGCACGGCATGGAGCAGTTCGTGCGCGACGCGCGCATCGCGCAGATTTACGAAGGCGCCAACGGCATCCAGGCGCTCGATCTGGTCGGCCGCAAGCTTGGCAAGGACGGCGGCCGCGCGCTGATGACGTTCATCAACGAGGTCGGCTCTTTCATAAAGGAAAAGAGCGCCGACGAGGGCCTGAAGCCTTTCGTGACGCCGCTCGGCGTTTCGCTCGGCCATCTGCAACAGGCTTCGATGTGGTTCATGCAAAATGCCATGACCAAGCCCGACAATGCCGGCGCCGGCGCCACCGACTACATGCACATGTTCGGGCTGGTGGCGCTGGGTTACATGTGGTGCAAGATCGCCAAAGCCGCGCTCGCCAAAAAATCCAACGGCGCCGAGCCGCGCATGAGCGCCAAGCTCGGCACCGCGCGTTTTTTCATGGAGCGCATGCTGCCGGAAACGGCGGCGCACGTCGCCCGCATTCAGTCGGGCGCAGGCTCGACGATGGAATTGCCGGACGAGGCGTTTTGATCTTCGTCAGAGGCGCGCGAAGGCCGGTGCGCGGCGCGTGCGCAGCAACAGCCAGCTCATGATCGACACATTCACCAGGTTCCAGCCGAGCCCGTTGAGGAACGCGGCCCGGTAGGAACCGCTGACATCGAAGATCGCGCCTGACAGCCAGCCGCCCAGCGCCATGCCGACCAGGGTCGCCATCAACACGAGGCCGACGCGGGTGCCGGCTTCTGCGGCGAAAAATATTCGCGCACGATGATGGCATAGCTCGGCACGATGCCGCCCTGGAACAGACCGAACATCGCGGAGATGACGTAGAGCGACGTGAGGCCGTCGAAAAACAAATAGAGAAATAACGCCGCTCCTTGCAGCACCGAGCCAAGCAGCAGCGTGCGCACGCCGCCGATGCGATCGGCGATGAAGCCCGAGGCCACGCGGCTGACGATGCCGAAGCCGAGCATCAGCGACAGCATCTCGGCGCCGCGCGCCGCGCCATAGCCGAGATCGCCGCAATAGGCGACCAGATGCACCTGCGGCATCGACATGGCCACGCAGCAGGCGACGCCGGCGATGCACAAAAGCACCTGCAACGTCATCGGCGAAAACGGCATCTCGGCCTGCCGGCGCGCGAACGCGGCGGTGGAGGCGTCGCTGTGAGCGTGCACGATGCGCCGGCGCAGCAGGAGCACCAGCGGCAGCATGGTGAGCAGCAGAATAATCCGATGCCGATATGGGTCGCCCGCCAGCCGACGCGCGGCGATGAAGTGCTGGACCACCGGCGGCCAGATCGTGCCCGCGAGATAATTTCCGGACGCCACGATGGCGACGGCAATGCCGCGCCGCCGCACGAACCAGTGCGACATGTCGGCCATCAACGGTCCGAACGTTGTCGAGCAGCCGAGCCCGATCAGCAGGCCGTGCGCGATCGCCACCTCCCAGAGCGTGGAGGAATACCCCACCGCGATATAGCCGAACGCAAGCGACAGCGCGCCGAACGCCAACGGCACGGCGATGCCGAAGCGGTCGGCGAGCCGGCCGGTGACCACGCCGCCGGCTGCAAAGCCGAGCATGGTGAGCGTATAGGGCAGCGCGGCGTCGGCCCTAGCGACACCGAAATCGGCTTGGATGGCGGGTAGCGTCACGACCACCGACCACATGCCGACCCCGCCGATGGTGCTCACCAGCACGGCGATCGCCAGCCGCAGCCAGGCTGTGGCGGAATCGGTCGGATCCGGCTCGATGTGGCCGCCGCTGAGAGGGATTGGAGTCACGGCAATTATTCCGGCTGTGATCGCCGCCGCTCGTAACATTCCACTGCCGCCGTGGCCAGCGCGTGCCGGGCATGGCAGGGGGCCTCTCGCCGCCGCGGGCAGCCGGTTCTATGGTACTTCCGATAACGACTCGTCCGGGACACGCTTACATGGATGCCCTCAACGTTCCGCGCCCGGCATGGATGAGCGAGGACCTCGTTCTGCTCGAGGAGCAGGCACGGCGCTTCATCGCGCAAGAATTCATGCCCCATCTCGACCGCTGGCACGAAGCCGGCATGTACGACCGCGACGTCTGGACCAAGGCAGGTAGCGCCGGTCTGCTTTGCGCGGCCATGCCGGAAGAATATGGCGGCGCCGGCGGCAGCTTCGCGCATGAGGCGGTGATCAACCGCGAATTCTCACTCGCCGGCTTCGACACTTTCGGCGCGCCTCTGCACTCAGGCATCGTCGCGCCCTACATCCTGCATTACGGCACCGAGGAGCAGAAGAAACGCTGGCTGCCCAAGCTCGCGACCGGCGAATTGGTCGGCGCCATCGCCATGACCGAGCCCGGCACCGGCTCCGACCTGCAAGGCGTGCGCGCCACCGCCAAGAAATCCGGCAACGGTTATCTGCTCAACGGCTCCAAGACCTTCATCACCAACGGCCAGCACGCCAATCTGATCATCGTGGTCGCCAAGACCGATCCCAAAGCGGGCGCCAAGGGCACCTCGCTGATGGTGGTTGAGACCGACGACGCACAAGGTTTCCGGCGCGGCCGCAAGCTCAAGAAACTCGGCATGGATTCCGCCGATACCTCGGAATTGTTTTTCGAGGATGTGCAGCTTCCCGCCGAAGGCTTGCTCGGCACCGAGGAAGGGCAGGGCTTCTATCAGTTGATGAAGGAATTGCCGCAGGAGCGCCTGATCGTCGCCGTGCACGCGGTGGCGATGATGGAGCGGGCGCTTGCGCTCACCGTCGATTACGTCAAGCAACGCCAGGCTTTCGGCAAGAAGATCATCGAGTTTCAGAACACCCAGTTCGAGCTCGCCGAATGCAAGACCGACGCCACCATCGCCAAGGTGTTCCTCGACCATTGCATCGGCCTGCACGTCGAGGGAAAGCTCGACACCGTGACCGCCTCGATGGCCAAATACCGGCTCACCGACACCCTTGCGGATGTGATCGACCGCTGCCTGCAATTGTTTGGCGGCTATGGCTATATGGATGAATATCCGATCTCGCGCCTCTACCGCGATGCGCGGGTGCTACGTATCTACGCGGGCACCAACGAGATCATGAAACTGCTGATCGCGCGCAGTCTTTGATCTGCGCAGGAGAACGCCGATGTCCGACGCATTCATCTACGACCACGTGCGCACGCCGCGCGGCCGCGGCAAGGCCGACGGGGCCCTGCACGAGGTGACCGCGCTCAATCTCGCGGCCCAAGCGCTCGGCGCGGTCAAGGACCGCAACAAGCTCGATCCGGCGCTGGTCGACGACGTGGTGATGGGCTGCGTCGATCCGGTCGGCGAGGCCGGCGGCGACATCGCGCGCGCGGCGGCGCTGGTGGCGGGCTACGGCGACGGCGTGCCAGGCATCCAGATCAACCGTTTCTGCGCCTCGGGCCTGGACGCGGTGAATTTCGCCGCGGCCGAGATTATGTCCGGCCAGCACGAGATGACCATCGGCGGCGGCGTCGAATCCATGAGCCGGGTCGGCATCGGCGCCTCCGGCGGCGCCTGGCCGGTCGATCCAACGATTGCGGTCAAAACTTATTTCCTGCCGCAAGGCATTTCGGCGGATTTGATCGCCACCAAATACGGATTCTCGCGCGACGATGTGGATGCTTACGCGGTCGAGAAGCCAGAAGCGCGCCGCCAAATCCTGGGAGGAGGGACGTTTCAAGAAATCGGTGATGACCGTGAAGGACCCCAACGGCCTCACCATTTTGGCCAAGGACGAGCACATGCGCCCGTCGACCACGATGCAGACGCTCGCCGCGTTGCAGCCGTCTTTCGTGCAGATGGGCGAGATGGCCGGCTTCGACGCGGTCGCTGTGCAACGCTATCCTGAAATCGAGACGGTCAATCACGTGCATCACGCCGGCAATTCGTCCGGCATCGTCGACGGCGCAGCCGCCGTGCTGATCGGCAGCAAGGAGGCGGGCAAACGCGCCGGCCTGAAACCGCGCGCGCGCATCAAGGCCTTCGCCAATATCGGCTCCGAGCCGGCGATCATGCTGACCGGGCCGATCGACGTGACGAAGAAGGTCTTGGCCAAAGCCGGCATGAGCATCGGCGACATCGATCTGTACGAACTCAACGAGGCCTTCGCTTCGGTGGTGCTGCGCTATATGCAGGCGCTCGACATTCCGCACGACAAGATCAACGTCTGCGGCGGCGCCATCGCCATGGGCCACCCGCTCGGCGCCACCGGCGCGATGATCCTGGGCACCGTGCTCGACGAACTGGAGCGCAGCGGCAAGGCGACCGCACTGGTCACCCTCTGCATCGGCGTCGGCATGGGCACGGCGACGATCATCGAGCGCGTGTAAGCGGGGACGACGATGCCCAGGGTCGATATCGCCAAGGTGCCGGTGAAGAGCGGCACGTTCTATCCGGCGGAATTCCAGGCCGAGTGCGCCGGCCGCCACAAGCAGGCCATCGGCGACGCCGCCGGCCTTACGCAATTCGGCGTCAACATCACGCGCGTCAGTCCGGGCTCGGCCACGGCGCTGCGGCACTGGCACGAGCAGGAAGACGAGTTCATCTATATGCTGGAAGGCGAGCTGGTGCTGGCCGAGAATGGCGGCGAGGTGACGCTCAAGCCTGGCGACGCCGCCGGCTTCAAATCCGGCAGCGGCAATGCCCATCGCCTGATCAACCGCAGCAACCGCGACGCGGTCTATTTCGAAGTCGGCACCCGTGCCAAGACCGAGACCGTGCACTATCCCGACGTCGATCTGGTTCTGGTGCGTGACGAAAAAGGCCGCCGCTATCTGCATCGCAACGGCGAGCCGTATGCTTAGCCGTCATCCTGAGGTGCGAGGTCGCGCTGCGACCTAGCCTCGAAGGATGAACGGCCAAGTTCTTCAAAGAATTGGCCGCGATGGCGCGCTTCGCGCGTACACCAGGATAACGGATCAAAGGGAGAGGGACTGCTGACATGAGTAACTTCAAATTCGACGTCGATGCCGACGGCATCGCGCTTGTCACCTGGGACATGGCCGGCCGCTCGATGAACGTCATCAACGCCGACGTGATCGAGGAACTGGGCAAGCACGTTGAAAAAGTAGCTACCGACGCGGCCATCAAGGGCGCGGTCATCACCTCCGGCAAGGACGCCTTCTGCGGCGGGGCTGACCTGACCATGCTGGAGCGCATGGGCACGCTTTACGCCAATATGGTCCGCAATCAGGGCGCGGAAGCCGCCGCGCAATTCGTGTTCGACGAAAGCCGCAAGCTGTCGCAGGTCTATCGCCGCCTGGAAACCGGCGGCAAACCCTGGGTCTGCGCCCTCAACGGCACGGCGATGGGCGGCGGCTTTGAGCTTGCGCTCGCATGTCATCAGCGCATCGCGTCGGATAATCCGAAGACGCGGCTGGGCCTGCCCGAGGTCAAGATCGGGCTTTTCCCCGGTGCCGGCGGCACCCAACGCGTCGCGCGCATCTTGCAGCCGGCCGATGCGTTGCAGTTCCTGCTTAAGGGCGACCAACTCAAGACCGATCGTGCCAAGGCGATGAAGCTAATCGACAACGTCGTGCCGCAAGCCGATCTGATCAAGACCGCGAAGGACTGGATCAAGGCCGGCGGCAAGCCGGTCGCGCCGTGGGACGCGCAAGGTTTCCGGCTGCCCGGCGGCCTGGTCTATTCCAAGGCCGGCATGATGACGTTTCCGGCGGCGAACGCGATCTACCGGCGCGAAACCTACGACAACTATCCGGCGGCGCGCGCGATATTGCAGGTGGTTTATGAGGGCCTGCAACTCAACATGGACACCGCGCTGCGCGTGGAGTCGCGCTGGTTTGCCAAGATCGTGCGCTCGCCGGAAGCCGCCGCCATGATCCGCTCGTTGTTCGTCTCCATGCAGGAGCTCAACAAAGGCGCGCGCCGCCCGACCGACGTGCCGGCGACGAACCTGAAGAAAATCGGCGTGGTCGGCGCCGGCTTCATGGGCGCCGGCATCGCGCAAGTCAGTGCGGCGGCCGGTTTCAGGTCGTGCTGATCGACCGCGACCAGGAGACCGCCGACAAGGGCAAGGCCGGCCTGCACAAGGCGCTGAGTGAGCGCGTCGCCAAGGGCCGCATGAAAAGTGCCGAGCGCGACGGACTGCTGTCGCTGATTACGCCCGGCGCCGACTACGGCGCGCTGAAGGATTGCGATCTGGTGATTGAGGCGGTGTTCGAGGATAGAAAAGTAAAGTCCGACGTAATCGCAAAAATTCAAGCGGTCATCGGCGAGGGCACGACGTTTGCCTCCAACACGTCGACGCTGCCGATCACGTCGCTCGCCGCCGAGTTCAAGGATCCGCCGGGCTTCATCGGCATTCACTTCTTCTCGCCGGTCGACCGCATGATGCTGGTCGAGATCATTCTCGGCAAAAAGACCGGCGACAAGGCGCTCGCCACTGCGCTCGATTTTGTGCGCGCCATCCGCAAGACCCCGATCGTGGTCAACGACAGCCGCGGCTTCTACGCCAATCGCTGCGTGCTCAACTTACATCCAGGAAGGCCATCTGATGCTGCTGGAGGGCATTCCGGCGGCGATGGTCGAGAATACCGCGCCGCATGGCCGGCATGCCGGTCGGGCCGCTCTCGCTCAACGACGAAACCGCGCTCGACCTCGGCTTGAAGATCGTGCGCGCCGCCGAAGCCGATCTCGGCAAGGACGCGATCAATCCGGCGCAGAAGAAACTGATGGAGGACATGGTCGAGAAAAACGGCCGCCTCGGCCGCAAGAACGGCAAGGGCTTTTACGACTATGCCCCGGGCAAGCAGAAGCGGCTGTGGCCGGACCTCGCCGATCTGTTGCCGAAGCAATTGACGCGCGACCAGGTCGAAGCGCTCGACGTCGAGGAACTCAAACAGCGCTTCCTGGTGGTGCAGGCGGTGGAGGCCGCGCGCACCTTCGAGGAAAAAGTGGTGACCGACGTGCGCGAAGCCGATGTGGGCTCGATCCTCGGTTGGGGCTTCGCGCCTTATTCGGGCGGCGTCTTGTCCTATATCGACATGATGGGCACGAAAAAGTTCGTCGCGCTCTGCCGCAAGTTCGAGAAAAAATACGGCGCGCGCTTCGCGCCTAACAAGCTGCTCATCGACCTCGCCGAGCACGACGAAACATTCTACGGCCGCTTTGCTCCGGCGAAGAAAAAGGAAGCGGCCTGACAAATTCCGCTTGTCCCTGCGAAAACAGGGTTCAGGCCAGGTCCTGTGCTCTTACGTCATTTGACATATTTCTTGCGCTGGCGGAGGCCGCCCCTATCTATGCGTCATGAAAACCATGACAGGCGATCGCGCGTTCGGGCGCAGCGCCGGCTCGCGAAACAATTTCTCCCGCCGCGCGGCGCTTGATCGCATCGACATGCTGGCGCGGTTGTTCGACACCGCGTTCATCGTGCCCGGCACTAATGCCCGTTTCGGCGTCGAAGCTGTTTTGCGGCTGGTTCCCGGCATTGGCGATGCCGCGGCGTCGGCTTTGTCGTGCTACCTGCTCTATGAAGCGCACCGGCTCGAAGTGCCGCCGCATATATTCGGGCGGCTGGTCGCCAATGTCGCGGTCGAAGGCATCGTCGGTGCGGTGCCGTTGCTCGGCGACCTGTTCGATGTCGGCTTCCGCGCCAACCGCCGCAACGTGAAAATCTTGCGCGAGTATTTCCAGCGGGAAGGGTGGCTGTAATCCGCCTCACCATGAGGCCTTGGAACTACATCACCACCGTCAGCTTCTTCGCCGCCCGCGTCACGCCGGTATAAAGCCAGCGCTCGCGGCTTTCCGGAAACGCGAAGCTCTCGTCGAACAGCACCACGTCGTCCCACTGCGAGCCTTGCGCCTTGTGCACGGTGAGCACATAGCCGTAGTCGAACTCGTCGTAAGGCTTGCGCCGCGCCCAATCGATCTGCTCGATGCCGCCGGAAAAGCATTCCGGCCGCACCGATACTTTCACCCCGCGCATGCCGGTGTCATCGTCCGGCATCAGCCGCATCGTCATGATGCCGGTGCGGCGCGCGCCGCGCTCCTTCACCGTCCACAGCCCGCCGTTGAACAGGCCCTTCTTGCGGTTGTTGCGCAGGCACACCAGTTTGTCGCCGGCCGACGGCATCTTGTCGTCGAAGCCGCGGCGCTCGCGCATCCGGATGTTGTAGGCGCGCCGCGTCGCGTTGCGCCCGACCAGCACCTGGTCGGCCTCCAGCACGCGCTGCGGATCGAGATCGTCCTTGGCGACCACCTCGGTCTCGCCGTAGCGGCCGGGCTCGAGATATTCGCCGGCGCGGATGTTCATCGACAGCCGGATGATCGGGTCGCCCTCGGCCTGCCGGTGCACTTCGGTGAGCATCACGTCCGGCTCAGCCTCGGTGAAAAAGCCGCCGCCCTGGATCGGCGGCAGTTGCGCAGGATCGCCAAGCACCAGCACCGGCACGCCGAACGACAGCAGGTCGCGGCCGAGCTCGGCGTCCACCATCGAACATTCGTCAATGATGATCAGTTCGGCCTTGGAGGCCGGCGCGTCGTCCCACAGGTCGAAGCTCGGCACTTCCTCGCCGCTCTCGCGCGCACGGTAGATCAGGCTGTGAATCGTCGACGCGCCCTTGCAGCCTTTGCCGCGCATCACCGACGCCGCCTTGCCGGTGAAGGCGGCGAACTTCACTTCGCCGTCGGCGTGCTCGGCGAGATGGCGGGCCAGCGTCGTCTTGCCGGTGCCGGCATAGCCGAACAGCCGGAACACCTGCGGCGTGCCGTTCGTGCCCGGCTTGGCTTTGAGCCAAGTCGGCGACCGCTTTGAGTGCTTCATCCTGGATGGCGGAGAACTGCGTCATGGACAGATCAATAGAGCATCGTGTCGAAACGCAAAAGAACAGAATATGAACCTTGACAGGCCGAGGCTGTATAGATTATATTCCTATATCTCGTTAGTCGAACCGTGCGCCGTCATGACGCGTCCGGTTCGGCCGACCGGGGCGGCGCCCACGACAACGGGCGCCGCGGTGGAGCGTCGGGAGGCGCCGGGCCCTTGCGCCAAAGGGCTCGCGCGTCTCGCCAGACGCGCGGCGGGTTTCGCCAAACCCGCCAAAGGGCGCTTCGCCAGCGCCCTGGCGCCTCCCGGCGCTCCATTCCCTCTTTCGGGGGAAGAAAAAAGCGACGCCGGCGTACCCCACGCCTTCAAAGAACAGGGGCGATAACGCGCGTCCTGTTCGATTGCTCTTTGCACCGCACCATGTTTAAGGTCGCGACCTTTTTTGCGCGCATGACCCCGAAAAGTGGATACCGGTTTTCGGAAACGGTCATGCGCAAACAATAAGTACGCTTGCATGGCGCGTGACCAGATCGACATGACCCCGATCGAGACGCGCGACGAACTCGTCGCCTGGCTCGAAGCGGGCTGCAAGCCCAAGGCGCAATTCCGCGTCGGCACCGAGCACGAGAAATTCGCCTTCACCGTGCAAGGTCACCGTCCGGTGCCCTATGCGGGCCAGCGCAGCATCCGCGCACTGCTCGACGGCATGCATGATCTGCTCGGCTGGGAGCCGATCATGGAGGGCGACAACATCATCGGCCTGTTCGACGTCACCGGTGGCGGCGCCATTTCGCTGGAGCCGGGCGGCCAGTTCGAACTATCCGGCGCGCCGGTCGAAAACGTGCACCAGACCGCCGCTGAGTTGATGGCGCATCTGGCGCAAGTGCACGAGGTGGCCAAGCCTCTGGGCATCGGCTTCCTCGGCATGGGCATGACGCCCGAATTGGACCCGCGCCGACATGCCGATGATGCCGAAAGGCCGCTACAAGATCATGACGAACTACATGCCGAAGGTCGGCACGCTCGGCCTCGACATGATGTATCGCACCTGCACGGTGCAGGCGAACCTCGACTTCTCGTCCGAAGCCGACATGGTGAAAAAGCTGCGCGTCTCGCTGGCGCTGCAGCCGGTGGCGACCGCGCTGTTCGCCAATTCGCCGTTCACCGAAGGCAAGCCGAACGGCTTTCTCTCGTTCCGCTCGCAGATCTGGACCGACACCGACAATAACCGCGCCGGCATGCTGCCGTGGGCGTTCGAGGACGGCATGGGCTTCGAGCGCTGGGTCGATTACGCGCTCGGCGTGCCGATGTATTTCGTCAAGCGCGGCGACAAATATATCGACGTCGCCGGCAAATCGTTCCGGGATTTCTTCGCCGGCAAACTGGCCGAATTGCCGGGCGAGCGGCCGACCATTTCCGACTGGGCCAATCACTCTCAGCACGATTTTTCCCGAGGTGCGGCTCAAGCGTTATCTCGAAATGCGCGGCGCCGATGGCGGGCCATGGCGGCGTCTGCCGTCGCTCACCGGCCTTCTGGGTCGGCCTGCTCTATGACGACGACGCGCTCTCCGCCTGCTGGGACATGGTCAAGGGCTGGAGCGCGGCCGAACGGCAGAAGTTGCGCGACGATGTGCCGAGGCTCGGCTTCAATGCCGAGATCCGCGGCCGCAATGTGCTGACGCTGGCGCAGGAGACGCTGCGCTTCGCCACGCGCGGACTGGCGCGCCGCAAATATCTCGACCGCAACGGCCGCGACGAGACGCGCTATTTGCGGCCGCTGGAGGAGAGCATCGCGCGCGGCATCACGCCGGCCGAGGAATTGCTGGAGAAGTTCAACGGCGCGTGGAAGGGTTCGGTCGAGCCGATTTTCGAGGAGTATGCGTATTGAGCTTTTTCCCTCTCCCCGCTTGCGGGGAGAGGGTGGCGAGCACCGAAGGTGCGAGCCGGATGAGGGGGCGTTCGTTGGAGCGCTGTGCCCGGTCCCTCACCCGACGCGCCTTCGCTAAAGCTACGGCGCGTCGACCTCTCCCGCATTGCGGGGAGAGGTGAAAGAAAATCACTCCGCCGCCTGCGCTTCCGACAAATTATCGAGCGAAGACACAATGTGCTCGGCCAGCGCGTCGGCGAGTGACGAACCGTCATGCGCGTTGCGCACCAGGCCGATACGGCAGCTCGGCAGTTCCGGAAAGCCTTCCGCGGCGGTGAGCACGCGCATGCCGGGGCGCAATCCGGACTCCGGCAACACCGACACCGCGAGGCCTGCGAGTACGGCGGCGGATACCGCGCCGGCATTCGAACTCGAATAGAGCACGCGGTAGGGGCGGGCGACGTTTTCCATGCGTTCGATGGCGATGCGCCGCCACGAGCACGTCGGCCGGCCGAGCGCCAGCGGCAGCCTTTCCTCCAGATGCGTCGGGTGCCGGTTCGAGGTCACCCACAGCAGCCGCTCGCGCCGGAAGGTTTCCGAAGCGCGCTTGCTCTCGCAATTGGTGACGATGGCGAGATCGATCTCGTTGGCGTCGATGCGATCGAGCAGGTCGACCGATGGCTCGCAGATGACGGTGAGCTCGACGCCGGGATAGACGCGCGAGAAGCGCGCCATGATCTCCGGCAGATAGCGGTCGGCATAGTCGTCCGGCACGCCCAGCCGCACGCGGCCGGACAGTTCCGCGTCGGAGAAGGCGGCGAGCGTCTCGACGTTGAGCTTGACGATGCGGCGCGCGTAATCGAGCAGGCGCTGGCCGTCTTCGGTGAGCTTGGAGGCGCGCCCGTCGCGCGCGAAGATCGGCCGCTCGATCCGCTCCTCCAGCCGCTTCATCTGCATCGACACCGCGGATTGGGTCTTGTTCACGACCTCGGCTGCCTTGGTGAAGCTGCCGGTTTCGGCGATGGCGATGAAAGTGCGCAATTGGTCGACATCGATCAGCGCGGTCATGGGCGTAGTCCTTGATAGGCGCGGGCCTGTTGGGCGAGCTAAGTTATATCACTAATCCTGATTGGTTAGATTAAAAACATTCGCTTCACTAATCAATCCCCGCAGTGCATATAAAGGTCGCATCCAGAGGAATCGGGTGGGGATTTCGGGTGGTTCCGGTACGTGGCCGGACCGATGTTGGCGTCTCGTCCACGGAATACATGGAGACTGAAAATGAACGCGAATATCCCCGTTTTACCGATCGCTGGCGGTGTCTTGGTGCGCGGCTTTGCCTCACTGCTGGCCCTGCTGACCCATTGGCTGAAAGAGTTCGCCCGCGCCCGCCGGCACCGCCGCGAGGCCAACATGCTTGCCGGCCTCGACCGCAACATGCTGGCCGATATCGGCATCACGCGCGCCGACCTGAACGACGCCCTGTCGGGGCCGTTCTGGGAAGACCCGACCGCGCTTCTGCGCGAGCGCGCGATCGAACGGCGCCTCTACCGCGTCGCACCCGCGCGACCGAAGCTTTGCGTGGAGAACGGTTTCCGCCGTCCGGCCACGAACCGTCCGGCGCGCCAGGCGATTTGAATTTGGTGCATGCCCCGAAAAGGGACGCCGATTTCCCGCCTTCGCGAAGCCCGCTGCCTACTCCGTCGAAGCAGCCGCTTCGGCTGCGAAGGCGGGATCGGCGGGCGAAGGAAGGTAGATCATGCACCGGCGCAATAAGCAAACGGCCGAGCCCTCTCGTCGGCCGCTCGATCCGGGACCTGCGATCATCCCCTCTCGCGGCCGGATCCAAGCGCCCGCCGGCCCCTCCGGCGGGCGCCTTTATTTTTGCGAAGAATTTCTACGCGCACACAGCACGAGGTGCGCTAGCATGCCGCCGGGGCCAGTTTTCACGGCAAATCCAAAGCCGGGCGGGCGCGCATGCGGTATCCGGTCAGTCTATGGAGCGTGCTCGCGCTGATCGTCCTTACGATGGCCAGCCCCGCGCAGGCGCAGACCAGCTATGACCGCCGCGGCGGCGACTACCTGAGCTTCCAGATCCGCAGCGGCGATCCGGCGGTCTGCGCTGCGCGCTGCGAGCGCGATGCGCGCTGTCATGCCTGGAGCTTCTCCTATCCGCGAACGGCCAACACCCTCGCCACCTGCTGGCTGAAGAACAAGGTGCCGCCGCGCAATGAGGATAAATGCTGCGTATCGGGCGTGCGCGGCGCCGGCGTGATCGAGCCGCGGCGCGGCCCGATCGAATACTCGATCGACCGCAACGGCGGCGACTATCGCTATTTCGACGTCACGCCCGATCCCGCGGGCGCTCCCTGCAAGGCGGTCTGCGACGCCGAGAACAAATGCCGCGCCTGGACCTATGTGCGGCCCGGCTACGTCACGCCGACCGCGCGCTGCTATCTGAAGGACAAGATCACGCGGCCGCACCACAAGCCGTGCTGCATTTCGGGGGTGGTACGATAAATTTCTCCGCTCTTCCCGCGCCGGCAGCATCCAACACGCTTGGCTCTGGGTCCCCTGTTTGCGCGGGGACGAGCGGCATGAATTTTCTTAATGCACCGCCGAGAAAAATCGCGATAGCCTTAAGCCTTGCGGCCAGGTCCACACCGGCCGGTGCTTGATGCCGAGGTCCCAGGACCCGACGATCCCATCTACACGTCCGACCAGGTCGTCTACCGGCAGCAGGCCGACGCCGCCGGCGCGCACCGGCACACGGCTGTCGGCGGAGTTGTCGCGGTTGTCGCCCATGACGAACAGCCGGTCCGGCGGAACGACGATCTCGGCCATGTTGTCGAGCGGCTCGAGCGGCGTGAGCTTGAAGATGGTGTGCTTGCGCTCGCCCGGCAGCGTCTCGATCAGGCGTGCGGCCGGCGCCATCGTGCCGTCCTCGTTTTCCGCCAGACCGGTTCCGTCCGCTTCCAGAGCGGCAGCTTCGCCGTTGAGCCATACCTGTCCATCGCGCAGCGCGATGCGGTCACCGGGCAGGCCGATGACGCGCTTGACCCAGATTTGCGAGCGGTCGCCCGGCCAGCGGAATACGACGATATCGCCGCGGCGGGGCAGGGCGCCCATGATGTGCGGCGTGTTGGGCAGCACGATGAAGGCCGGCAGGGAGGCGGAGCCATAGCCGTAAGGGTATTTGGTCGCCAGCAACTCGTCGCCGATCAGCAGCGTCGGTTCCATCGAGCCGGATGGCACATAGAAGGGCTCGGCGATCGCCGCCTTGGCCACGAATACCGCGAGCAATATGCCGGCGAGTTCGACGGTCGTTCGCAACAGGCTGGTCTTGCGTGCGGGTTGCCGCGTCATGATTAACCCGTTCCTCCCACCGTTATGCGATCCATGCGCAGGCTGGGCTGGCCGACGCCGACCGGCACGCCTTGGCCGTTCTTGCCGCAGGTCCCGATACCGGGATCGAGCGCGAAGTCGTTGCCGATCATTGTGATGCGACTGAGGTCGGTCGGCCCGTTGCCGATCAGCATGGCGCCTTTCACCGGCGCGCCGACCTTGCCGTTCTCGATCTTGTAGGCCTCGGTGCACTGGAACACATATTTGCCCGAGGTGATGTCGACCTGGCCGCCGCCGAAGCTGACTGCATAGAGTCCGTTCTTTACCGACGCAATGATTTCTTTGGGGTCGTGGTTGCCGGCGAGCATATAGGTGTTCGTCATGCGCGGCATCGGGACGTGGGCATGGCTTTCGCGCCTTCCGTTGCCGGTCGGTTTCATGTCCATGAGCCGTGCATTTTGCCGGTCCTGCATGTAGCCGACCAGAACGCCGTCCTCGATCAGGACGGTGCGGTTGGTCGGCGTGCCTTCGTCGTCGATCGACAGCGAACCGCGGCGCTGCTGCATGGTGCCGTCGTCAACCACGGTGACGCCTTTGGCTGCGACCTTTTGGCCCATCAGGCCGGCGAAGGCCGATGTCTTCTTGCGATTGAAATCGCCTTCCAGGCCATGGCCGACCGCTTCGTGCAGCATCACGCCCGGCCAGCCCGAGCCCAAAACGACGTCCATCTCGCCGGCGGGCGCCGCCACCGCGTCGAGATTGACCAGCGCCTGGCGCACGGCTTCGTCAACCGCGCCCTGCCAGGACTCGGTCTCGATGAAGCGCCGATAGCCTTCGCGGCCGCCGACCCCGTAGCTGCCGGCCTCCTGCCGGTCGCCATCGCCCACGACCGTGGACACGTTGAGTCGCACCAGCGGACGGATATCGCGGTAGGTCTCGCCGTCGGCGCGCAAGATTTCCACCACCTGCCAGGTCGCTGCGACGCTCGCCGTGACCTGCCGCACGCGCGGATCCTTGGCGCGCGCATAGGCGTCGATCGACTCCAGTAATTTGACCTTGTTCTCGAAGCTCTGCGCGCCCAGCGGATTGTCGTCGCCATAGAGCTTGCGGTTAGTGCGACCGGGCGCGTCGGCGTAATGGCCGCTATGGCCGCTCTTAACCGCGCGCACCGCCTCGGCGGCGCGCGTCAGCGCGGCCTCGGAAAGATCGGACGCGTGCGCGTAGCCGACCGCTTCATCCTTCACCGCGCGCAGGCCGAAACCTTGTTCGGTGTCATAAGAAGCCTGCTTGAGCCGGCCATTGTCGAAAGTCAGCGCCTCGGCCTGGCGATATTCCAGGAAAAGTTCGCCGTCGTCGGCGCCGTCCAGCCCGCGACCGATCGACTGGCGGACCTTGTCGCGGTCTAGCCCCGCGCGGTCGATCAGTGAGGAGATGGCTGGGTCCATAAGTCGCTCTCCGGTGGCGCCCTCGTGCCATCAGATAGGGCGCCTGTGGCAATTCTGCGAGGCCTGCGACTATGGACCCTGCCGCCGCTGACGAGCTTAATAGGCTGTTATCGCGAGGAGGACGCGTATGAAGGCAATGTTGCTGATAGGCCATGGCGGGCCCGAAATGATGCGCTACGGCGACGCGCCGGATCCGAAAGCCGGGCCTGGCGACGTGCTGGTCGACATTTATGCCGCGAGCGTCAATGGTGCGGACCCCAAGGTCCGGCGAGGAGGCGGGCGCTACGCGCTTGCCCAGTTTCCGCATATCCCTGGCCGCGACTTCTCGGGCGTGGTCAGCGCGGTGGGCGCCGGGGTCGGCGATCTCAAAATCGGGGACGCCGTGTTCGGTGTGACCGATCAGGGCATCGAAGGCGCTTACGCGGAAAGGATCGCCATCAAGGCCGCGATCGTCGCCAAGAAGCCCGCGTCGCTCAGCCACGTCGAGGCGGCGGCGCTGGGACTGATAAGCCTCACCGCGCTCACAGCCCTCGAAGATACCGCGCAGCTCAAGGCGGGTGAAACCATTCTGATCCAGGGCGGTGCCGGCGGCGTAGCCGGATTCGGTGTGCAATTTGCCAAACATATCGGCGCGACCGTGACCTCGACCGCCAGCGCCGGCAATCTCGCCTATGTGCGCGGCCTCGGCGCCGACCGCGTGATCGACTACAACGCGCAGGATTTCGCCGCCATCGGTCCGATCTGCGACGTAGTATTCGACACCGTTGGCGGCAGCGTGCGGGGTGGCTGCTACGCCGTGCTCAAGCCGGGCGGCAGATTGGTGTGGATCGCGCCGGCGCCGGATGGATTTCAGCC
The DNA here is from genome assembly GCA_963709015.1 of uncultured Alphaproteobacteria bacterium. GTDB lineage: Bacteria > Pseudomonadota > Alphaproteobacteria > Rhizobiales > Xanthobacteraceae > Pseudolabrys. The sequence continues at coordinate 21,648 of CAVPUU010000014.1, read as the reverse complement.
GAACCGCAAAGATGTCGAAACGCTGCGGCCCGACGTCAAACGTGATCGCGCACACCTCGAGCGGATGCTGGCGCTGCTTGCCGCCGGCACGGTCCGCCCGCCTGCAATTCATCGTTACAAGCTCGCCGACGCCGCCGAAGCGCACAAGGTCAGCGAAGGGCGTCATCTTCAGGGCAAGTTGGTTTTGAAAGTTCGCTGATCCGCCGCGCCGCTACTTCTTTTTCAAAAATGCGGCACAAAACGCCGCTTCGAACGCGCGATAGTCGTTGGTGATTTCGGTGCCCATGCGAATGTGACGGCGGGCAATGACATAGCCGTTACGGAAGTAAGTGTTGGGATTTTCCGAGTGGTTCATGAAGGTATCGTAGTCGATCGATAGCAGGATTTCCTTGCCCCACTGGTAGCCGTGCAAATTGATGTAGTCCCTGGCGGCTCTCGGTAGCTTGGCCAAGCGCTTTCGCGAATAATAACGGTCGAAGCCGATGACGAAACGCCAGATCTTGGTGTCCCTGCGGATCGATTGGCCGGCAAAAACTCCGATGCCGTGGATCGGGCTTTTGTCGAGATAGGTTTTGACCAGGAGCATGGGGGGCGAGTCGGAGCCGACACCGCTAGGGTAGCTTATCGTAGCCCTCGCCGAAACCGGCAAGATTCAGCGGAAAGCCGATGCCTTCTTCCGGCGTCTGGAAAATGATGAAGGTGGCGGTCTTGCCGGTGCGCAGCTTGGTGATCAGGGCGTCGTCCATGACCACCTCGGCGATGCAGCCGTTGGGCAGGCAGCGCACGAAGCCGGCGCGGCCGATATCGGCATTGTCGATCTTGAGCCCGAGGCCAGACGGCAACAGCACGCCGAGCGGCGCCACCACCCGCATCAGCCGGCTCTTCAGGTCGGCGGTCTTGAGCACGATCACCGTGAGACCGACATTCGCGCGGTCTTCCGCGGTCACGCTCTGAATCAGCGCGCATTGCTCGCTCTTGGCGCCGGGCGGCGTATCGCAGCGGATCTGCCAGTCTTTGTGCACCGACTTGACCGCGCCCTGGGCGGCCGCCCGCTCGCCGAAGACGCCCGCAAGCACCAGGGCCAGCGCCAGGAGCGCGGGCCATGCGCGCCCTCTCAGCGCGTGCCTTACATGCCGGAAACTGCCCATCGTTCAATCCCTTGGCGCGCTCCGCTCCGCTCGCCTGAGCACGGACAAATCGCTCCCCCGGTATCATTTTATTCGGTCCCGTTGGGTTATGCCCGGTTGATCCTGTCAAGCAAACCACCGGGCCGGGAACGGCCGAGGCGGGATCATCCAAGCCGCCTGGACGTGGCGTAAATACGGCACTTGATCGCATCGCGGAGCAAGCCTTTTGCCGCATGGGACTGACGATAAGGCGCATTGCGGCAGGCCCGGAATTGTGGTTTGAGAGGCGGGGATTTCCCCCCGTCCCGCCGCACTGCAAAAGCTGCCGCGCCCGCGGCAAAACGCTGTGCTCGGCGGGGCCGAGCCGACATCTTGCCTGCGGGTGGGCGGCAAAAAGGGGGCCTGTTCAAGGCCGAATTTCTCGTCGAGGGAGCGCAAAGAACAATGTTGGTGCTCAAGCGGTTGATCGCTTTCGTGGTCACGGGCGTGCCCGTCATCGCCTTCGGCGGTATCGCCTGGGCCGGCCTCGGTCAGCCTTCGCCATGGGAACTCGGGCTGCAACAGTCGGCCTCGCCGGTCATGGACGATATCGTCTGGTTCCACGATTTCCTGCTCTGGCTGACCGCCGCGATTGCGCTGTTCGTGCTGGTCATGCTGGCGATCATCGTGGTGAAGTTCAATGCGCGCGCCAACCCGGTGCCGTCGCGCACCACGCACAACACCTTTATCGAGGTCGTCTGGACCGTGGTGCCGGTGCTCATCCTGGTGACGGTCGCGGTTCCGTCGTTCCGCCTGCTGTTCTACCAGCTCAAGGTGCCGCCGGCGGACCTGACGGTGAAAGTCACCGGCAAGCAGTGGTTCTGGAGCTACAGCTATCCGGATTCGAAATTCGAATTCGATTCGCTGATGGTCCAGCAGAAGGACCTCAAGCCCGGCCAGCTCCGGCTGCTGTCGGTCGACAACGAAATGGTGGTGCCGGTCAACAAAGTGGTGCGGGTGGAGGTCACCGGCGCCGACGTCATTCATTCGTTCTCGGTGCCGTCATTCGGCATCAAGATCGACGCCATCCCCGGCCGCCTCAACGAGACCTGGTTCAAGGCCGAGCGCGAAGGAATGTATTACGGACAGTGCTCGCAGCTTTGCGGCCGCGACCATGCATTCATGCCGATCGCCGTGCACGTCGTGAGCCAGACAGGAATACACCGCCTGGCTCGAGCAGGCGAAAAAGAAATACGCCGACGACAACACCGCACCGCCGGCGCCGGTCGCCGCGGCCAAGGATGAAAGTGCCGGTCCGACCGCGATTGCCGCGGCTGGCGGTCTCAAGTGAGATATATAAGAACACGAATACAATACGGCCGATAACGAGCAGGATCGAAGGACGGTAGCGATGGCTAGCAATGCCGCTGCGCACGGCGCACACGACGCCCATGATGCCCACGATCACTCCGACCGGATGGCGGCGGTTCGTCTATTCGACGAACCACAAAGACATCGGCACGATGTATTTGGTCTTCGCACTCTTCGCCGGCGTGATCGGCGCTGCGCTGTCGATCGCGATCCGGCTCGAATTGCAGAACCCCGGCTTGCAGTTCTTCCACGACGCCCGCACGAATACAACGTGTTCGCCACCGCGCACGGCCTGATCATGATCTTCTTCATGGTGATGCCGGCGATGATCGGCGGCTTCGGCAACTGGTTTGTGCCGCTGATGATCGGGGCGCCCGACATGGCGTTCCCGCGCATGAACAACATCTCGTTCTGGCTGCTGCCGGCCTCCTTCGCGCTGCTGCTCACCTCGATGTTCGTCGAGGGCGAACCGGGCGCGCTCGGCGCCGGCACCGGCTGGACGCTCTACGCGCCGCTGTCGACCTCGGGCCATCCCGGGCCGGCGGTGGATTTCGTCATCCTGTCGATCCATCTCGCCGGCGCCTCGTCGATCCTGGGCGCGATCAATTTCATCACCACCATCTTCAACATGCGCGCGCCCGGCATGACGCTGCACAAGATGCCGCTGTTCGTGTGGTCGCAGTTGGTGACCGTGTTCCTGCTGCTGCTGGCGCTGCCGGTGCTGGCCGGCGCCATCACCATGCTGCTGACCGACCGCAACTTCGGCACCACCTTCTTCATCGCCGGAAGGCGGCGGCGATCCGTTGCTGTTCCAGCATCTGTTCTGGTTCTTCGGCCACCCGGAAGTCTACATTCTGATTTTGCCGGGCTTCGGCATGGTCAGCCAGATCGTCGCCACCTTCTGCAAGCAAGCCGGTGTTCGGTTATCTTGGCATGGCCTACGCGATGGTTGCGATCGGCGGCATCGGCTTCGTGGTGTGGGCGCATCACATGTACACGGTCGGCCTGTCGACCGGCGCGCAGGCGTATTTCATCGCCGCCACCATGGTGATCGCGGTGCCCACCGGCGTGAAGATCTTCTCATGGATCGCGACCATGTGGGGCGGCTCGATCGAGTTCAAAACGCCGATGCTGTGGGCGCTCGGCTTCATCTTCCTGTTCACCGTCGGCGGCGTCACCGGCGTGGTGCTTGCTAACGCGGGCGTCGACCGCGTGCTGCACGACACCTACTACGTCATCGCGCACTTCCACTACGTGCTCTCGCTCGGCGCGGTGTTCGCGATTTTCGGCGGCTGGTACTACTGGTTCCCGAAAATGACCGGCTACATGTACAACGAGACCATCGGCAAGCTGCACTTCTGGATCACCTTCATCGGCGTCAACATCATCTTCTTCCCGCAGCACTTCCTCGGGCTCGCCGGGATGCCGCGCCGCACCGTCGATTATCCGGATGCGTTCCATGGCTGGAACGAGTGTCCTCCTACGGCTCCTACATCGCCGGCTTTGGCGTGCTGGTGTTCTTCTTCGGCATGATCGAAGCCTTCATGAAGAAGCGCGCCGGCCGGCGACAATCCGTGGGGCGTCGGGGCGACGACGCTGGAGTGGACGCTGTCCTCGCCACCGCCGTTCCACCAGTTCGAGACGCTGCCGCGAATGCCATCGCGATCCGACTGCAGGCGACCGACGCCACTCCAAGCACGGCCGTCGACGAGCTGCGGAGTTTACATCGGGCAGCGTCGCGCGGACCGTCGCCGCTGGACGTCTGCTGGCGCGCTCACAAGCGTTGTCGCTCGCGAGCGCGCGTCGGCGACTATGTCGCGCTGATGAAGCCGCGGGTGATGTCGCTGGTCGTGTTCACCGCGCTGGTCGGCATGGCGGTCGCGCCCGGCAGCTTGCATCCGCTGATCGGCTTCACCGCGCTGCTCTGCATCGCGGTCGGTGCGGGCGCCGCCGGCGCGCTCAACATGTGGTACGACGCCGACATCGACGCGCGTCATGACGCGCACGCAACGCCGGCCGGTGCCGACGGGCCGCGTGCAGCCGGGCGAGGCACTGGCCTTCGGGCTGACGCTCGCGGGCTTCGCGGTGGTGGTGCTCGGCCTGTTGGTGAACGTGTTGTCCGCCGCACTGCTCGCATTCACCATCTTCTTCTACGTCGTCGATCTACACGGTCTGGCTCAAGCGCTTGACGCCGCAGAACATCGTGATCGGCGGCGCCGCCGGCGCCTTCCCGCCGATGATCGGCTGGGCGGCGGCGACCGGCTCGCTGTCGCTCGAGCCGGTGTTGCTATTCATGATCATCTTCTTCTGGACGCCGCCGCATTTCTGGGCGTTGGCGCTCTATCGCGCGCGAGGATTACGCCCGCGCCGCCGTTCCGATGCTGCCGGTGGTTGCCGGCGAGGCGCGACGCGACGCCACATCCTGCTCTACACCCTGATCCTGGTGCCGCTCGGCATCGCTCCTTATGCGCTCGGCTACGCCGGCGCGCTTTACGGGCTGACCGCGGCCGGCACCGGCGCGATCATGCTGGCGCTGGCCTGGCAGGTCTGTGCGCGAGCGCCGTCCAGCCGACGCGCCAGCAGGCATCTTTTCGCCTTCTCGATCCTTTATCTTTTCCTGCTGTTCGCCGTGCTGCTGATCGAACGGGGATGGGGCGGGCTGATCGTCCGGTTGGCGGCATGACCATAGGCATGGTGATGAAACGAACAGAAGACGAGGGCGTCATCCTCACCGAGGCGCAGAAACGCGCCCGGCGCTCGCGTTCGATTGCGATCGCGCTGTCGCTCGCCGCGCTGGTGATTCTGTTTTACGTGGTGACCCTGGTGAAGTGGCCCGGTCGTCCTGGTCGCGGCCGCTGTGACAGACGCGCCCCGGAACGAACGCAAACCCTTGCGGCGCGATATCCTGATCGCCGCTGGCTGTGGCGTGCTGGCTGCTTCCATGGTGGGAGTGTCTTTTGCCGCGATTCCGCTCTACAACATGTTCTGCCGTGCCACCGGCTTTGCCGGCACCACGCAGGTCTCTCGCATCGCGCCCCAGCGCGATGCTGGCCCGCGAACTCACCATTCGTTTCGATTCCAACGTGACGCCGGGACTGCCGTGGAAGTTCGAACCGGAGGTGAATTCGATCAAGTTGCACATCGGCGAGGTGGCCACGGTCAACTACAAGGTTATCAACGAGGCGGCCGCACGATCACCGCCCAGGCTTCGTACAATGTCACCCCGACGACAGTCGGCGCCTATTTCGACAAGATCAACTGCTTCTGCTTCACCCAGCAGACCATGAAGCCGGGCGAGACGCGGGAGATGACGGTGGTGTTCTACGTCGATCCGGCGATCGTCGAAGGACTCGGACCAGGACACGCTCAACACAATCACGCTGTCATATACGTTCTACTCGGCTGCCCGAGATATGCGAGCGAAGCCGTGGCGGACTTGCCACGGTCAAGCCGACTGGCAAAATTTTAAACGGAGACGACGATGGCTGAGGCTCACACCAATCATCATGACTACCACCTGGTCAATCCGAGCCCTTGGCCGGCTGTCGGCTCGACCTCGGCTTTCATCGCGGCGTTCGGCGGCATCTGCTGGATGCATCGACCTGTTCTCCGCGGCGCCGTTGATGTTCGGGCTCGGCGTCGTCGGCATCCTTTACACCTTCATCGGCTGGTGGCGCGATGTGATCCGCGAGGCCCAGTACGAGGGCTTCCACACGCGCGTGGTGCAGATCTCGCATCGCTACGGCATGATCCTGTTCATCGCTTCCGAGGTGATGTTCTTCGTCGCCTGGTTCTGGGCCTATCTTCAACACCGCGCTGTTTCCCGGCGACGTGCATGATTACGGCCGCTTGGCCATCACCCACGGCGTCTGGCCGCCGCAGGGCATCGACGACTTTCGATCCCTGGCACCTGCCGCTGCTCAACACGCTGATCCTGCTCACCTCGGGCACGACGGTCACTTGGGCGCATCATGCGTTGCTGGAGAACGACCGCGAGGGCCTCAAATGGGGCTTGGCGCTGACCATCCTGCTCGGCCTTACCTTTACCTGCGTGCAGGCCTTCGAATACGCCGCACGCGCGTTCCACTACAGCGGCAACATTTACGGCGCCACTTTCTTCATGGCGACCGGCTTCCACGGCGCGCATGTCATTATCGGCTCGATCTTCCTGATCGTCTGCTTGTTCCGCGCCATCGACGGCCACTTCACGCCCACCCAGCACCTCGGCTTCGAGTTTGCCGCCTGGTACTGGCATTTCGTCGACGTGGTGTGGCTGTTTCTGTTCGCCTGCATATATGTGTGGGGTGCGGGCGTGCCGCATCCCGAGTGAGCGTCCGGTACGGGTGTTTCGAGGGGCGGCGCGGCTGCGCCGCCCCTCTGCTTTACATGCATGATCCCGAAAAGCCTGCCCCGGACTTGATCCGGGGTGGCAACCGGTTTCCCGCCTTCGCGAAGCCCGCTGCCTACTCCGCCGAAGCAGGCGCTTCGGCTGCGAAGGCTGGATCGGCGGGCGAAGCAAGGTCGGATAAGATCATGCGCAACGTAATGGATGAACGATGAACAATGAACAATGACTGAGCATCCATCGCCGCCGCCGCTGCCAATCGCCCGGGGCCTGCGCGGACACTGTCCGCGCTGCGACGAAGGCAGCCTATTCCAGGGTTTCCTGACGCTGCGCCCCCGCTGCGAACGCTGTGGCCTCGACTTTACTTTTGCCGATGCCGGCGACGGCCCGGCGGTGTTCGTGATCTTGCTCGGCGGTGCGTGTCGTCGTGTTCGCGGCACTAATCACCGAGGCTGTCTATCAGCCGCCCTACTGGGTGCACGCGGTGCTATGGCTGCCGTTGATCCTGTTCGTGACGCTCGCGCCCCTGCGGCCGATCAAGGGTCTGATGATCGCGCTGCAATACCATCACAAGGCGCAGGAAGGCCGGCTCGTGCATCGGAGCGAGGAGTGAGCGGGCCGCGCGAACGGCGCCGCGGCGGGTGATCGAGGCGACGGTGTTCGCGCTCGCCGGCGTTGCCATTCTGATCGGGCTCGGCATCTGGCAGCTCGACCGCAAGGTGTGGAAGGAAAATCTGATCACCAAGCTGAACACGCGGCTTGCGCGCGCGCCCGAAGATCTGCCCCGCGTGAAAGCTGGCCACAGCTCGTTCCCGACGGACAGCGAATTTACCCGCGTCAAATTCCCGGCCGAATTCCTCGCCGGGCAGGAGGCGCTGGTCTACACCGCCGGCTCCGCCTTTCGCCCTGATGTGCAGGGGCCGGGCTACTGGGTGTTTGCGCCGGCGCGGCTGGCCGGCGGCAGCATCGTCATCGTCGACCGCGGCTTCGTGCCGGCCGACCGCAAGGATCCGGCGAGCCGCGCGCAAGGTTCATCGCAGGGCACCGTCGACGTTGTCGGCGTCATGCGCTGGCCGGAGACGCGCGGCATGTTCACGCCGGCCGACGACCCGAAAGCCAATGTCTGGTATTTGCGAGATCCCAAGGCGATCGCCGCCGCGAAAAAGTGGGATGCCGCCGCGCCGTTCTACATCGAGCAGGAGGCGCCGGTGCCGCCGGGCGGCTTGCCCAAGCCGGGCAAGCTCATGGTGAGCTTGCCGGACAACCACCTGCAATACGCCATCACCTGGTTCGGCCTCGCGTTGGGGCTGGGCGGTGTCTATGTGACTTGGCTCGCCGGGCGCTTGCGGCGCGGGCCCTGAAGCAAAAGACCCTCACAAAACTTTTGCAATCGATGCCGGCCGCCATTTCTTCATGTGAAATAACAAGCGATATTGTCGTAACGGGCGTGCCATGGTCTAGTGCCGCGCGCGGCGGCGCGCGCCAAGATCGAGCGAGCCCAAGGAGAAATAAGAATGCTTGCGGGTAAGAAAGTCGTTGTGGTTGGAGGCTCATCCGGCATCGGCTTGGCAACCGCGGACGCTGCAAAGCGCGAAGGCGCCGATGTTGTCATTGCCTCGCGCAACGCCGAGCGCTTGAAGGCCGCAGCGGGACGTATGGGCGCAACGGCGATTCCGGCGGATGTCACCAGCGATCAAAGCATCGCCGACCTATTTCGCGCCTGCGGACCGGTCGATCACGTCGTTGTCACCGCCGCGCAGCTTCGCACGGGCCCGTTCAAGACGGTGTCCATGGAAGACGTGCGTGCGACCATGGAAGGAAAATTCTGGGGCGCCTGGCGCGTCGCGCGCGCCGCCCGACAGTCAAGCCCGGCGGCTCGCTCGCGCTGGTTTCAGGTTTTCTGAGCATTCGTCCGCGGCCCAACTCGGCCATCGTCGGCGCGGCCAATGGCGCGCTCGAATCGCTGACGCGCAGTCTGGCGCTCGAGCTTGCGCCTGTCCGCGTGAACTGCGTCTCGCCGGGAATCATCGACACTCCGATCCGCGCCGCCATGCCGGAAGCCGCGCGCAAGGAAATGCTGGCGAAGACCGCTGCCGCGTTGCCGGTTGGCCGGGTCGGCACCGGCGAGGATGTTGCGAAGCAGATTCTTGCTTTTATGGCGAACGGCTTTGCCACCGGCTCGGTCGTTTATCTCGACGGCGGCGCGCTCGTGTCCTGACGACCGGCGAATTCGGGCGGTCGCATCCGCGGGCGGGTTTTCTTGTGAAAGCCCCCGCGCAAGGCTACTGTGCGCTTGAATTCAGGCCGCGCGGAAAGCTGAAAAACAAGTAAATTCAATGCGTTATGTCTCAACCCGGGGCGAGGCTGCCCCGCTCGATTTTGTCGAGGTCATGCTCGCGGGGCTTGCCCGCGATGGAGGGCTATACGTCCCGGAGTCCTGGCCTGCGCTCGATGCGCAAACGATCGCCGGCTTTGCCGGCAAGCCGTATGCCGAAGTCGCGGTCGAGGTGATCAAGCCCTTCGTCGGCGCCGCTATTCCGGAAGCCGATCTCGCCCGCATGGCGCGTGAGGCCTACGGCACCTTCCGCCATCCGGCGACCGCGCCACTGACCCAGCTTGCGCCCAGCCTTTTCGTGCTCGAGCTGTTCCACGGCCCGACGCTGGCCTTCAAGGACCTCGCGATGCAATTGGTCGCGCGGTTGATGGACCATGTGCTGTGTCAGCGCGGCGAGCGCACAACAATCGTGGTCGCAACATCGGGCGACACCGGCGGCGCCGCGGTCGAGGCGTTCCGTGGCCGCGCCCAGGTCGATGTGGTGGTGCTGTTCCCGCACGGCCGCATTTCCGATGTGCAGCGGCGCATGATGACCACCGCGCCGGATGCCAACGTGCACGCCGTCGCGGTCGAAGGCACCTTCGACGATTGCCAGGCGCTGGTGAAGGCGATGTTCAATCATCACGCCTTCCGCGACCGCGTGCGCCTGTCGGGCGTCAATTCGATCAACTGGGCGCGCATCGTGGCGCAGACGGTCTATTACTTCACCGCCGCGGTCGCGCTTGGCGGCCCGCACCGCAAAGTCGCCTTCGCCGTGCCGACCGGAAATTTCGGCGATGTCTATGCCGGCTATGTCGCGACCCGCATGGGGCTTCCGGTCGACCGGCTGGTAGTGGCGACCAATGTCAACGACATCCTCGCCCGCACCTTCGCGACCGGCGCCTACGAGCCGCGCGACGTGGTGGCGACCACCTCGCCGTCGATGGATATCCAGGTCTCGTCGAATTTCGAACGGCTGCTGTTCGACGCCTGTGGGCGCAACGCTCCTGCGGTGCGTGCGGCGATGGGTTCGCTCGCGCAGTCGCGCCGCTTTGCGGTCGCCTCGCACGCATTGCAGCAGATGCGCGCGCTGTTTACCGTCAACCGCGCCGACGAGCAGGAAAGTGCCGCCACCATCCGCGCCTGGGTGCGCGAGGCGGGCTACTGCGTCGATCCGCATACCGCGGTCGGTCTGGCGGTGGCCGAGAAGGAGGCGCGCGATCCGTCGGTGCCGATGGTCGTGCTGTCGACCGCGCATCCCGCCAAGTTTCCCGACGCGGTGCAGGCCGCCTGTGGGGTTGCGCCCGCGCTGCCGGACTGGCTGGCCGACCTGCCGCAGCGGGCGGAGCGCGTCACTTTGCTGCCGGCCGATCAGTCCGCGGTGGAAGATACGTAGCATCGGCGTCGCGTGCGGCGCGCGAAGGAGCAGCGGCATGAGCGTCGAAGTCACCCGTCTTCCTCCGGCTTGTCGGTGGTGACGGACCGCATGCCGCATCTGGAATCAGCCTCGCTCGGGGTCTGGGTCGGCGCCGGAAGCCGCAACGAGAAGCCCGACGAACACGGCATTTCGCATCTGCTTGAGCACATGGCGTTCAAGGGCACCAAGCGGCGCAGCGCGCGCCAGATTGCCGAGGAGATCGAGGCGGTCGGCGGCGAGCTCAACGCCGCGACCAGCGTGGAATTCGACCGCCTACTACGCCCGCGTGCTCAAGGCCGACGTGCCGCTCGCGCTCGATGTACTGGCGGATATCTTGACCGAGCCGGCTTTCGATCCGGAGGAATTGCGGCGCGAGCAGAACGTGATCGTACAGGAGATCGGCGCCAGCGATGACGATCCCGACGGCGTGGTGTTCGATCGTTTGCAGGAACCGCGTTTCCCGAGCCACCGGTCGGCCGCTCCATTCTCGGCACGCCGGAGACTGTGCGGTCGTTCGATTCGGCGCGCATCCGGGGTATCTGTCGCGCAATTATCGCGCGCCCGATATGCTGGTGGCGGCCGCCGGCGCCATCGAACACAAACAAATTGTCGCCGAAGCCGAGAAGCGTTTTGCCAGCTTTGCCGGCCCGGCCGCACCGACGCCGGAGCCGGCGAAATTCGGCGGCGGCACAAGGGTGGAGACGCGCGATCTCGAGCAGGTGCATATCGCGCTCGCGCTGCAAGGCCTGCCCGTGCGCGACGAAGAACTTTATAGCCTCCAGGTGTTCACCAGCGTGCTCGGCGGCGGAATGTCGTCGCGGTTGTTTCAGGAGGTGCGCGAGAAACGCGGGCTCTGCTACGCGATCCACGCCTTTCACATGCCCTATTCCGACACCGGGCTGTTCGCGCTCTATGCCGGCACCGACGAAGCGGATGCGCCCGAATTAATGCGGGTGGCGATCGACCAGATCGCGGTCGCGACCGGAACGGTGAACGAGACGGAGGTCGCGCGCGCCAAGGCGCAGATGAAGGCCGGCTTGCTGATGGCGCTGGAAAGCTCAGAAGCCCGCCTCGGCCAGCTCGCGCGGCAGATGCTGGCCTTCGGCCGTCCAATTCCACTCGATGAGATCGTCGCCAAGGTCGACGCGGTGACGGTTGACAGCGCGCGTGCGGCCGGCCGCGCACTAATTGGCCGCGGCAAGCCGGCGATTGCCGCGCTCGGCCCCGGCAACGGACCTTGAAAGCACGGCTGCGATCGCTGAAAGTCTCGTGCTGCGGGCCGCCTGATCGTGGAGCGCGAGCATGATCCCGAAAAGCCGAAACCGGTTTCCCGCCTTCGCGAAGCCCGCTGCCTACTTCGCCGAAGCAGCCGCCTCGGCTGCGAAGGCTGGATCGGCGGGCGAAGCAAGGTCGGATAAGATCATGCGCAAGCAAGGCTGAACCAAAATCGTCCATGGCGTTTTTCCGCACCGTCAGCAGCAACGAAATCCTCCCGGCCATCGCCGGCGCCGGGGTCACGTTGCGCGTGCCGCAAAGCGGCGACTTTGCCGAGTGGGCTGCGTTGCGCGAGCGGAGTCGCGCCTTTCTCGTTCCTTGGGAACCGACCTGGCCGGTCGACGATCTCACGCGCGGCGCGTTCCGTCGGCGGCTCAAGCGCTATGCCGAGGATCTGCGCAACGACCTGGCCTATGCCTTCCTGATTTTCCGCAGCGACGACAATGCACTGGTCGGCGGGCTGACGCTCGCCAATATCCGCCGCGGCGTCGCGCAGGCAGGCTCCATCGGCTACTGGACCGGCGCGCCGTTCGCCCGCAAGGGCTACATGACCGCCGCCATGCGCGCCTTGGTCCCATTTTGTTTCGGGACCTTGCGGCTGCATCGGCTGGAGGCGGCCTGCATCCCGGCCAATACCGCCTCGGTCCGCCTCCTGGAGAAGACCGGTTTCCAGCGCGAGGGGTATGCGCGCAGCTATCTGTGCATCAACGGGGTCTGGCAGGACCATCTGCTCTATGCGCGGCTCAAGGACGACGCCGATTGAGCTTTGCCGCCTTTGGGTTGCCACTCTTAGCTTGCTATAAGATTGGCTTGCTATAAGGCGGGCCAGGGCGGCGGCGCCCCAAGAAACGTGAGCCGGACACATGGGTAGGGGACCAAGCGAACAAACCGTGCGCCGCGGTGCGCGGCAAGCTCGCGCTTGTTGCTTTGGCGCTGGCGCTAGCGCTGGGCGGCTGCGGCAGCACCAGGATCTGCTCAAGTCGTCGCCATTGGACCTTTTCAGTTCGTCGTCGAAAGCGACCAATGATACCCCGGCCCTCGGCGGCACCGCCAGCCTTTCAGCCGACGATATCGACTGCCCGGAGGTGCAGGTGCGCCCCGGCGCGTCGACCCTCATCATCGGCAGCAAGCCGGGCGAGGGCGAGCCGGCCGCGCTCGGACGTGCGCTACCAGGGCTCCATCATCCGCACCGCGCGCGAATGTCACGTGAACGTCGGCATCATGACCATGAAGGTCGGCATCGAAGGCCGCGTCATCACCGGTCCGGCCGGCGGGCCCGGCACGGTCGACGTGCCGCTGCGCGTCGCGGTCGTGCAGGAGGGCGTCAGCCCAAGGCGGTCGTTTCGAAATTCGGCCATGAAACGGTGACGGTGAACAATTCGATCGATCGCGTTGTGTTCACGCATATCGAGCCCGACCTCGCGTTCCCGCTGCCGCAGCCGCTGGGCTTGATTGACCGCTACGTGGTCTATGTCGGCTTCGATCCGATCGGCGCCCAGCCGGAAAAGAAGCCGCCGGGAAAGCGCAAACCGGTCGCCAAGAAGCCGGCGGCAAGGCCGCGGGGGTGACTGTCGTTCCGGGGGCAGCCGTTGGGCAGCGAACCCAGAATCCGTAATCCCGCCGCTGCGGAGTATCATTCCGGGCTCGCTTTGCTCGCGCCCAGGAATGACGGAAAGCGAACCGGCGGTTGCCGCTAATTCAGTTTCTTGCGGACGTCTCTCGATACCCTTGGCGATCAATTCGCCGGCGAGCTTGCCCTTGGCTTCTTCGCTCAGCACCTTCGCGGCGGCGGCGACGGCGGCTTCGGCCGCCGCGCTGCGCACGTCGGCGGCGGCCTGCGCTTCGGCCTGCGCGATCTTCACCTCGGCCATTTTGGTGCGCCGCGCGACGAATTCCTCGATTTTGGCCTTGGCTTCGGTAGCGAGCCGCTCGGCCTCGGCCTTGGCGCCGGCGATGATCTCCTGCGCCTCGCTCTCGGCCTGTTCGCGCTTGTGGCGTATTCGGCCAGCAGTTGCGCGGCCTCGTCCTTGAGTTTGCGGGCCTCGTCGAGCTCGGCCTTGATGCGCCCGGCGCGTCATCCAGCGACTTGGCGATCATGCGATGGACGCCGAGATAGCCAAGCAGGCCGAGGAACACGAAAAAGCCCAGCGCGACCCAGAATTCGGCTTCATGCGGCATGGCTTCGCCCTAGAGCGTGATCCGTTTAGATTGAATCACTGTGCGTCCCTAACATTTTCGCTTGCGCACGGTCTTTTCCGGAACCGGTTTCCACTTTTCGGGATCGTGCGCTAGCGCTTTAAGACTTCGGCAACCGCGTCGGCGACCGCCTTGTCGCTCGGCGCGCTGCCGATCAGCCGCTCGACGATCGCGCGGGCGGCGTCTCCGGCGATGGAGCGCACATTCACCATCGCCGCCTGCTTGGTGGCGGCAATGGATTTCTCCGCCTCCGCCAGCTTGACGTTGAGCTCGCCCTCGAGTGTCTTACGGGCGACTTCCGCTGCGGCGGCCTGCTTTTCGCGCGGTCTCGTTGGCGATTGTCTGGGCGCGGGCGCGGCGTTGGCCAGCGCTTTTTCGTAGGCCGCGACCGCTTCATCGGATTGGGCTTTAAGCCGCTCGGCCTCGGCGATGTCGCCTGCGATGCGCTTCTGGCGGCTGTCGATGACGCGGCCGACCTGTGGCAGCGCCCATTTGGCCATCAACACGTAAAGCAGGACGAAGAACAGCGCGAGCCAGACGAGCTGCGAGGGGAAGGTTTGCGAATTGAACGGCGGAAAGCCGCCGCTGTGCTCGCCCTTCGGAACGTGCTCGGTGCTCGTCGTGTGTGTCTGCTCTGCCATCGCCCGGCTCCGGCCGCCGCGTTTTCGAGCTTTACAGCGCGAACAGCAGCAGCAGCGCGATCAGCAGCGAAAAGATGCCGAGCGCTTCGGTGATGGCGAAGCCGAAGATCAGGTTGCCGAACTGGCCCTGCGCGGCGGACGGATTGCGAATTGCCGCGGCGAGATAATTGCCGAAGATGATGCCGACGCCGACGCCGGCGCCGCCCATGCCGATGCAGGCGATGCCCGCACCGATGTATTTTGCTGCAACTGGATCCATAACAAACTCCTTCTGCTTGTCGATCGGGCCTTCAATGGCCCGGGTAAATCGCATCGTTGAGGTAGATGCAGGTGAGGACGGCGAACACGTAGGCCTGCAAAAACGCCACCAGCATTTCCAGCGCGGTCAGCGCGACGATCATCGCGAACGGCAGCACGCCGCCGGCCCAGCCGATGGCGCCAAGCGCGCCGCCGAACAGGACGATGAAGCCGGCGAACACCTTGAGCGCGATGTGGCCCGCCAGCATGTTGGCGAACAGGCGCACGCTATGCGAGATCGGCCGCGAGATGAACGACAGGATCTCGATCGCGACGATCATCGGCAGAATGTAGATCGGCACGCCCTTGGGCACGAACAGATTGAAGAAGTGCAGCCCGTGCCGCGACAGACCGTAGATCAGCACCGTCAGGAATACGGTGATCGCGAGCGCGGCGGTGACGATGATATGGCTGGTGACGGTGAAGCCGTAGGGGATCAGCCCGAACATGTTGAGCGTGAGCACGAACATGAACAGCGTGAACACGAAGGGGAAAAACCGCATGCCCTCCTGGCCGGCGGTCGAGCGCACCATGCTGGCGACGAATTCGTAGGAAAGCTCCGCGGCCGATTGCAGACGCGTGGGCACGGCCTTGCCGTTCGCGGTGGCGATCACCAGAAACAGCGTGAGGCCGACGACCGCGATCAGCATGAACAAGGCGGAATTGGTGAAGGCGATCTCGGCGTTGCCGAGCTTGCCGAGCGGAAACAAATTGACGATCTGAAATTGGTGGATGGGATCCATGATCTTGGCGTCAGTCGTTCAGGTGTCTCTCGCGAACCACGCCGGCCGCGCGCATCACGTTAAGCACCCCGGCGGCAAAGCCGAGCAATAAAAACACGATCAGCCCCCACGGCGAAATTCCCAGCCAGCGGTCGAGCAGCCAGCCGATCAACGCGCCTACGAGTACGCCCGCCACCAGCTCGGTCGACATCCGGAAACCGCGGGCATACGCCGAAGCATCGGCGGCCGAACGAGGACCGGAACCGCTTTCGGATGATCGGCTCGCATTGTTGAGCCGTTCGCCGAGACGCTGGAGTCTCGCGGAGAGAGCGGCCTCGTCGTCCGGCGGTTCCTTGCGATCACCTTTGCCGCGCGTGCCGTCAGCCATGCCTTCGACTTGCGTGGACGTGAAAGGCCTCGCACTTACCCCGCCGCCCTAAAAGCCGCGCGGACCATACTGACCGGGTTTGTTCGAGTCAAGAAACGGGCTCTGTGGCATTAAGTATCTGATATCAAGATACTAAAAGCATAATTTTTGTCGGTCCGCTGCCCGTGCGTGCACTGCGGCACGGCTGTCAACGAGAGAATCCGGCGCGCAGTTCAGACGTTGGCGGGCCGGTGGTAGGCTTGTCCGACCAGTGCCGGAGTGCGAGGAGGCCGCCATGCGGAAATTGACGCTTGCCATTGCTGCGCTACTGGCCAGCACGGCATCGACCTCGCTGGCGCAGGGGCAAAGCGGCGAGCCGCCTCCTCCGCCGAGCCGGTTTTCCTTCAACCGCGTCGACGACGGATTCCTGCGGCTCGACAACAAAAGCGGGCAGATCGCGTTCTGCAGCCCGCACACCATCGGCTGGGCGTGTCAGGCGGTGCCGGAAGACCGCGCCGCGCTGGAAAAGGAAATCGCGCGCCTGCAGGATGAGGTCGCCGGCCTGAAGGCGGAGGTCGCGGCGCTGCGCGAGCCGCCGCCGCCCCGGCCGCCGGCCGACCTGACGCCGGCGCCGCCCGCTGACAAGAGCGAGGACGCGACCAAATTGCGCGAGGACCTCGCACGCGCCCGCGCCGCGTTCGAAAATGCCTGGCGCCGGCTGGTCGAGATCATCGTCCAACTGCAGAAGGACATGATGCACAAGAGCTGATCCGGCTCGGCGTCATGCACGCCTAATCGTGCCAGGCAGATTGTCCGCCATCACCGAAGCCACGCCGCAACTGATCGCTACGGCGACCCTGCGTGTCGATACGCCGGGCGCCGGCTTTACCGAGATCACCAGTCATGCCGCGAACTTCATCGCCCAGAGCGGCGCGGGCGAGGGGACGCTGCTGATCTTCCTGCGCCACACTTCGGCCTCGCTTGCCATCCAGGAGAATGCCGATCCCGACGTGCAGAGCCGACCTCATCTCAGCGCGCTCGACCGTCTCGCGCCGGAAGACGCGCCCTGGATTCACGACGTGGAGGGGCCGGACGATATGCCGGCGCATGTGAAGGCCATGCTCACCGGCGCGTCGCTGCATGTGCCGGTTGTCGACGCCAAGCTCGCGCTCGGCACTTGGCAAGGCATTTACCTGATCGAGCACCGGCGCCGGCCGCACACGCGCGAAGCCGTGTTGCAGTTTATCGGCACCCGGAAATAACGCGTTACTGGCCGAATTTACTTCACATTTCGAGCGAAAGAATCCCAGCCGCCGCTATTGATGCCCATCGGGGCCGCGGCGCATTATGGGGCGCCCCGGCGATCCCGGGGCAATTGAGAGGTTGTTTCGGTTGAATGACAATTCGCACTATAGATTGGTGATCGCCGACGACCATCCGTTGTTCCGCGGCGCGCTGCGCGAAGCCGTCAGCGGCTTGTTCGAGCCCGTTGATATCGCCGAAGCGGGCACTTTCAATGAAGTCGCCGAATTGCTCGAGCGCGGCAGCGACGTCGATCTTGTTCTGCTTGACCTTACCATGCCCGGCGTGCGCGGTTTCTCCGGGCTGATGTATTTGCGCGCGCAATATCCCGGTGTGCCAGTGATCGTGGTGTCGGCCAACGACGACCCGGCGGCGATCCGCCGCTGCATGGAATTCGGCGCTTCCGGCTTCATCCCCAAGACGCTTGGCGTCGAGGCGATGCGCGGCGCGATCTCGCGCATCCTGGGCGGCGGGGTATGGACGCCGCCGGACGTCGATCTCTCCGCGGGCTCGGATGCCGAGACCGCCGCCTTAATGGCGCGGATGGCGACGCTCACGCCGCAGCAGGTGCGCGTGTTGATGATGCTGTCGGAGGGCCTGCTCAACAAGCAGATCGCCTACCAGCTCGGCGTTTCGGAGGCGACGGTGAAGGCGCACGTTTCCGCCATTCTGCAAAAGCTCGGCGTCGAAAGCCGCACCCAGGCGGTGATCGCCGCCGCCAAGATCGAAGCCGGCCAGTGGTCGCAAGGGGCCCCGGCGGAAGGCTAAGTTTCTTTACCTCCCCCTGGAGGGGGGAGGTCGCGGCGCGTAGCGCCGCAGGAGGGGGTGAACGCGCCGAAGGCGCGCCGTAAAGCTTCACCCCACCCCGGCTCGCTTCGCTCGCCGACCCTCCCCCTCCAGGGGAGGGTGAAGCAAGCTACTCCGCCGCCGCCGCCCGCAACACGCGCCACTGCGCCAGCAGCGCGCGCAGTGCGGCCGGCTTGATCGGCTTGTGCAGCAGTTGAATGCCTTGCGTGCGGGCCTGCTCGCGCACCTGCGGCGAGCGGTCGGCGGTGATCAGGATCGCCGGCAGGTCGCCGCAGCGCATCCGCAGCGCGACGATCGCCTCGATGCCGTTGCCGTGATCGAGGTGGTAATCGACCAGCAGCCCGTTCGGCATGGTCGGGCTGGTCTCGATCGCCGCCAGTGCGACGGCAAGATCGGGTGCCTTGATCACCTCGCAGCCCCAGCCGTGCAGCACCGTCTCCATGCCGTCGAGCACCGCCGGTTCGTTGTCGACGCACAGCGCGGTGGTGCCGACGAGCTGGCCCGGATCGACGCGCATGTCGTCGCGCGCCGGCAGGTCGACCGCCACCGCGTTCGACAGCGGAACCATGACCGCGAACCGCGAACCGCGCCCGGCTTCCGACTCCAATTCGATCTCGCTGCCGAGTACGCGCGCCACGCGCTCCACGATCGAAAGCCCCAAGCCCAGCCCGCGCGCGATCCGCGCGCCCTGATCGAGGCGGTGGAATTCGACGAAGATGTCGCGTTGCTGGGATTGCGGAATGCCGACGCCGGTGTCGTAGACGTCGATGCGCAGATGAGCGCCGCGCCGCCGGCAGCCGACCAGCACGCGGCCCGCCGGCGTGTATTTGACGGCATTGGAAACGAGGTTCTGCACCAGCCGGCGCAGCAGCCTCCGGTCGGAGCGCACCACCAGCGAACAGGGCATGAAAGTGAGGTCGAGCCCCTTGGCGGCTGCGAGCGGCGCGAATTCCAACTCGATCTGGCGCATCAGGTCGTCGATACGGAAACTGGAGAACTCCGGCCGCATCACGCCGGTGTCGAGCCGCGACATGTCGAGCAGCGCGCCGAAAATCTCCTCCACCGCTTCGAGCGAGGCGTCGATATTGCCGACCAGCCGCCTGTCGTCGCGGCCGCTCTGGCGTTCTATCAGGCTGGTGACGTAAAGCCGCGCCGCGTTGAGCGGCTGCAAGATGTCGTGGCTCGCCGCGGCGAGGAATTTGGTTTTGGAAATATTGGCGGCGTCGGCTTCGCCCTTGGCGTGCGCCAAGGCGGCGTTGAGGCGCGTGAGTTCTTCGGTGCGTTCCTGCACGCGGCGTTCGAGCGTCTCGTTGGCGCGTTCCAGCGCCTCGGCCGCTTCGACGCTCGGCGTGATGTCGGTGAAAGTGGTGGCAATACCGCCGTCTGGCATGTGGTTGGCGCGCACCTCGATCACCACGTCCGGCTCGGCGAAGCGCTCCAGGAACGGCTCGCGGCCCGAAACGTAGCGTTCGATCTGCGCCTGCACGAAATCGTCGATGCGGTCGGGCGCGACGTCGCTGCGCGTGCCGTTGAAGTGCAATATATCGGCAAGCCCGCTGCCGACCCGCAGCAGGCTCGGCGGCAAATCGAGGATTTCGCCGAACTGCCGGTTCCAGCAGATCAATTGCAGGTCCTTGTCGAACACCGCTATGCCCTGGCGCACGTGATCGAGCGCGGTTTGCAGGATTTCGCGGTTGTATTGGATCGCGGCGTTGGCGTCGTCGAGCAGCTTCAAGGCCGCCTTGGTCGAGACCGTGCGCTTGCGCAGCAACAGCGAGAGCACCAGCCGCGAGGAGGCGGCCCCGATCGCCGAGGCAAGGATATGCTCGGCATGGCGCACCAGCCGGAAGTCGGCTTCGTCTTTCGATTCCAGGCTGATGCGGTGGGTGCCGGCAAAGCTTTCGAGCGCGGTGCGCGTGCGTTCCTCGCCGAGATAGCGCGCGACCGTTGCGGTGAGTTCTTCGACCGTCACCGAGGAGCGCCAGAGCCGGAACGTCGGCGCGATCGGCGCGAGATCCGACGGCACGAAGATATTGGCCTGTAGCCGTTCGATCGATGAGGGCGCGTGACGCAGGGAGAATCCCACATAGCAGAGCAGGTTGATCGCCAGGCTCCAGACCACCCCGTGCACCAGCGGCGACAATTCCAGCCCGAACAGATGCTGCGGGCGCAGCATCGCCAGGCCCCACGGGCCGTCGGTGAGGATGCGCTGGCCGACCACGCCGATGTCGGCGAAGGTCGGCAGCAGCAGCGTATAGGCCCAGATCAAAATACCCGCGGTCATGCCGGCGATGGCGCCGCCGGCGGTGGCGCGCCGCCAGAACAGCCCGCCGAAAAATGCCGGCGCGAGTTGCGCGATGGCGGCGAAGGCGAGAATGCCGATGGCGAACAGCTGGGCGTCGCCGGCGGTGCGGTAATAGAGGTAGGCGAGCAGCAGGATGACGAAGATCGCCAGGCGCCGCGCGGTGAGCAGCAGCGAGCCGACGTTGCCGCGCCCGCTGATCAGCGCCTCGCGCCGTTGCAGCACCAGCGGCATCACGATGTCGTTCGACACCATGATCGACAGCGCCACCGACTCGACGATCACCATGGCGGTGGCCGCCGACAGGCCGCCGACAAAGGCGGCGATGGTGAGGACGTTGGAGCCGGTCTGTAGCGGCAGCGCCAGCACGAACATGTCGCTGTCGACTTGGCCGGCCGGGAAGGTCAGCAGGCCGGCGAGCGCGATCGGCACCACGAACAAATTTATCGCCACCAGATAAAGCGGAAACAGCCAGGCCGCGCGTTTGATCTCGCCTTCATTGTTGTTCTCGACCACCGCCACGTGGAACTGTCGCGGCAGCAGGATGATCGCGACGAACGACAACAGCGTGGTGGCCAGGAAAGTATCGAACGGCGGCTGCCGCATGAAGATACCGGCGGTCTGCGGGCTTTGCCGCGCTGCCTCGACCAGCGCGGCGGGCCCGCCGAACATCCAGAACGTCACGAAGATGCCGACCGCGAGGAAGGCAAACAGCTTGACGATCGATTCGGCGGCGATCGCCAGCATCAGCCCGTCCTGATGCTCGGTGGCGTCGATATGGCGGGTGCCGAACAGCACCGCGAAGGTCGCCATCGATATCGCCACGAACAGCGCGATATCGCCGAGCAGCGGCCGGGTGATGCCGGTGTCCGGCGCGATATGGGCGAGAATGGTCTCGAGCGAGAAAGAGACCGCCTTGAGCTGGAGGGCGATGTAGGGAATGGTGCCGACGATCGCGATCAGCGCGACGGTGGCGGCCACCGCCTGGCTTTTGCCGTAGCGCGCGGCGATGAAGTCGGCGATCGAGGTGATGTTCTGCGCCTTGGCCAGGCGCACGATGCGCACCAGCAACGGCGAGAACAGCCCGATCATCAGCGCCGGGCCGATATAGATGGTGAGGAACTCGTAGCCGGTGCGCGAGGCCGAGCCGACCGACCCGAAGAATGTCCACGACGTGCAATAGATC
>CAVPUU010000013.1:0-18145 GCA_963709015.1 uncultured Alphaproteobacteria bacterium | reverse complement strand
GTGGTCGACGACCGGCACCAGAACGGCCGCGGGCCTGATCGGCCGCACCGCGGCGATCTTCGCCATCACCGGATCGGCGTCGTGATCGCCGCGCGCCGGCGTGACCTTGGGATCGGTTATGCCGGCCGGCACATCGAGCGTGAGCCGCGCGCGCGCGCGCGCGAAAAACTCCTCGGCCGCAAGTGCCTCCGTCGCGCGCCCATCAAGCGAACTCCCTTAACGCGCGCGCTTCCGCCATCGCAAAAAATTCGCCGCCCGAGGCGATGCCGAACATCGGTCTGCCTTCGACTACACGCTCCTCGCCGCGCTCGACCAGATCGTAAAACAGCGCGCGCGTCACCTTGGCCCACAGGTCGCGGCGGACATGCAGGTAGGGTTTCAGGCCGCCGGTCGCCTCCGGCTCGAAGCGCAACGCGTGACACGGGCCGGCATCGACCCAGTCGTCGACGTTGGTTCGGAAGCGAAGAACAGGCGCGGCGGGAACATTAAGACGAACATCTTGCTCTGCCTCGATCACCGTCATTTCTACGGCGAGGAAGGGCACATCTTCGACATGTATGCCGACTTTCTCCACCGGGGTGACCAGGAAATATTTGTCGCCCTCGCGCTTCAAAATCGAGGCGAAAAGTTTGACCAAAGCCGGCCGTCCGATCGGAGTCTTCTGATAAAACCATGTGCCATCAGCGGCGATCCGCATATCGATGTCGCCGCAAAACGGCGGATTCCACAGATGAACCGGCGGCGGACCCTTGCGTTTTTCGCCGGCCACCGCTGTCGCAATCGCTTCCAGCCCGCCATCTCGCCCCTTCCCTGCCTTCGCCATTGTTTTCCTTAGTTTTTCAGGCCGCCTCTGGCCTGTTCGCAACTTTGTAACTCAACCAACCAGGCCGCGGAAGATAGCGTAAGCTTGCCCATAGATTGAGGCAGATTCGGCAATAACGACGCAGCAAAATCGGCTCCAGTGCGGTTGTTGCATAGCGCCTGGAGGGGCCCAAGCGGGCGATGAAAGGAAGCAAAAACCATGGCATCGGCAAGCGGCGAAAGCCTTGAAAAACTGGAAGATATGATCGTGCGCGCGGCGGAATCGACCGCCGCCCATGTGCGCGCAGCGAAGGCCGCCATCACCGCCGTGATCTTCGGCCAGGACATCGTGGTCGAGCGCGCTCTGGTCACCGTTTTGTCCGGCGGCCATGCCTTGCTGGTCGGCGTCCCCGGGCTCGCCAAGACCAAACTCGTAGAGACCATGGGCACCGCGCTCGGCCTCGACGCCAAGCGTGTGCAGTTCACGCCCGACCTGATGCCCTCGGACATCCTCGGTACCGAGGTTCTCGAGGAAACCCCGGGCGGCAAGCGCAGTTTCCGTTTCATCGCCGGCCCGGTGTTCGCGCAATTGCTGATGGCCGACGAGATCAACCGCGCCTCGCCGCGCACCCAGTCGGCGTTGCTACAGGCGATGCAGGAACAGCATGTGACGGTCGCCGGCGCGCGGCACGATCTGCCCAAACCGTTCCACGTATTGGCGACGCAAAATCCGCTCGAACAGGAAGGCACTTATCCCCTGCCTGAAGCGCAGCTCGACCGCTTCCTGATGGAAGTGGATGTCGACTATCCGGGCGAGGATGCCGAGCGCAAAATTTTGTTCGACACGACCGGCGCGGACGAAACGCGCGCCAAGGCGGCGATGACGGCCGACGACCTGATCGCCGCGCAGCGGCTGGTGCGCCGGCTGCCGGTCGGCGAGTCGGTCGTGGAGGCGATCCTCAAGCTGGTGCGCTCGGCGCGGCCCGGTCCCGAGGCGGGCGATATCGGCAAGCTGATCTCCTGGGGTCCCGGCCCGCGCGCCAGCCAGGCGCTGATGCTGGCGGTGCGCGCCCGCGCACTGCTTGAGGGCCGTTTCGCACCTTCGGTCGACGACGTGCTCGACCTGGCCGAGCCCGTGCTCAAGCACCGCATGGCGTTGACTTTCGCCGCGCGGGCGGAAGGCGAGACAATTCCGAACGTGATCGGACGGCTGAAAGCGCGCATCGGATAATTCCAGATGGCCGAGCCTAGGCTCAGCGAAATCGAGGCGAGCGCGATACGGCAGGCAACCGGCGGCGGGCGCATGCTCGCCGACGCCATGCCGCGGCTCATCCTCGAAGCGCGGCGGGTTGCCGCCACCGTCATTCACGGACTGCACGGCCGCCGCCGAGCCGGGCCGGGCGAAAATTTCTGGCAATACCGCCGCTTCATGTCGGGTGAGCCAGCATCGAGCGTCGACTGGCGGCGCTCGGCGCGCGATGATCATCTTTATGTGCGCGAGCGCGAATGGGAAGCCTCGCACACGGTCTGGATCTGGCCCGACCGTTCGCCCTCGATGGCCTTTGCCTCCGCGCTGGTGACCGACAGCAAGCTTGAGCGTGCGCTGGTGGTGGCCTTTGCCTTGGCCGAGGTGCTGGTGCAAGGCGGCGAGCGGGTCGGCATTCCCGGCCTGATGCGTCCGACCGCCAGCCGCAACGTGATCGAGAAAATGGCGCAGGCGATCCTGCACGATTCGCTTGAGCGCGCCAGCCTGCCGACGTCGTTTGCGCCCTCGCCGCTCGCCGAGATCGTGATGCTGTCCGATCTGTGGAGCCCGATCGGCGAGGTGCAGCTAACGATCGGTCAGCTTGCCGCTACCGGCGCGCACGGCCACGTCGTGCAGATCGTCGATCCGGCCGAGGAAAGTTTCCCCTATTCCGGCCGCGTCGAATTCATCGAGCCGGAAGGCGCCGGTTCCGTCACCGCCGGCCGCGCCGAGACCTGGCGCAACGACTACCAAGGCCTGGTGTCGCGCCATCGCGCGCAAATCCGCGCCGAGACCGACCGGCTCGGCTGGAGTTTCGCCATCCATCGCACCGACAGGCCCGCGAGCGAATTGCTGCTCGTGCTGCATTCGCGCATGGGCACCCACATGCAGACGACGTCGCTGAGCAGCCGCTATGCGCCGGCGCGCCGGGGAGAATTGCATGATCGGCGGCTTGTTCGGTTCTTTGCCCCTCGGTTTCGCCCAGCCGCTGGTGCTGCTCGGCCTGCTCGGCCTGCCGATCCTGTGGTGGCTGCTGCGGCTGGTGCCGCCGCGTCCGCGCCGCATCAATTTCCCGCCCACGCGGCTCTTGTTCGAAATCGCGCCCAAGGAAGAAACCCCGTCGCGCACGCCGTGGTGGCTCATCCTGCTGCGGCTGACCCTCGCCGCTTTGGTCATCGTCGCGGCCGCAGGTCCCTTGTGGAACCCGCCGCTCGCCACTTCGAACAGAGGGGCGCCACTGCTGGTCATGCTCGACGACGGATGGGGCGCCGCGGCATCTTGGGACGCGCGGCTGCGCACCGCCGACGAACTCCTGGCGCGCGCGGACGCCGACAACCGCGGCGTCGCCGTGCTGCCGCTGTCGGAAACCGGCGCGCGATCTTTCCCTGCAAGTCGCCGGTGCCGCGCGCGTGCAGATCAAGCAGCTCAAGCCGAAGCCCTATACCGTCGAGCGCACCGAGGCGCTGCCGCTGATCGATCGCTTCCTCAAGCAGCGCCCGGACGTCGAGATTGTCTGGCTTTCCGACGGCGTTGATCTCGGCAAAGGCGGCGAATTTATCGCGGGCCTGAAGAAGCATCGCCGGCAGCCACCCGCTGACCGTGGTCGCGGGCGGCTTCCCGGTCCGCGCACGCGCTCGCCGCCGCCGATAACGCGGCCGGCGCGCTGACGGTGAAAGTTTTGCGCGCGCAGACCGGCGGCGCCGATGCCGGCCTTGTCAATGCCATCGATCTTAAAGGTTTGCCGCTCGGCGAAGCGTCGTTCGCGTTCAAATCCGACGCCGCGGAAGCCGACGCGGTGATCGACCTGCCGGTCGAAATCAGGAACGACGTGGCGCGGCTGGAAATCGCAGGCGAACGCTCGGCCGGGCGCGGTGCAACTGCTCGACAAACGCTGGCGCCGGCGCACCGTCGGCGTCGTGTCCGGTTCTGCGGCCGACCGCTCACAGCCGCTGATCGGCGCCACCTACTACCTTTCGCGTGCGCTCAATCCGTTCGCCGATATTCGCCTTGCCGAAGGCATCGCGCCGGCCGAAGCGGTAAAGCGCTTTCTCGATCAACATTTGCCGATGCTGATCCTCGCCGACGTCGGCAATGTCGCCGAGGCGCGCGAGCGGCTCGACAAGTGGATCGACAATGGCGGCGTGCTGGTACGCTTTGCCGGCCCGCATCTCGCCGGCGCCACCGACGACGACCTGGTGCCGGTGAAGTTGCGGCACGGCGGCCGCATTTTGGGCGGCAGCCTGAGCTGGGAAAAGCCGCAGCAACTCGCCGGCTTCGCGCGCGAAAGTCCGTTCGCCGGAATGACCGTGCCGAACGACGTCACCGTCAGCCGCCAGGTCCTGGCCGAGCCCGATTCGCAGCTCACCGACCGCACTTGGGCAACGCTTGCCGACGGCACGCCGCTGGTCACCGCCCAGCGCTACGGCAAGGGCCTGTTGGTGCTGTTCCATGTCACGGCGGATACCCGTTGGTCGGACCTGCCGCTGTCGGGCACTTTTGTCGATATGCTCCGGCGCATCGTCGCCCTGGCGAACTCAACCGCGACCGCCGATAGCGAAAACGCCGGCGCAGCCAGCACCGCCACCGGCCACGCCAATCAGACCGTGCCGCCGACCCGTGTGCTCGACGGCTTCGGCGCCTTCTCGCCGCCGCCGCCAGCCGCCCGACCGGTGCCGGCCAATTTCAACGCCCGCGCCAATGCCGATCATCCGCCCGGCTTCTATGGACCGCCGGAAGGCTTGGTCGCGGTTAACACGCTAGCACCGGGCGACCGGCCGGCACCGCTCGATTTCGCCCCGCTCAATGCCCGGCTCGACATCTACCGGCACGGCGAGCCGCTCGACCTGCGCGGTCCGATCTTCCTCGCCGCGCTGGGATTGCTGATGTTCGACGCGCTGGTGGTGATTGCGCTTTCCGGCGGCTTCGCCAGCATGCTGTCGCGCCGGCGTGCGGCCGTGACCTTGCTGGCAATGGGCCTATTGACCGGGCTGGCCCTGCCCCATCCGGCGCAGGCGCAACCGGCGCAACAGCAACCGCCGCAATTGTCAGCGCAGCAGCAAGAATTCGCCATGAAGGCGACGATGCAGACGCATCTCGCCTACATCATCACCGGTGATGCCGACGTCGACGCCGTAAGCAAAGCGGGCCTGCAGGGCCTCACGTTGTTCCTGGCGCAGCGCACCGCGCTGGAAGCCGGCGAGCCAATTGGGCTCGATCCTGCGCGCGACGAGCTTGCCTTCTTCCCGCTGATCTACTGGCCGGTGTCGGCGAGCGCGCCGAAGCCCTCGCAGACCGCGCTCGACCGCGTCGACACCTACATGAAACGCGGCGGCACCGTGCTGTTCGACACGCGCGACGCGATCGACGCACCGCCAGGACCGGGCGGCGCGATGCAAGGGCCCGGCATGGTGGCGTTGCGCTCGATCCTGTCTTCGCTCGACATCCCCGAGCTTGAGCCGGTGCCACGCGATCACGTGCTGACCAAGACCTTTTTCCTGCTGCACGACTTCCCGGGCCGCTTTACCACCGGCCAGCTTTGGGTGGAGGCGCTGCCGGCGGAGACCGAGGAAGACGTCAACCGGCCGGCCCGTGCCGGGGACGGCGTGTCCTCGATCCTGATCACTTCGAACGATCTCGCCGGCGCCTGGGCCATGCGCCCGGACGGCCAGCCGATGCTGCCGCTGGTGCCGGGCGAACCGCGCCAGCGCGAACTCGCCTTCCGCTCCGGCGTCAACATCGTGATGTACGCGCTCACTGGCAACTACAAGGCCGACCAAGTGCATATCCCGGCGCTGCTCGAGAGGCTGGGACAGTAACCCGATGCGCAAAGCTGAAAAATATTCGACAGATAAAAGGGTGCGCAAAGCTCAGACTGCGTCGCGCGAACGGTCACGCAAGTCAGACCCATGGGGCTGTATGGCCGGCACAGTTACGTTTCAGCCGAACGTAGATTTAACCGCGCCCACCGATGAGGTTTGGGATGCGGAGAAAGACCGGCGGGCTAATCGATCATGAACCTCGGCGTCTCATTCGCTCCGCTTGTTCCGGCCTACGTTGTGTGGGCGGCCTTCGGCACGGCCGTGTTGATCTCGGCGCTGCTGCTATTGGCGCGCAGCCGCGGCGCCGCGACGCGTGCGCTGGCGCTCGGCTTGATGGTGCTGGCGCTCGCCAATCCTTCCCTTACACGGGAAAACCGCGACCCGATTCCTTCGGTCGCCGCCGTCATCGTCGACAAGAGCCCGAGCCAGGATTTCGGCGACCGCAAAGCCCAGACCGAGGCCGCGCGCGCGAGCCTGGTCGAGCGACTCAAGCGCATTCCGGGCCTCGAAGTGCGCGTCGCCGAAGCGGGCGCCGCAGACGGCGAGGCCGACGGCACGCGGCTGTTCTCGGCCTTGTCGGCGACGCTTGCCGACGTGCCGCCCGACCGCGTCGCCGGCGCCATCCTGATCACCGACGGCCGCGTGCACGATGTGCCGGCCGATGCCGCGGCGCTTGGGTTTGCCGCGCCGCTGCATGCGCTGATCACCGGCCACAAGGACGAGATCGACCGCCGCGTCGTGCTCACGCAAACCCCGCGCTTCGGCATCGTCGGGCAATCGCAGACCATCGGGTTCCACGTCGAGGATCAGGGCGCCAAGGCCGGCGTCGCGCAGATCACCGTGCGGCGCGACGGTAATGTCGTGGATCAGCGCGCCGTCGCCGTCGGCACGGACGTCAAGGTCAACGTGCCGATCCCGCATGCCGGGCAAAATATCGTCGAAGTCGAGGCCTCGCCGCTCGAAGGCGAGCTCACGCAGGTCAATAACCGCGCGGTGATTTCGATCGACGGCGTGCGCGACAAGCTGCGCGTGCTGCTGGTGTCGGGCGAGCCTCATGCCGGCGAGCGCACCTGGCGCAATCTGTTGAAATCCGACGCCTCGGTCGATCTCGTGCATTTCACCATTCTGCGCCCGCCGGAAAAGCAGGACGGCACGCCGATCAACGAGCTGTCACTGATCGCGTTTCCGACCCGCGAGTTGTTCCAGCAGAAAATCTCGGAATTCCAGCTCATCATTTTCGACCGTTACGCCCGGCAGGGCGTGCTGCCGATGATCTATTTCGACAACATCGCGAAATACGTGCGCGCCGGCGGCGCCGTGCTGATCGCCGCCGGCCCCGACTACGCCAGTCCGACCAGTATCTGGCGCACGCCGCTCGACGCCATCCTGCCGGCGGAGCCGAGCGGCGACGTCACCGAGCAGCCGTTCCAGCCGGCGCTCACCGAGGCCGGCAAACGCCATCCGGTGACGCGCGGGCTCGAAGGGTCGGAGAGCAATCCGCCGCATTGGAGCCAATGGTTCCGGCTGGTCGACACCAAGCGTAACAACGGCACCGCCGTGATGCAGGGACCCGACGGCAAGCCGCTGCTGGTGCTGGCGCACGAGGGCGAAGGCCGCGTGGCGCTGCTGCTCTCCGATCACATCTGGCTATGGGCGCGCGGCTATGAGGGCGGCGGGCCGCATCTCGATCTGTTGCGGCGGCTGTCGCATTGGCTGATGAAACAGCCCGAGCTGGAAGAGGAAGCGCTGCGCCTGATCGTCAAGGGCCACGCCATCACGGTGCAACGCCAGACCATGGCCGACGGCGTCGGCCAAGTGACGCTCACCTCGCCGACCGGCGCCAACCGCACGCTTAATTTGCAGTCGGTCCAACCGGGCGTCTGGCGCTCGGAGGTCAATGCCAACGAGCTCGGGCTCTGGCGCGCGACCGACGGCAAGCTGACCGCGCTCGCCAATGTCGGGCCGGCCAATCCGCGCGAGTTCGCGCAAGTGACTTCCACTACCGAGGTGCTGAGCCCGCTCGCCAATGCCACCGGCGGCGACGCGCGGCGATTGGCGGACGGCAACCGGATCGACGTGCCGCGCGTGGTGCCCGTGCGCACCTCGACGACGTTCAAGGGCGACGATTGGATCGGCCTGAAGATGCGCGACGCGAGCGTGGTGCGCGGCATCGGCGTGCTGCCGATCTTCGCCGGACTGATCGGGCTGTTGCTGCTGGTCGGTTCGCTCGCGGCAACGTGGGCCAGGGAGGGACGTTAAGCGTGCCCCGGAGGCGGCGCAGCACGAAGTCATAAGCGCGTTTATGCGCGTCTTCGACGCGCTATGGCGAAGTGGTGCGACGCTGATCCGGGGCCTTTCCAACCTCCGAGTTTTTAAAGGTCCCGGTTCTGCAGCGCATCGCTGCGCGCTGCGCTCGGGACACGCCCTTACGAAATTTCCCAATCCGGCCGGATCATGCCGCTGACACCCTCGAACGCGCCGGGCGTCAACTCCGCCACCAGCAGCCGCGCTGGGTCGACCGGACCCGGCATCTTCACCCGGCCTTTGGGAATGAGCCTGAAGCCGGATTTGGCATAAATCGGCTCGTCGCCGACCAGCACCACCAATTTGTGTCCGGCGGCCTTGGCATCCTTCAGCGCGCGTTTGATCAGCGCGCTACCGACACCGCGCGCGCGAAACGGCGGTTCGACCGTGAGCGGGCCGAGCAGCAGCGCCGGCGTCTCGCCGATGCAGACCGGCGTGAGCCGCACCGAGCCGACCAGCAAGGTGCCGATGCGCGCGGTGAACGACAGCGCGAGCACATGAGCGCGGCCCTCGCGAATCCGATAGGCGCTGCGCGCGTAGCGGCCGGGGCCGAAGGTGCGCTCGTGCAGCCGCTCGATCGCCTGCGCGTCGGCGGCGGTTTCCGGCAGAATTGTCAGCGCAAGTTCGCTCATTCCCGTGCCGATTAGAACGCGATCCGATTAGATTAAATCACTTTGCTTCCCCAACATTTTGTTCGCGCATGATCTTATCCGAAAACCGGTTCCCACTTTTCGGGATCATGCGCTAGCATCTGGGCCGATTCCGGTCCATCGCCCGTGGCGCTTTGCGCCCGGATTGCCTAAATGATCGCTGCAAAGACGGAGATTACCGGCATGGGACAACTGGTTGACGGCGTTTGGCAGCAGGACGGCGTGCGCACCAAGGACGGCCAATTCATCCGGCCGACCCCCCGCTTCCGCAATTGGGTCACGCCCGACGGCAGCCCAGGCCCGTCCGGCGAAGGCGGCTTTGCCGCGGAAAGCGGCCGCTATCACCTCTACGTTTCGCTGTCCTGCCCGTGGGCGCACCGCACCGTCATCTTCCGCAAGCTGAAAGGTCTCGAGAACGTCATTTCGATGTCCGTTGTTTCTCCTGACATGCTCAAGGACGGCTGGACCTTCAACAAGGACGAGGGCTCGAGCGGCGACCAGATCAATGGCAAGAGCAAATTGTCGGAGATCTACCTGCTCACCGATCCGCGCTATACCGGCCGCGTCAGCGTGCCGGTGCTGTGGGACAAGAAGCGCAAGACGATCGTCAACAACGAGTCGCCGGAAATCATCCGCATGCTCAATTCGGCGTTTAACGCCTTCACCAACGTCCACACCGACTATTATCCGGAACACCTGCGGAGCGAGATCGACCGCATCAACGACCTGGTCTATCCGAACATCAATAACGGCGTCTATCGCGCCGGTTTCGCCACCTCGCAAGATGCCTACGAGGCGGCATTCCGCAACGTGTTCGACACGCTCGACGAGATCGAGCAAATGCTGTCGCAACACCGCTATCTTACCGGCAACACCATCACGGAAGCCGACTGGCGGCTGTTTCCCACGCTGATCCGTTTCGACGCCGTGTATTATTCGCACTTCAAGTGCAACTGGCGGCACATTTACGAATATCCGAACCTGTCGAATTACCTGCGCGATCTCTACCAGGTGCCGGGCGTGGCCGAGACCGTGAACCTGCAACAGATCAAGCGGCACTATTACGGCAGCCAGCGGCAGGTGAACCCGACCGGCATCGTGCCGGTCGGCCCGCAGCTCGACTTCGCCGCGCCGCATGATCGGGCAAGGTTCGGCTAGCGGCTTTCACCCTCCCCTGGAGGGGGAGGGTCGCGAGCCACCAGCGCGTTTACGCGCGTCTTCGACGCGCTATGGCGAGGCGGGTGAGGGGTTATAGCTTCACGAGAGTTTGCAACCCCTCACCCGGCTCGCGCTTCGCGCGATCCACCCTCTCCCTATGGGAGAGGGAAACGAGCGTGCATCGCGCGCCTTCTTCCCCGATCGCCATGTCCGTTTGACCTAGGCTGTGTAAAAACGCTGCCAGCAGTTGTCAGCGCGCAACAAGAGAATCGAACTTGCTGCCTTGGCGAATCTTTCATGCGCCGACGACATTCGGTTTGAATCAATCTTGCGCCAGAACGACCTGCAGAACCGTTTTTACACAACCAAGACCCAACGCAGACATAGCCGTTCGTCGCTGCAGCTAATGTTTCAATGCCATCTTTCGCCACCGGATGTGGGGAGGCAGCCGAGACGGCGCGCGCAGCCCAGGAGCGCGTTTTCAGTCACCCAGTGAGGAGGGGCTTAGCGCTCGGTGTGGCCAGCATGTCACAGTCTATGAAATTGCCTACACCAGTCTGCGATCCTGTCCATTCCGTGCTATCATGATAATGAACATGGCATCGTCATGCGCCGCACTTCTCACAGTCGCCGCGCTAAGCTGGAGCGCGGTCGGCAGCGCTTCCAGCGCCGATCTGAACCACCGATCGGTCTACAAGGCTCCGCCACCACCGCCGCCCCCGGTTATCTACAATTGGACCGGATTTTACGTCGGTGGTAACGCGGGTTACGCATGGGGCAAATCGAACGTTTCGACGACGGTGAACTTACCCGGAGCTTATTTCGTTCCGAGCGACGTTTCCCAAATCGCGTCGTCGGGTCAGGACACCATTCATCCCAACGGCGGCACCGGCGGCATTCAAGCAGGCTATAACTGGCAGGCGGGAAACTTCGTCTACGGTGTTGAAGTGGACTTCGATGCGCTGGCTTTGAACGCATCGCGCTCTATCACGACTCAGTACATTTCCGCCCCGGGCACATTTTTCACGATCAACCAGTCGATAAAGACCGATTGGCTGTTCACGGCGCGGCCGCGCATCGGTTGGGCGAGCGACAACTGGCTGTTGTACGTAACCGGCGGTCTCGCCGTCACCGATCTAAAATATGGCAACACATTCAGCGATACGTTCGGTTTCGTGTTCGAGAACGGTTCGATATCGAAGACAAAAGCTGGATGGGTGATTGGTGGCGGCGTGGAATATGGATTGACAAGAAATTGGTCGGTGAAGGCCGAGTATCTTTACATGGACTTCGGCGACGTATCGTCCACCGGTGTGGTGGCAGGGACCGACACGTTAAACCATTCCGCCGATCTGAAAACGAACATTGTCCGAGCTGGCATCAATTACATGTTCAATTGAGGCCTTCGCTGCGACACTTTAAGGCCAAACCCGGGCAATGTTCCGGAGTTTTTCTTTTGGCCGGTGAGCGTAGGGTGGGCAAAGGCGCAAAGCGCCGTGCCCACCAATCATTCGCCGAATGTTGACCCCGGCATCTCGTGAATATCGCCGCCCCAATCCGCTGGCAGGTCACCACGCTTCACATATTGATGAAAGCTGCTGTGCGGCCAGTCGCAAACACGCGGCGCCAACCCGTGCTTCACAGGATTGAAATGAATGTATTCGACGTGCCGGGCCAAGTCCGCGTCGTCGCGAATGGCATGCCCCCAATAGCGGCGCTGCCAAATTCCCTTCTCCCGCTTCGCGATTTTGCTAGAAGAACGCGGCGTAATAGGCAAGCCGCGCGAAAAGCCGCTCTTGATAAGACTTCAACGCGTCGCGAAATCGGAATCGTCGGCCGGCAACGACCAGATCGCGTGCAGGTGATCGGGCAAGATGCATATTGCGACTGATTTTAACGGGCGGCGCTCCTGAACTGAGCGATAGGCGTCGCGCAGGCGGTTGATGTCTCTGACAAGGAGATCGCTGGAGCGATCGGCAAGCGTCAGCGTGAAGAAGAAAGTCCCGCCCGCGATGTTACGCGACGATAGTCCGGCATGGGGTCACTATAGCGTCACGGACGCTGGTGGGCAGGACGCTTCGCGCCTTTGCCCACCCTATAAGTAAGACCACCTCTCCGCTTCACCACACCTCGCTCACCGCCGCGCCGCCGAATACCTCGGCGATGCGGGCGCGGGTGGCGCGGCCGACTCCGTCCGGTAGCGCATCAGGCGCGAAGAAACCGTGCGCGATAATTTCGTAGCCGGGCACCGGCGGTACGTCCTGGCGGAACTCGCGCACGATGTAGAGCACGACGTGGTCGCGCCGCGACGCCCGCTTGTTGAAAAATAAGCCGTGCAGCGCCGGCGGCGCGGTCATCACGATATTGCCTTCCTCGGCCAGTTCGCGCGCCAGCGCGCCGAGAAAAGTCTCGCCGGTCTCCACCCCGCCGCCCGGCATATGCCAGCCATCGACGTAGGAATGCTTGATCAGGAAAATGCGACCCGCGCCATCGATCACCATGGCGCGAACACCCAAGGTCGCGGCGCGCGAAAAACGCCAGTAAAAATGTAGCAGCCGCCGGATCAGCGGCTCAAGCGCGCGGCGCAGGCGGTGCGGCGGCATTTTCATTCGGTGACCTTACAGGACTGTCGCAAAAATCCGGTCATTCCGGGGCGTGGGCTTTAGCCCGCGAACCCGGAATCCAGGGACACACACCGTGCCGGTTGCTCTGGATTCCGGGTCCGGCGCATCTGATCTCGGGTTTACCCGAGATCAGCACTAACGATGCCCAAGTCGGCTATAGCCGACTTGGGATGCCGTCCCGGAATGACCAAAAAAGATTTTGCCATTTCACGGGCAGGCCGCGTGTAACGCGCGGCGGTTGCCAACAGCATCAAACGGAGCCCTTTCAAGTTTGGAATGGTTCTAATATATGATTTGGATCAGCCAGCCGAGCATGAGAGGGGCGCCGTGAAGCAATTTTCCGACCTGACCGAACAGGAAGTGCTGGCGCTCGCCATCACCAACGAGGACGAAGACAGCCGCATCTACCGCGGCTTCGCCGAGGGCCTGCGCGAGCAGTTCCCCTCCTCGGCCAAGGTATTCGACGAGATGGCGGAAGAAGAAGTCACCCACCGCACCATGCTGTTCGACCTCTACCAGCAGAAATTCGGCGACTATCTGCCGCTGATCCGCCGCCAGGACGTCAAAGGCTTCATCCAGCACAAGGCGTCGCCGCTCTGGCTGATGCGGCCGCTCGGGCTCGATGCCGCGCGCAAGCACGCCGAGAACATGGAATTCGAGGCCGAGCGCTTCTACCGCAAGGCGGCGGAGACCGCGCGCGACGTTTCGGTGCGCAAACTGCTGATCGAACTGGCCGAAGCAGAGGCCGGCCACGAGAGCCTGGCGCATAAGTTGACCGAGCAGATTCTCACCGAGGGCGCGCGCGAAAAAGAAGATGCGACATCCAAGCGCGTCTTCATGCTGCAATATGTGCAGCCCGGGCTCGCCGGCTTGATGGACGGCTCGGTCTCGACGCTGGCGCCACTGTTCGCCGCGGCCTTCGCCACCCACAATACCTGGCAGACGTTCCTGGTCGGTATGGCGGCTTCGGTCGGCGCCGGCATCTCCATGGCGTTCGCCGAAGCGCTATCCGACGACGGCTCGCTCACCGGCCGCGGCTCGCCGGTGATCCGCGGCATCGTGACGGGCGGCATGACCGCGATCGGCGGGCTTGGCCACACGCTGCCGTATCTGATCCCGGATTTTCATATCGCGACGGCGGTGTCGTTCTTCGTGGTCGCGATCGAGCTTGCCGTCATTTCGTATATTCGCCACCATTATATGGATACGCCGCTATTGCGGGCCACCTTCCAGGTGGTGGTCGGCGGCGTGCTGGTGTTCGTCGCCGGCATATTGATCGGGAGTTCGTAATAGAAAGCATGCGTTGCTAACGGGAGCGCCGCGAACGCCTCTTCACCTCTCCCATAGGGAGAGGTCGACGTGCGAAGCACGTCGGGTGAGGGGTTACGGCGTTCGAGAATCCTAGACCCCCTCACCCCAACCCTCTCCCCCATGGGGAGAGGGAGCGCACCGAGTTCGCTGTACTGTCGGATGTCCTTCACCCTCGCCCATCTGTCAGACCCGCATTTGGCGCCGTTGCCCAAGCCGCGCGTTGCTGAGCTGATCGGCAAGCGGGTGACCGGTTACGTCAACTGGCAACGCCGGCGGCGCTTCATTCACGACCCCGGTGTGCTGGCCAAAATCACCGCCGACGTGAGAACGCAAGCGCCGCACCACATCGCCGTCACCGGCGACCTCGCCAATATCGCGCTACCCGAGGAATTCGCGCGCGGGCGGCATTGGCTCGACCGCCTAGGCTCGCCCCGGGACGTGACGCTCGTTCCCGGCAATCATGACGCCTATGTGCGCGGCACGGCCGCGCTGGCGCGGCACGCCTGGGGCGCGCATATGTGCAACGACGACGGCACGAGCGGATTTCCTTATCTGCGCCGGCGCGGGCCGCTCGCCTTGATCGGGCTTTCGACCGCGGTGCAGACGGCGCCGTTCATGGCGACGGGACGGCTCGGCGAGGCGCAGCTGGCGCGGCTCGGCGAAACGCTCGCTTCGCTCGCGGGCGAGAACGTTTTTCGCGTGGTGCTGATCCATCACCCGCCGGTGAGCGAGGCCAAGCGCCACAAGCTGCTGACCGACGCCGGCGATTTCCTGCGCGTCATCGGCGCGCACGGCGCCGAGCTGGTGCTGCACGGCCACGACCATCTGCACATGCTCAATTGGCTCACCGGCCCGAACGGCGCGCGCGTGCCGGCGGTCGGCGTGCCGTCGGCCTCGGCCGCGCCCGGCATGAGCAAGCACGCCGCCGCCTATAATCTCTACGTCATCGACGGCGCGCCCGGCGCCTGGCGCTGCGAGGCGATCTCGCGCGGCATTACCGGCGCGGGGAAAATGGCGGAGTTGGACAGGAAGAAGCTGCTTTAGTCCGCAATGCTAGGGATTCGACTGGCTAAGCAGCGCGATCAAGAACAGCGCCACGGCGCCGCCGACGAACCCGAATACAAACGTCCAGAACAAGCCCCAGCGCCGGCGCGTGCGCTCGAGCCGCGCGACCTTGTCGGCGACCGCCTGGCCGGTCGCGACGTCGTCGGTGAGCGCGCGCTCGCGCTCGACCAGCCGGCGCGCGACGTAGCGGGTGACCGCGTGCGCGATTTCGGGCACTTCGTAGGATTCCGCCAGCACCGCGCGGCCATAGCGGGTGTCCTGCACGAAGCGATATTGCCGCTTGTCGCGACCCATCTCGACATGCGCGATGACGTTGACCCAGAGGCGCGGCACGTCGCCTTTGCTCACGCCACGGTCGAACAATTCGACGCCGGCGGGGATGTCCTTGAACATGGGATCGAGCGCCTCGTTAAGCAGTTCGAGCCGCACCAATTCCGCGTCGCGCAGGTCGACCACCACGGCCGAATGCTCGGCCGCTTCGATGCGCGCCTCGCGCACCGCCTCCTTGAGCACATTGGGCGGCTCGGGGGTTTGTGCGTCTGTCTTCTTGCCGCGTCCGAACATGCCGTCAATTTAGCAAGGCGCGAGATTCGTGCAAAGCAAAAAAGCAAGGATTTTCAAGAAGTTTGATGGTTAGCGGAAACTTAACGGGCGGCCTGCAGGCCGTAGCGCCGGCCCCAGCCTAAACCTTCCTCGGTGCGCCCGCGCGGCCGGTATTCGGCGCCAATCCAGCCTTTATAGCCGAGCGCGTCCACCGCCTCGAACACGGCGGGGTAGTTGACCTCGCCCTCGTCCGGCTCATGGCGGGACGGCACCGCCGCGCATTGCAGATGGCCGGTGACCGGCATGAACTGCTCCAGGCGATGGATCAAATCGCCGCCGACGATCTGCACATGATAAAAATCGAACTGGACGCGGATGTTCGTCCTGCCCGCTTTGGCGATAACGTTGGCGGCGTGCTCGACATGATTGAGGAAATAATTCGGCCGGTCGCGGCCGTTGATCGGCTCGATCAGCAGGCCGATGTTCTTGGCGGCGGCGAGATCAGCGGCGCTTTTGAGATTGTCGACGAACACGCGCTCGGCCGCCGGACGCTGCTCGGGCGGCACCTTGCCGGCAAGGCAGTGCACCGCGCTGCCGCCTATCGCGGCCGCGTAATCGAGCGCACGGGCGAACGCGTCCTGAAATTCCCGCTCGCGGCCCGGGATTGCCGCCAAGCCGAACTCGCCATCGCGTGCGCCAGGCGGCGTGTTGATGCCAAGCACCGCGAGCTTGTTTTTCGCGATGGCGGCCTTCACCGCCGGGGCCGGCAC
The DNA here is from genome assembly GCA_963709015.1 of uncultured Alphaproteobacteria bacterium. Lineage (GTDB taxonomy): Bacteria > Pseudomonadota > Alphaproteobacteria > Rhizobiales > Xanthobacteraceae > Pseudolabrys. Next base: position 1,855 of record CAVPUU010000013.1, on the reverse strand, counting down.
GTCATAGGGAAATTGCAGCTCGATCGCCGTGAAGCCGCACGCCGCCGACGCATCGATGCGTTCGAGCAGCGGACGGTCGGTGAACAGATAACCCAGATTGGCGGCGAAACGGGGCATCGGCGAACCTCGAGTTTCATCCCTTGCGCGCAGGCGCGCCAACGTATTCATTATCCGCCCGCGAGCGCAATGCCATCCCGGAAGAACCATGTCCGCCAACACCGCGTTCCATATCGCCGTGCTGCCGGGTGACGGCATCGGGCTGGAGGTGACGGCGCCCACGCTCGACATCTTGCGGCGGATCGAGGCGACGACGCCGAGTCTCAAATTCCGCTTCACCGAAAGCGCCGGCGGCGCCGGGCATTACAAAGAAACCGGCAAGTCGATGCCGGAGAGCACGGTCAAATTGTGCGGGGAGGCCGACGCCATTTTGCTCGGCGCTTGCGGGCTGCCGAGCGTGCGCTATCCCGACAACACCGAAATCATGCCGCAGGTCGAGCTGCGGTTTATTTTCGATCTTTATGCCGGGGTGCGACCGGCACGGCTCATTCCCGGCGTGCCGAGCCCGATCGTCGGTGCCGCCGAGCACGGCATCGACTTCGTGCTCATCCGCGAATCGACCGAGGGACTGTTCGCTTCCATGGGCAAAGGTGTCACCACCCATGACGAAGCGCGCGAAACGCTGGTCGTGACGCGCAAGACGACCGAGCGTTTGTTCGACTTTTCGCTCAAGCTGACCGAGCGGCGCAAAAAGCGCGGCCGCCCCGGCCGTCTCACGCTGGTCGACAAGGCCAATGTGTTTAAAGCCTTTAACTGGCAGCGCGAGATATTCGCCGAACGCAAAGCGAAGTTCCCCGACGTAAATACCGACCTGCTTTATGTCGACGCCTGCGCCGCGATGATGGTGAAGAAGCCGTGGGATTTCGACGTGATGGTGATGGAGAATATGTTCGGCGACATCCTTTCGGATTTAGCCGCCGGCCTGGTCGGCGGGCTCGGCATCGCGCCCTCGGCCGATATCGGCGACACGCATGCGGTGTTCCAGCCGTGCCACGGCACCGCGCCCGACATCATGGGACAGGGCAAGGCCAATCCGACCGCTATGATCCTGTCGGCGGCGATGATGCTCGACTGGCTGGCGGACAGGCACGACCATTCGCCTGCCGCCGAAGCTGCACTTCGCATCGAGCGCGCGGTCGATAAGGCCTATGCGGGCGGCATCAGGCCGATGGAATACGGCGGCAAGGACGGCACCGCCGCGATTGCCGGCGCGGTTCTGAAAGCACTCGATTAATATAGGGAGAAAATCATGCTGTTCGCGATGTATGCTCTCGACGATCCCAATGCCGGCGCCGGGCGACAAAAGGCGCAGGCCGCGCATGGTGCTCATCTGAAGGCCGCGAATGAGTACGGCGTCACCATCGTCATGGGCGGCCCGTTAATGGCGGACGACGGAAAAGCGGCTGTCGGCAGCCTGATATTGCTTGAAGCGCCCGATCGCGGAGCGGCCGAAGCTTTCAACAAAGCGGATCCGTTCGCGAAGGATAGCGTCTGGAAAATGGTCGAGATCAAGCGTTTCGAAAGGCGGATGGGCTAAACCCTACAACCCGACAAATCCTTGATCGCGGAAAGGAACTGCTCCGGCTGCTCCAGCGGCGGGCAGTGGCCGCAGCCGGGCAATTCCACGTAACGGCCGCCCGCCACCTTGTCCGCAATCGCTTTGTTGAGCGGCGGCGGCGTGGCCTGGTCGAACTCGCCGCACACCACAAGCGTCGGCACGTGCATGCGATGCAGCAGCGGCTCCAAGTCAGTCTCCTGCAAAATCTTGCAGGCATGCTGGAACGCCTTGGGATCCATT
>CAVPUU010000012.1:0-7884 GCA_963709015.1 uncultured Alphaproteobacteria bacterium | reverse complement strand
AAGCTGTTCAGGTCGGCGTGGTTAGCAAGTTGGAGGGAGTTCCGCTACCCAAGCCCGAGACCGTGACCAATAGCCGCGTGGTGGACGAGACCAAAGCTCTTTACCAAACTCCTCCGCAACCGCCCAAGCCGATTGTGAAGCCCCTGCAAGCTTTGCCAATTCCGAAGTTTGAAAAGGAAAAGCAGCCGAAGTATCAGACGCGCCCGTCGCGGATCCTGGAAGAGAGCACCCTCCGCCACCCAATGCCGTGACTTCTACCGTAGGTGGCGCTCCCTCAATTCCCATCGTAGCCACGCTGATCTTGATCCTTGAGGACGTCATAGGCCTCGTTGAGTTCTTTGAATTTGTGCTCGCAAGCGGCATCGCCGGGATTGCGATCCGGGTGGTGCTGCATGGCGAGCTTGCGGTACGCGGCCTTGAGCTCGATGTCGGTCACGGTACGGCTGACGCCCAGAACCTCGTAGTAGTCGCGTTTGGACATGCCGTTCCCGCCGTTAGATCACGCCATAGCCGTACTTGATTTGGCCGTCCGCCGCGCTCTTGAAACTGATACCCCGGGGATTACGCCCCGGGGTTACACATTTCGCGCCTGCTTGCGACCGCACGGTCGGCGCCTTCGGGCTCAGGCGGACTTCTTGTCGTTCTTGTCGTCGACCTCGGTGAACTCCGCGTCGACCACGTCTTCTTTCTTTGCACCCGCGCTAGCGCCATCGCCGCCGCCGGGCGTGTCGCCCGGGGCTTCCTGCTGCGCCTTGTACATGGCCTCGCCTAGCTTCATCGAAGCCTGCGCCAGCGCATTGGTCTTGGCCTCGATGGCGGCCGAGTCGTCGCCCTTGAGCGCTTCCTTGAGCTCCGCCATGCGCGTTCTCGATCGCGGTGCGTTCGGCGTCGCCGACCTTGTCGCCATGCTCTGCCAGTGCCTTTTCCGTGGAATGCACCAACGCCTCGCCGTGGTTCTTGGCTTCGACCGCAGCCTTGCGCTTCTTGTCCTCCTCGGCGTGCGACTCGGCGTCCTTGACCATCTTCTCGATGTCGGCCTCGGACAGTCCGCCCGACGCCTGGATGCGGATCTGCTGCTCCTTGCCGGTCGCCTTGTCCTTGGCGGACACGTTGACGATGCCGTTGGCGTCGATGTCGAAAGTGACCTCGACCTGCGGCACGCCGCGCGGGGCCGGCGGAATGCCGACCAGGTCGAACTGGCCGAGCATCTTGTTGTCGGACGCCATCTCGCGCTCGCCCTGGAACACGCGGATGGTCACCGCGTTCTGATTGTCTTCGGCAGTGGAGAACATCTGGCTCTTCTTGGTCGGGATCGTGGTGTTGCGGTCGATCATGCGGGTGAACACGCCGCCCAGCGTCTCGATGCCGAGTGAGAGCGGGGTCACGTCGAGCAGCAGCACGTCCTTGACGTCGCCTTGCAGCACGCCCGCCTGGATGGCGGCGCCGATGGCGACCACTTCGTCAGGGTTGACGCCCTTGTGCGGTTCCTTGCCGAAGAACTGCTTCACGACTTCCTGCACCTTCGGCATGCGGGTCATGCCGCCGACCAGGACGACCTCGTTGATCTCGGCCGCCGAGATGCCGGCGTCCTTCAACGCCTTTCGGCAGGGCTCGACGGTCTTCTGGATGAGATCGTCGACCAGCGCCTCGAACTTGGCGCGGGTAAGCTTCATGGTCAGATGCTTGGGACCGGAGGCGTCCGCCGTGATGAACGGCAGGTTGATTTCGGTCTGCGTGGTGGACGACAGCTCGATCTTCGCCTTCTCGGCGGACTTCCTTGAGCCGCTGCAGCGCGAGCTTGTCACTTGCGCAGATCGATGCCCTGCTCCTTCTGGAACTCGTCGGCCAGATAGTTGACCAGGCGCATGTCGAAGTCTTCGCCGCCGAGGAACGTGTCGCCGTTGGTGGACTTCACCTCGAACACGCCGTCGCCGATTTCCAGAATCGAAATGTCGAAGGTACCGCCGCCGAGGTCGTAGACCGCGATGGTGCCGGTCTTCTCCTTGTCGAGACCGTAGGCCAGCGCCGCCGCGGTCGGCTCGTTGATGATGCGCAGCACTTCAAGGCCGGCGATCTTGCCGGCGTCCTTGGTAGCCTGGCGCTGCGCGTCGTTGAAATAGGCGGGAACGGTGATGACGGCCTGATCGACCTTTTGCCCGAGATAGGCCTCCGCCGTTTCCTTCATCTTCTGCAGGATGAAGGCGGAGATCTGCGAGGGCGAATAGCTCTTGCCGTCGGCTCGACCCAGGCGTCGCCGTTGCCGGCCTTGTCGATCTTGTAGGGGACGAGCTTCTTGTCCTTCTCGACCATCGGATCGTCGTAACGGCGGCCGATCAGGCGCTTGACCGCGAAGATGGTCTTTTCCGGATTGGTGACCGCCTGGCGCTTGGCCGGCTGGCCGACCAGACGCTCGCCGTCGTCGGTGAAGGCGACGATCGAAGGCGTCGTGCGCATGCCCTCGGCGTTCTCGATGACTTTCGGCGTCTTGCCTTCCATGACGGCTACGCACGAATTGGTGGTGCCGAGGTCGATGCCGATGACCTTGCCCATGGTTCTTCCTCTCAAAATTACGGCAGGCCGGCCGGGCCGCTTAGCGCCCGAACGGGTTTCCGCGGCTCATCCGCAGACCCCCTCATCCAGCCCCCTGGATACGCTTTTTGCCGCATTTCTGCGGCTCAATGGCTCATATAGGAGGGCCGTCCCGGCCCGCAAGCCAGCCTGTCACGAATTCGCGAACCGGCCGGCCGGGCCCCCTGCCTGAGGGTTAATCCGGCTATTGCCGCGCCGGACGATGCCGGTTAGGCAGGCCGGCCCGCGCTGAAATGGAAAGCAGATGCGTCCCATGTCCCCCCGGTTGTTGGCTTACCTCGTTGCGGCCTGGGTCGCCCTTGTAGTCTTTGGACCCGCTTATGGCGCCGCGCCGATGTTTCCGCCCGGCTCACGCATCGGGCTCGAGCCGCCGGGCGACCTCAAGCCAAGCACGCATTTTTCCGGTTTCGAAGACATCGACCGCAAGGTCGCCATCACCGTTCTCGACCTGCCGGCCAGTGCCTATGCCGAGCTCAAGCGCGCGGCGGATGCCAAGGAGCAGGGCGGCATCGCCAACCTGAAGCGGGAGGACTTTTCATTCCGCGGCGGCACGGGGTTGCTGGTCACCGGCCGCACCCAGATCAATGACATAGCACTGCACAAATGGATTCTGCTGGCGGCCGCGAGCGCCGACAAAGACCTCGCCCTGCTGATCAATGTGGAAGTGCCGGAGGCTGCGCTCGCGGTCTACTCCGACGCGGTCATCCGCAAAGCTTTGGCGAGCGTTACCTTCCGGCCGCCGCCGATCCAGGAGCAGCTTGGCCTGCTGCCCTTCAAGGTCGCGCAACTCGCGGGTTTCCGCGTGATGAAGGTGCTGCCGACAGGCGGCGTGATCCTGACCGATGGGCCGACGGACGATCTCGGCAAGCAACCCTATGTAATCGTTTCGATTGGGCGCGGCTCGCCGGAGCAGCCCGACGACCGCGCGCGCTTCGCACGCGACGTGCTGTCGGCGGCGCCGCTGCGCGATCTCATCGTGCAATCGGCGGATGCCATGCGGATCGGCGGCGCGCCCGGCTACGAGATCCGGGCGCAGGCCAAGGGGCTCAACGATCAGTCGGTCATGGTGGCGCAGTGGCTGCGTTTCACCGGCACCGGTTTCCTGCGCATCGTCGGCGTCGGCGCCAAAGACGACTGGGACGCGCTGTTCACGCGCTTCCGCGCGGTGCGCGACGGAATTGATTTGCGGTAGCGCCTGACCCAGAATGGCTTGTCCTCGAGCCGATTGGGGATGGAAACCGGATTTCGGATTAGAGCATTTTCCGGCGAAGTGGAAACCGGTTCGCCGTAGAAAATGCGACCAAATAAGAAATCTAGAGCATGATCCGATTCAATTGGAACGGATCATGCTCTAGGTCATGCGCAATATTAAGAATGTTCTACGATGTCTCGCCGGGGCGGGGATTGTCGTTGGCCGAGGACGGCGGGGCTTTCGGCGCCGCCTTGACCACCGCGACCAGCGCCGGCCGCAGCACGCGGTCACCGAGCATGTAGCCGGCCTGGACGACCTGCGCGACATGACCCGCCGGCAGTTCTGGATTCTCCACCTCGTACATCGCCTGATGCACGTTCGGGTCGAACTTCTCGCCAGCCGGCGAGAATTTCTTCACGCCGTGCTTTTCCAGAACCTTGAGCAGTTCGCGCTCGGTGAGCTCGACGCCCTCGATCAGCGACGTCAGCTTGGCGTCGCCGATGGCGCGCAATTCGGGCTCGATGGCGTCGAGCGCCCGCTGCATGTTGTCGGCGACCGCCAGCACGTCGCGGGCGAAACTCGCATTGCCGTAGAGCCGCGCGTCGGCAACCTCGCGCTCGGTGCGTTTGCGCAGGTTTTCCATCTCAGCCAGCGTGCGCAAAAGTTTGTCCTTGTACTCGGCTGCCTCGCGCGCGACTTCGGCCAAGGGATCGGCCTGCTCGGCCGCGATCCCGGCTTCCACTTTGGCGTTTTCGGCCTCGGCGTCGGCTGCTTCGGGCTGGCGAACGGTCGGGTCCGTCATCATCTTGATCCATTCTGAGGTCGGATGCGGGGGATATCAGGGTTCAGGGGCAAAAAATCAAGCGTTTAGCGCGCATGATCCGAGAAGGTGGAATCCCGTTTTCGGGCAAGATCATGCGCGAACTCTACGAAGATAGTAGCCGGCTCACGATCCGCGCGGTGTAATCGACCATCGGGATGACGCGGGAATAATTGAGCCGGGTCGGCCCGATCACGCCGATCACGCCCACAATGCTGCCCTTGCTGTCGCGGTAGGGCGCGACGATGGTCGAGGAGCCGGACAGCGAAAAAAGTTTGTTCTCCGAGCCGATGAAGATGCGCACGCCGTCGCCGCGCTCGGCGCGGCCGAGCAGGTCGATCACCCCGCGCTTGGTCTCCAGCGCGTCGAACAGCGAGCGCACCCGCTCCAGGTCGTCGAGCGCGTGCAGGTCCTCGAGCAGATTGGCGTGGCCGCGCACGATCAGCTTGCGCTCTTCGCTTTCGCCGCCCGACCAGCTCGCGAGTCCTGCCGAGACGATCTTCTGCGTCAGTTGATCGAGCTCGGCCTGCCCCGCCACCAGCGCGGCTTCGATCTCGACGCGCAATTCCGACAGCGTCTTGCCGCGGATACGGGCGTTGAGGAAATTGCCCGCCTCGACCAGCGCCGAGGTCGGCACGCCGGCCGGCACGTTGAGCACGCGGTTTTCCACCTGGCCGTCTTCGGCCACCAGCACGGCGAGCGCGCGCTCCGGCTCCAGCCGCACGAATTCGATGTGCTTGAGCCGCGCGTTGGCTTGCGCGGTAAGCACCACCCCGGCCGAGCGCGTCAAGCCGGACAAAGTCTGCGAGGCTTCGCCGAGCACGGTTTCCAGCGACTTGCCGCTGCCGGTGCCCGCCACTTGCGCTTCGATCGATCGGCGGTCGTTCTCGCTCAGGTCGCCGATCTGCATCAGCGCATCGACGAAGAAACGCAGGCCCAGTTCGGTCGGCAACCGGCCGGCCGAGGTATGCGGCGCGAAGATCAGGCCGAGCTGCTCGAGGTCCGACATCACATTGCGCACCGAGGCCGGCGACAGCGTGATCGGCAGCAAGCGCGCCAAATTGCGCGAGCCGACGGGCTCGCCAGTTGCCAGATAGCTCTCCACGATCTGGCGGAAAATCTCACGCGAGCGTTCGTTGAGCGCCGCCAGAACTCACTTGGTTCGCGCCGATCGGGACGTCGTGGGAAGACACAGGCTTACTCCTTACATCCCGCCAACAATGGCTGTCGCGGCGGACTTGTTCAAGTCATGCATATGGTTATGGTGTGCGGCGAACGGAAAGGGAGCAAGCCCGATGCGGCCGAGCCGCCGACAAGTCGATGAATTGCGTCCCGTCTCGCTCGAACGCAGCGTGGTCAAATACGCCGAAGGCTCCTGTTTCGTGAAGTTCGGCGATACCCATGTGCTGGTAACCGCGAGCCTGGAGGAGCGGCTGCCGCCTTGGCTCAAGGGCCAGGGGCGCGGCTGGGTTACCGCCGAATACGGCATGCTGCCGCGCGCCACCTCCGAGCGCACCCGCCGCGAGGCTTCGGCCGGCAAGCAGGGCGGCCGCACGGTGGAAATCCAGCGCCTGATCGGACGGTCTTTGCGTTCGGTCGTCGACCTGCAGGCGCTCGGCGAACGGCAGATCACCATCGACTGCGACGTGATCCAGGCCGACGGCGGCACCCGCACCGCTTCGATCACCGGCGCCTGGGTGGCGCTGTCGGATTGTCTTAGGTGGATGAAGACGCGCGACATGTTCAAGGCGCAAAATTCGGATCAAGTACTGCGCGATCATATCGCCGCCATCTCCTGCGGCGTCTGCAAGGGCACCGCCGTGCTCGACCTTGATTATGCCGAGGATTCCGAAGCCGACACCGACGCCAATTTCGTCATGACCGGCTCGGGCAATATTGTTGAGATCCAGGCCACTGCCGAAAAAAACCCTTTCAGTGAAGAGCAGTTGCTGGCGCTGCTGGCGCTGGCACGCAGAGGCATTGAGAAGCTGATCGGCTTGCAGAAAATGGCGGTGATGTAATTTTCTTTATCCCTCCCCTTTCAGGGGAGGGATAAGAAGGAAACGCATGCCCCGCAAACTCACCGGCCCTGTCGTCATCGCCACGCACAACCCGGGCAAGCTCGCCGAAATGCGCGAGCTGCTGTCGCCTTTCGGCATCGAAGCGCAATCGGCCGGCGAGCTTGGGCTGCCCGAACCAAAGGAAACCGGAAAGACTTTTGCCGCCAATGCGCGCATCAAGGCGATGGCCGCGACCAAAGCCACCGGCAAGCTGGCCTTTGCCGACAATTCCGGTCTGGTGGTCGATGCGCTTGGCGGCGATCCCGGCATTCATTCGGCGCGCTGGGCCGGCCCCGACAAGGATTTTCGCTTCGCCATGAACAAAATCCAGACGCTGCTGATCGAGCGCGGCGCGCGCACGCCCGATCAGCGCCGCGCTCATTTCATCGCCGCGCTCTGTCTCGCGTGGCCCGACGGCCATGTCGAAGAATTCGAAGGTCGCGTCGATGGCGCTGTGGCATGGCCGCCGCGCGGCGACAAAGGCTTCGGCTACGATCCGCTGTTTCGGCCTGACGGTTTCGACCGAACGTTCGGCGAGATGAGCGCCGATGAAAAGCACGGACTTCCTCCGAAAGGCCAAGGCCTGTCGCATCGCGCGCGCGCCTTCGTCAAGCTGGCGGATGCGTGCTTGCAACTCCGTGCCCCCGATACGGCGCAGCACGAAACGACGTGACGCGGTGCGCCGCAGATCCGGGGCCGTTCCAAAGCTTGAGGTCGCGAAGGTCCCGGGTCTGCGGCGCACCGTTCGCGTTGCTCACGCTGCGCTGCGCCCGGGACACGGTTTCCCGATCATTACAATTTTAATCAACTGTCCATCGCGCGCGTGCATTCGCGCTGGCTGTCACGCGGGGCGCAGCCTATGATGCTTAATATGACCTTAACGACGCCCTTCGCCGTCTACGTGCACTGGCCGTTCTGCCTGTCGAAGTGTCCCTATTGCGACTTCAACAGTCACGTCCGCCACGGCGGCGTCGACGAGGCGCGCTTCGCGCGCGCCTTCGAAGCCGAAATCGCCGCTACCGCCGCGCGCATACCCGGCCGCACGGTGTCGACGATTTTCTTCGGCGGCGGCACCCCCTCGCTGATGCAACCTTCCTCGGTGCGGGCGATCCTCGACGCCGTCGCCAGGCACTGGAGCGTCGCGGGCGACGTCGAAGTCACGCTGGAGGCGAACCCTACCAGCGTCGAGGCCACGCGCTTTCTTGGGTTTCGCGCAGCCAGGG
>CAVPUU010000011.1:0-13074 GCA_963709015.1 uncultured Alphaproteobacteria bacterium | reverse complement strand
GCAAAGGCAAAGCCCACGGTCGCACCCAGATCACGCGCTGAGGCCGGCGCGATCTCATGCAAGCTTGCCGGCGCAAAGCCGCCTTGCAGCCTGGCATCGATGGCCGGCACGCCGAACGCCAACGCACGCGCGGCGACACCGAGGTCGGTCTCCTGCCCTTCGATTTTCGCCATCGCTTGGCGGAGACGGCACAGGGTGGTTGATGCTCCAGCGGTCACCGCGTATTTCCTGTTCATGTTTTGTTCTAGATAACCCCCGTCAGGAGGAAAGAGTCAAGAAGTTATAGTTTGCCTTATAATTCAGTGCGTAAGGAACGGGATCATAGGTGGGCCATTGAACCGGCATGGCGGCACGCATCAACTCTCTGAAGGCGCTACGCAGGGCGGAGGCCGCGTGCACCCGCTGCCCACTCTATAAATTCGCCACCCAGGTGGTGCCTGGCCAAGCCCGGCTCATGCTGGTTGGCGAACAGCCGGGCGACCAAGAAGATACCGCCGGCAAGCCCTTCGTCGGCCCGGCCGGACGCGTTCTCGATGATGCTCTCGCGCAAGCCGGGATCGACCGCAAGACGGTGTTCGTAACCAACGCGGTCAAACATTTCAAATTCGAGCCGCGCGGCAAGCGCCGCCTGCACAAGAGGCCGAACGCCGACGAGATCGACCGCTGCAAATGGTGGAACGACATCGAGCGCGCGATCGTAAAACCCGAACTCGTCATCGCGCTCGGCGCCACCGCGGCACGCAGCCTGTTCGGACGGCCAGTCACCATCGCCAAGATGTGCGGCAAGCTGCACAGGCTTAGCGACGACTTGTACGCGATCGTCACCATCCATCCGTTGGCTTTGTTGCGGATGCCGGACAAATAGGCCAAGGCCGAAGCGGGCCGCCGCTTCGTTCACGATCTCAAAATCGGCGCGAAAATCGATGCAATACGCGCATCGAACACGCTCCAGACGCTGCCGCCTGGCTGGCGAAGGACTTCGGCGGCCTGTTCGGAATAGCCCTGCGATTCATCGCAGAACCGCCGACCGTCGCGGTTGATCTGGATGCCGCCCTGCATAATCACGGCCCAGGTGATCAGGATGTTATGCGGCGTGGCAACCGAGCCGTGGCCCTGATAAGCGCCGAGGTGGGCGAGTTGAGCGCCGAGCGCGTCACCCCAGATCACGGCGTCACCACGATTTCCCGGATGACCGAAGTATAGCGCGCCCGCCATCTCAGGAATAAAGCGGCGCACCAGATCGGGATTGCCACCATAACCGTTGCAGGTAAGGATCAACGCAGCACAGCCGATGCGTTCGCGTGCGCCATCGCCGCGGACTATCTCAACGCCACGGATACGGCCGTCTGGCTCCGCTATCAGCACGTCAGCCGCACATTCAGAAATCATGGAAATGTCGCTGGCCTCAGCGGCGGCGCGCAACCGATTGATCAGTTCTAGTCCGCTACGCGTCGGTAACCCGTGCATCCGCAAAGCCGAATGACCCGGGTAATTGAAGTTGTCGACCACATCGAATGGAAAATCGTGGCGGTCTGCCAGCCATTCGATCAGCGGGCCGGCGCTTTGCGTCACGGCTTCGACGACGGCGATATCCGCCTCACCTTTCGCCTTATGCTGAATATCCGCAGCAAACAGTTGCGGGTTATCCGCGATGCCTTTGGCACGCTGGAAACGTGTTCCTGCAGCGGGAATAAGCCCGGCCGATAGCGCTGTCGAACCGGCCGGCACCGCGTCACGCTCGATAATGAGCGGCTCGACACCGGCTTCCTTCGCCGCCAGCGCCGCGCACAGCCCGGCCGCGCCGGCACCAATGATCAGCAGCGGCGTTTCGGCGGTGAATTTCTCATCCGCTGTAATCGCCACCGTGCTCATTATGCCTCAACGTCAAGCATCATCGCGCATTGAAACAGTTCATTACGGACGAGTAACCACAGACCTTCGCAGATATTTGCCGCGAGCCGGCCCGACGATTTTCCCGCCGTCATAAACAAGAGCGCCGCGCAAAAACGTGCTTTTTACCCGGCCGCTGAGTTCGACGCCTTCGAACGGTGAGTAGCCCTGCACGGATTCAGATTCGGCGGCACGCACGACGAAACTTTCGTGCGGATCGACGATCGCGATATCCGCGTCATAGCCGGGAGCGATATCGCCCTTACTTGGTAGCCCAAAACGTTGCGCCGGCTTCCAACTCAAAAGCTCGGCCATGTGATTGTATGACATGCCACGCTTGCCGCCCTCGCTCAAAACGCCTGAAAGAAGATACTCGGTGCCGCCAAATCCGGATTTGGCTAGCCAAATATTGTTTGGGTCGTCTTTTGACCACTTCTGCTCGGCCGAGCAGCAAGCATGATCGCTGACGATCCAGTCGATTTTTCGGTCAAGCACAGCCTGCCACAGCGCCTCGACGTCTTCGCGTGGCCGGATCGGCGGATTGACTTTCGCATGCACGGCGCATTCGCAATCGGTATCGAGAAGAAGATGACCGACTGTGACTTCGCGGCGGAACGCAATATGCGGAAAAACCTGCTGCATCATCCACGCGGCATCCACTGCTTTGCGTGAGCTCAAGTGCAAAAGATTGATGTTCAGGCAATTGGTTTCATTTGCCAGATAAGACGCAATCCAGATGGCAAGACCCTCGGAATGGGGAGGCCGCGCGGCGCTATAAGCATGTAGCCCGGTCAGCTTGCCCTCTCGCTCCACGATTTTTGTATATGCCGTGAGGATTTCCGCGAGTTCGCAATGCAGACTAACGCTGATGTGGGCGGCTTGATCGGGGAATTTCTCCATCAAGCGCTGGGCGGACCGCATGATAAACTCGAAATGCGCGATATCGTACCGCTCGTCGGGGCCGATCATCAAAAAATCATTTTGCTGCGACGAGGCCCCGTGCAGGCCATAGCCTCCGTAAAACATGAAGATCTTAAACGAGGTCACCCCATGGTCCGTGACCAGATGCTCCATTTCATCGATGTGCGCCGTTTCGATCGGCGCGATATGAAAGCCATAATCGACCCAAAAGCGACCCCCCGATTGCTTGAACACTTCGGGCATAAATTCGCGATAAGGGCCGCCACGATTGAGATAGTAGTGTCCGGTACGCAGATAATTCAGGCTTGAGGTAACTCCCCCCATCGCCGCGGCCTTGCTCTCCGAAACCGCGTCCTGCGCGAGCGGCGCATAAATGCCGATGTGCATATGCGCATCGACGCAACCCGGGAACGCGAGGCGATTCTTGGCGTCAAAGACTTGGCCGGCGAGATCAGCCTGAATTTCCGGCCCGAGCCGGGCGATCTTTCCATTTTTGATCGCGATATCAAGACAATCGACGGAGGTTTTGTTCGGCCGAACCACGCGGGCGTTCTTGATGATGGTATCGAAAAGCTTGTCCATGCGAGACGTTCCTTGGCTTATTGGCGTTTCTTGCTATCCGGCGCCAATATCGTTTCATATCGCCTGCCGCGCTCCAGCATTTCCGGCGTGCCGATCAGCCGGTTGAGCGCATCGAAATCGAACATGCGATCGCGGAATGGCTGCGTGCTGCCGTGGGCGGAGAGCGATGCGTAGTAGTCGACCGCGGTCTTGGCCAGCGTGCGCACGATGCCGCCCGGGAAAATCACCAGCGAAAAGCCAAGCGCCTCGAGTTCGGCCGCGGGCAATATCGGCGTCTTGCCGCCTTCGACCATATTGGCCATCAGCGGCAGCGTACGCCCGACCTGTTTGACGATCTTGGCCAGCTCCTCCCGCGCCTTCGGGGCTTCGACAAACAGTACGTCCGCGCCGGCGTCGCGGTAGAGCAAGGCACGCTCGACCGCGCGATCGAAACCTTCAACCGCCACCGCATCGGTGCGCGCAATGATCAAGGTCTCCGTTGAATGACGGGCATCGACCGCCGCCTTGATCTTGCTGGCCATCTCGGCGGCCGGAATCAGCGACTTGTCGTCAAGATGTCCGCAACGCTTGGGAAAACCCTGATCTTCGATCTGGATCGCCTGCGCGCCCGACTTCTCAAGCAGACGCACCGTGCGATCGACATTGAGCGCATTGCCGTAGCCGGTATCGGCGTCGACAATGAGATTAGCATCGACGCGGTCGCGGATCACCGCGACCGTATCAACGACTTCGGTGAGACTGACCAGGCCAATGTCCGGTCGCCCCAGCCGCGTATAGGCGACGGCAGCACCCGATATATAGAGCGTGTGAAAACCGGCTTGCGCCGCGATCAGCGCCGTGAGCGGATCGTAAATACCGGGGGCGATCACAATCGGCGGCTTCGACAGGCGCAAGCGCAATGTGTTTTGTTGGGCCATGGTCATAATCCGAGAAAAGCGCGCTTGAGATTGGCGTCGGAACGAATGTCGGCGGCGCTGCCCGACATCACAAAACTGCCGTGCTCGAGAATGTAGGCGCGATGAACGATGTCGAGGCTCTGCACCACGTTCTGTTCGACCAATAGCACCGCAAGCCCTTCTTTGTTAAGTCGCAGGATCATGGCGAACATTTCTTCCACCAGGAGCGGCGACAGACCGAGCGACGGTTCGTCCAGAATGAGCAGCTTCGGCTCCGCCATCAGACCGCGGCCGATCGCCAGCATCTGCTGCTCGCCGCCCGATAGCGTGCCGGCGCGTTGCGCAGCGCGTTCGCGCAGCCTTGGGAACATGGCAAACACACGTTCGCGATTGGCCGCGCGCTGCGCCGAGGCGCGGCGATAGCTGCCCAGGTCGAGATTGTCGGCGACCGACATGTTGGGAAATATTCGCCGCCCTTCGGGCACGTGCACCAGACCGGCGGCGACGATCGCGGCCGGGCTGGCATCGTGGATAAGGTGGCCGTCGAATTCGATCGAGCCTTGCCGAGCGGGAACCAATCCGGAAATCGCCAGATTGAGCGTCGATTTTCCGGCGCCATTTGAGCCAAGCACGGCGACGATATCACCCGAGCCAACCACAAGATCGATACCACGCAAAATCTCGGTTTCGCCGTAGCCAGCGTGCAGACCGCGCACATTGAGAAGCGCGTCAGTGGGCATGCGCGCTTCCGGCTAAACGGGCCGCCGCGCCGGCGCCGAGATAGGCCTCGATCACTTTCGGGTCGGCGGCGACCTTGGCGGGCAGGCCTTGCGAAATGACATGGCCCTCCACCAGCACGTAGATCTGCTCGGCCAGGCTCATCACCGCCTGCATCACATGCTCGATCATCATGATGGTGACGCCACGCTCGCGTATGGCACGGACAATCGGCACCATGTCGCGGATTTCGGACGGGTTGAGTCCGGCCAACACTTCATCGAGCAGCAGCAACTTCGGCGACGTCGCCAGTGCGCGCGCAAGCTCGAGCCGCTTGCGGCCGGCCACGGTCAAGATTGCGGCCGGCTGCTGCAATATCGGCTCGAGCCCAACCAGCTTGGCGACCTCGGCGGCAGCGGCAAGCGCCGCGGCACGCCCCGCGATATGCAAATGAGCGCCGACCGCGATGTTTTCCAGAACCGTAAGACCGGCGAATGGCTGCACAATCTGGAACGTGCGCGCGATGCCCTGCCGCGCCAGTCTGTGTGGCGGCATGCCGGTGATGTCGGCGCCGTTGTAGATGATGCGCCCACCGGTCGGTGTCAGAAAACCCGTGATCAAGGCGAACAAAGTCGTCTTGCCGGCCCCGTTCGGGCCGATCACCGCGGTGATGCGCCCACTCTCGACCGTCATTGACGCCTCGTGCACCGCGCGCAGACCGCCGAACCGTTTTGAGACCCCCTCGACTGCCAACATCGGATCAGTCATGCGCGGCCTCCCGCGCTAGTTTTGGCTGCGGCATCAACCACGCGCGGCAACGCGCGATAAGCCCGGCCACGCCGCGCGGCGCGAAACCGACCACCAGGATCAGCACGACACCGTAGAGCACGAGGTCGAGACCCGGCACATCGCCAGTAGCGTGCTTGGCCGCCTCGCCGAGCGTCTTGACCATCAATGCACCCAGCAACGGTCCAAACACGGTGCCGACGCCGCCAATGATCGGCGCCAGCAGCGCCTCAACTGAAATCCACGGGCCATAAGCGATAGCCGCATCGAGGAACAGAAAATACTGGGCATAGAAGCAACCGGCGGCGGCCGTCATCGCCGCCGATATCGTCATTGCGCCGAGCTTGACGCGGGTGGCATCGACACCCAGCGCACGCGCGGCGTCTTCATTCTCGCGCACCGCCACCAGCCAGGCGCCGAAGCGCGATTGCTCGATCAGTTTGGTGATGACAAGCGCGATGGCGACCAGCGCCAGAATGAACCAATAGAACGCCGCCCGGCTCGGGAACTGTAGCGCGCGGGCGCCGAGATCGAGCTTGATCAAAGTGCCGACGCCGGCGCCGGTGATCGGCGCGACGCTGGCGATGATGCGTAGCACTTCGGCAAAAGCCAGCGTTACCAGCGCGAAATACGAGCCACGCAGCCCCGAACGGAACGTCAAAACGCCAATCACCGCACCCACCGCCGCGCCAGCCAGGATTCCAATGCCAAAAGCCGGCCAGGCATTAAGTCCGTAACGCACCTGCAGGATCGCGGTCACATAGGCGCCAGTTCCGAAAAATGCAGCGTGGCCGAATGAATATTGGCCGCCATAACCGCCGAGCACGTTCCAGCCCTGCCCGGCCAGCGTGAGCAGCAGCGCCGTCACCAAAAAATTGAGCACCGCGTTCGAATTGGTCAGCAACGGAATGCAGGCCAGCGCGACGACGGCTGCGACGATCGGGAGAAAGCCGGCGCGGCTCATGCCCGCTCTCCCAGCAGGCCGCTCGGCCGAAACAGCAGGACCAGAATGAACATAACGAAAATGCCGATCTGGCCGAGCAATTCGCCGAGATAAAGGCCGCTCAGGCTTTCCACGACGCCCACGAACAGTCCGCCGATCAGCGCGCCCGGAATCGAACCCATGCCGCCGAGCACCACGGTGGTGAACGCGATCAGCACAAAGGCATTGCCGACATGCGGATTGACGTAATAGGTCGGAATCAAAAGACAGGCGGCGATGGCGACGCAGGCCGCGCCGAGGCCGAATGTCACCGCGTAAATATGCGCGACGTCGATGCCGGATAATTGCGCGCCGAGTTTTTCTTTTGCCACCGCACGAATGGCCTTGCCGGTGTCGGTCAAGGTCAACAGCATCCATAGCAGCAGCGTAACAATGACCGCGGCGGCAAATCCGGCCAGCCGCGGCACCGACAGAAACATTCCGGCGAACGGCACGACGGAAAAGCCGTAGCTGATATCAACGGTGCGGGTATCGGCGCGGAATGCGTACAACAGCACGTTTTCGATGACGACAGCGAGACCAAGCGTCACCAGCAGGATGTTGCCGTCATTGCCGTGCGATGCCGGGCCGATGACAAAGCGCTGCAAGCCATAGCCGAGCGCGAAAAACGCCGGCACAAGAATAAACACGGCAAGATAAGGGTCGATGCCGAACAGTCTGTGCAGAAAGAAAGCCGCGAACAGCGCCGCGGTCAGCAGCGCACCATGAGCGAAGTTAATGATATGGAGGACGCCGTAGACAAGCGTTAGGCCCAACGCGATGAGCGCATAAATGGCGCCCATCAGCAGGCCGTTGATGATCGCCGGGAAGAGAATGCTTAAATGCACGGCGCAGCCAAGGACGGCGCCGTCACGGCGGCGCCGGGTGTTTTTGAAACCGCCGTGACGCGTCCCGCCATCAAGCGGGCGGCAGCGGATAAATCGGCTTTGCCGACGCGAATGCCTCCGGCAGGATCACCTGAATATCATTGCCGATGACCTGCGTGTTGGCGGGCGCCGCGCCCTCGTTCTGGCCATTGACGAATTTCGTCGGGCCATAGGGCATGACATGGCCGGCGAAGGTCGAGCTCGCGAGCGCGTCCGTGATCTTGGCGCGGTCGGCCGATTTCGCACGGTTGATGGCGTCCGCCAGCAGCAGCACGGCGCTATAGTTCATGTAAACTTCGTAGGTGAAGAACTGGCCTTGCGCCTCCACCTTTTTCTTCAACGCCAGCGCTTTCGGATTGCGCGGATCGAACCAGTGATTGCAGTCCATGATGTACTGCGCCGCTTCCGGGAATTCCTTGACGAATTTGTACGACGACGCCGCGCCCCCAAGCACGGAGTAGATCGCCGCTTTCGGCCGCACCTTCTGCTGCTGCATGGTGCGCGCGAGCAAGACATATTCATTGTAATAGTTGGCCGGGATCACGATGTCCGGCTTGGCCGCCTGAATCTTGAGCACGACGTTATTGAAATCGCGCGTTGGCGTCGGATGCGGGATGGTCTCCAGCACTTCAAAGCCTTGCGCCGGAAGCTGGGCGTTGAGCAGTTTGGCGAGGCCGGAACCGAACGCCGAATCCTCATGCACGATCATCACGGTCTTGGCCGGCTTGCCGGCTTTGTCGTTGATGGCGACAAGGTTGTGCCAGCGCCGTCTTGGCAATTACGCCAAACCCGGGGCCGAAACGGAAGGTGTTTTTCAGTCCGCGGGTGACAATGGCATCGGTGACGCCGACGTCCACGATATAAGGCAGATCGTAGCGCGCCGCCGTCTGCGTGGTCGCCAGGCAAATCGCGCTGGCATAGCCGCCGACGATGGCCGAAACACCGGCCGAATTCATCTTCTCGACCTCGGCGTTGCCGCCATCCGGCGTCGATTGCGCGTCGCCGAGCACCGGCTCGATCTTGGCGCCGCCCATGCCTTTGAGGCCACCCGCGGCATTGATTTCGTCGACCGCGATCGAGGCGCCAAGCCGGCCTTGCTGACCGGAATAAGACAGCGCGCCGGACACCGGCTGCAGGAGGCCGACCTTCACCGCGCCGCCCTGGGCGCGAAGAATTGACGGCGCAGCGAGCGTGCCGCTCGCGGCCGCGGCGGCGGTGAGCGCGGATGTTTGCAGAAATTTGCGGCGACTGAATTGATTGTTACTGTTCGACATAGCGTGCCTCCCTTGGCTCAGACGAATGGAATGCTTACGGACGATCTCGACTTTCTCGGCGGTTTGCGCACCGCTAACGGCAGCGCCGACCAGCTCTTTTTCCTGGCCCCGCCGGAGCGGACCAGATCGAATTCAAAGCTGTAACGATCCGGCCGGTACAGCGCATACAGATGCTCGACGCCGCGGCCATCACGGTCATAGACCGTGCGCACAAGCTCGATCAGCGGCGAGCCGGTCTTGACCCCGAGCGCGCGGGCAACATCGGGCGTGGCAAGACCGGCGGAAATTCGTTGCGTCGCGCGTTCGACCTTGACGCCCGATCGTTCGAGCAGTTCAAGCAGCGGGCGGTCGGCCAGGTCTTTGGCGCTGAACGTGACGCCGATGCGTTCCGGCACATGCGCGAGCAAATAGGAAAATGGCAAGCCATCGACCGAGCGCACACGGACGGAACGCTGCAGGGATTCATGATCGCCGGTGCCCAACGCCTCGGCGGCAGGACCGCTCGCTTGCACATAATCGAACGACAGCAGTTGCACTTTGGTGCTGCGGCCCATATCGGCAAGATTGGCCAGTACACCGGAGATGTCGGCGGTCATCCGGGAAGGTTGAGGCCGATAAACCACGCGCGTTCCAGCGCTGCGCCGCCGGTCGATCAAGTGCTCGCGCTGAAGTTCGCTTAAAGCCCGACGCACGGTGACACGCGATACGCCGTGCGACCGAGCCAGGTCATTTTCATTGGGAAGCCGGGCGCCGAAGATCATGGCGCCACTCATTATGCGATCGCGCAACACGAGATAGACTTGGCGCGCCTTGGCCTCTTGCAACCGGTCCGCCACACCAACCCCCACACAACAGCGTCGGGCCTGGTTGAAAAGGCGGACGCTTTACTAGGTATTATTTAGCATACAATATGGCCGTTCGACTGCAATGCCCTGCAGGCGCTAAATAGTCGCATGAATACGCCGCTGACCCTCTTCGACAAACTCTGGTCGAGCCACGAAATCGTGCAGCGCGATGGCGAGAGCTTGCTGTGGGTCGACCGCCATTATGTGCATGAAGGCTCGTTTCATGCTTTCAGCCGGCTTGCCGAACGCGGCGCATCGGTGGCCGAGCCCGGACTGACGTTCGGCGTCGCCGACCACTACGTGCCGACACGCGGACGCGGCAAGCCCATTCCCAATCCCGAAATCGCGCGCATGGTGAGCCAGCTCGATAAAAACACCGCGGATCAGAACATTACCTTGTTCGGGCTCAAGGATCGCCGGCAAGGCATTGTGCATGTGGTCGGCCCGGAACTGGGCCTGACCTTGCCCGGATTGCTGATTGTCTGTGGCGACAGCCACACCTCGACCCATGGTGCGTTCGGCGCGTTTGCGTTCGGGATCGGCGCCTCGGAAGTGGCCCATGTTTTGATGACGCAGACGCTGTGGCAGAAAAAACCGAAACGCATGCGCATCAGCGTTGACGGCAAGCTTTCCGAGGGCCTCGGCGCCAAGGACATCGCGCTGGCCATTATCTCAAATATCGGCGCGGATGGCGCCAGTGGCCACGCCATCGAATTTGCCGGCTCTGCGATCCGTGCGCTCTCCATGGAGGGCCGCATGACCTTGTGCAACATGGCGATCGAGGCCGGCGGCCGTTGCGGGATCGTCGCGCCGGACGCAAGGACGTTCGACTATCTCAAAGGCCGCGAATTCACGCCTACGGGAGTGGCGCTCGACAAGGCCATGCAAGATTGGATCGGGTTAAAATCCGACGAAGGCGCTCAGTTTGACCGTGAGATGTCGATCGACGCGACCGCGGTAGCGCCGTTTGTCACCTGGGGCACCAGCCCGGAAGACGCTTTGCCTATCGATGCCAGCATTCCCGACCCGGCCAGCGAGCCCAATCCGGAGCGCGCGAAATATATTCGCGGCGCAATCGACTATATGGGCCTAGCTCCAGGCAAGAGGCTGACCGATATCGCCATCGATCGCGTTTTCATCGGCTCGTGCACCAATGCGCGCATCGAGGATCTGCGCGCCGCAGCGGCCATTCTCGCCAATCGTACGAGCAGGGTGCCTGGCCTCGTCTCTCCCGGCTCGTCCGCCGTCAAACGTCAGGCGGAAGAAGAAGGTCTCGACCGGGTGTTCCGCGACGCCGGACTGGAATGGGCCGATTCCGGCTGCTCGATGTGCGTCGGTATCAATGGCGATCTGGTCGCATCCGGCGAGCGATGCGCCTCGACGACAAACCGCAATTTTCGCGGCCGCCAGGGCGTCGGTGCCCGCACCCATATCATGTCGCCGGCGATGGTCGCCGCCGCCGCGGTCAGCGGCCACCTCGCCGATATGCGGCCTTTGATGGTGCGAAAGGTCTAACGAGAACGACAAATGGAAAAATTCACCCGCATCACGGCGACGGCCTGCCCGCTCCCGGCTGAGAATATCGACACCGATCAAATCTTGCCGGCGCGTTATCTCAAACTGCCACGCAAAGGCGAGCACGGCAAAGTTCTATTCCAAGATTTGCGATTCGACGCGGCCGGCAACGAGCAGCCGGACTTCCCGTTGAATCGGGCGCCATGGCGGGAGGCAAAAATAATCGTCGGCGGCCGTAATTTTGGCGGTGGCTCGTCACGCGAGGCCGCGGTCTATGCCCTTTTTGACTACGGCATTCGCTGCGTCATCGCGCCGTCATTCGGCGATATTTTCTCGCAGAACGCCACCAAGAATGGATTGCTCACCGCGGTGGTGAGCGAAGCAGAGTGCGGCGCGCTCACAGCGGCGCTGACGCATGAACCGGCATTGCCGGTGTCGGTCGACCTGGAAGCGAAAACGATAACGTGCGGCGAACTGCACTATCGATTTACCATCGACCCCGCGCGCCAAAGCCGCCTGCTGAACGGTTGGGATGATATCGATGTCACCAAGTCATTCCAGGATCAGATTGGCGCGTTCAAAGCTGACAACCTGAAGCGTCGGCCTTGGATTATTCCCAGGCATACGATTTAGACCGTTGGCTGGCTGACCATTCAGGAATCAAACTCTGAACGGGATTCCGAGGCTAAGAACAAATGCGCGGCGGCAGTTCGCTGGCAGCCAGGAAATCTCTGGTTGTCAGGGACTGCATGGTGGCGGACGCAATCCTGTCGAACCCGTCCCCACTCCCAAATTCCCTGCTAACAGGGCAATTAACAGGGAATTTTGCCGAATTTGTCCACCTTACGAGATTTTCAAAGCTAACGCCTAAGCAATTCTGGCGATAGAACAGGGAATTTTACTTTGCCAAAACTAAAATCATTGCCGGATGAGATTTCGGTACACAGTATATCAGTGTCGGCCTACGAAAGACCCTAATGTCCGCCCTATCCCTCTTACTCAACATATTGTGGATCGTCTTCGGCGGCCTATGGATGGCAGTCGGCTGGGTTATCGCCGCCGTTGTCATGGCGATAACCATTGTCGGCCTGCCATGGACACGGGCAGCATTCAATATTGCTTCCTACACGCTATTTCCATTCGGCCAGAAGGCCGTATCACGCGCGCAATATTCTGGCAGCACGGACATTGGCAGCGGACCGTTAGGCGTCGTCGGCAACATCGTATGGCTGGTGCTTGCCGGCTGGTGGCTAGCGCTCGGCCATCTCATCACCGCAATTCTCGCTGTGACCATTGTGGGTATCCCCTTCGCTTGGGCGCATTTGAAACTTGCTCGAATAGCACTGTGGCCTATCGGCAAGACAATCGTACCGACTTAAAAACCGCACAATACGCGCTTAACGTGTCGGCGGTGGGCCGACAATGGCCGTCCCAGACACAGCTACCCTCGGCGGAAAATCGGGACGTGTCACGAAATCGGCCAGCGCCAGCCACAGCATGATCGCCAGCCAGAAAAATCCCGCGCCGGCAAAGACAATGGTGAGCGCGTGGCGCTCACGTAGTTCCATAAAGATGGCGAGAACGATCAATGCCTTCGCCAAGGCGATGGTGAGCGCCAGCACGGTGTTGAATGAGCCGAGCGGCTGGTAGGCGCCGAAAACCGTGAGCGTAAGGAGTGCCAGCAATCCACCCCATGAAGCAAAAGTATCCGCGGCGGATACCAGGATTTCATTGCGCCCTCCCCGGTAGATAGATCAGTGCGAAAAGAAAGATCCACAC
>CAVPUU010000010.1:0-18183 GCA_963709015.1 uncultured Alphaproteobacteria bacterium | reverse complement strand
GCATCTCGGAAGTGGGGTCAATCGCTACACGACCGACCGAGCAGCAACTCTGGCATGTCGGCCTAAGTCCGATGCTGCCGAAGAAGCCCCGCGGCGTTCGGCGCGAGCCGTCAAAAGCCGCCGCGTCGGCCAAGGCAAGTTGACTGTTCGCGTCAATCCGGCCGATCGTCTCCATCCCCTCACCGCCGGCTCGGAATAAGCTGAGCAGCGGATCAGGTCAGCCGTAAGGCTTAACTTGTGGAGGCCGATCGCCGGGCTCAGGGCCGCCGAATAAAAGGGCAAAATTTTTCGTGGGCGCGCAGCAGGAGATTCAGGCGCACACGCACGACGGTATCGGGATCGACGGTAGCCGCCGATCCCGCCTATTTACGTCGGAGACTTATTTTTTGACCAACAGCTCGTTTGTATAGAGGTCTTCGACCTTTATACCACCTTTGAGATCAAAGGCTTTGCTTATGAAGGCCAAGCCGTTTTTCATGCGATCCTCGCGCAGGAATCCAGGACCATTCTTGGCAACGCTTTGATCGACGATCAGCCCGTTGATGTCGTGGACTTGTTCCATAAGGATCGCGCGATCAAGCGCCGGGAACATCTTAATCATGATGTCGCCGGCTTGTTCGGGGTTTTTGCGGGCGAAGTCATAGCCGCGATAAGCGGCCGCCAAAAACTTCCTGAGCATGTCAGGCTTTTTTGCAATCGTCTCTTCGCGCGCGGCAAATCCGCTGCCATAGGCGTCGAGTTCAAAGGCGCTGTACTCAATCCATGCAATATCGACTTGCGCGACCTTCGCCAGTTTCTCTATCACTGCCCGGTTACTTGCGCGCCAGCACTCGGCGAGATCAATCTTGCCTTCAACAAGCGACGTGTCGACAACGGCGGGATCAAGACGCAGCATGCGCACAAGGTCGCGTGGCTTGCCATTGAGTTCCAGCCATGCTGGCATGACGTTTTGCACGATCGATGCTGAACCTCCCCCCATGGTGAGACCTTTTAGGTCGTCCAGCGATTTCACCGTATGCAGTTTCGAATTATAGCACACGCCTGCCGGCCATTGGGTGTTGATCGCGCCAATCATCTTGATCCGGCCGCCGCCAGAGCGGCTTAGTGCGATGCTGATCGGGTCGACGTAACCAATGTCGAAGAGCCCTTGGTCGAGCTCGTTGGCGGTACGATTGCCGCCGTAACCACGGATCATCGTAACGTCGAG
The DNA here is from genome assembly GCA_963709015.1 of uncultured Alphaproteobacteria bacterium. Classification (GTDB taxonomy): domain Bacteria; phylum Pseudomonadota; class Alphaproteobacteria; order Rhizobiales; family Xanthobacteraceae; genus Pseudolabrys. Next base: position 16,976 of record CAVPUU010000010.1, on the reverse strand, counting down.
ACCGCTCTCCTTGAACCAACCGCGATCAAGGCTAACGGCCACTCCGACCACGCTGCCCTGTGGCAACCACGACATGTTAAAGACAACTTTTTCTTGGGCGATTGCAGCAGAACCGGCCACCACCGCGACGGCAAGGCCGAGTACGAGATTCAGTGGCCTCATTTGCGCTCTCCTGTTGTTGCAAGTGTTGTCACTACTTGACGCCCGCCTGGTTAGCTCCTCGAGCATTTCCTCATGCGTCGATGGGCGTTTTCCGTCGCTAGATTGGCACCCCTTCGAAACAATACACGGCCGACGGCGCTGCTGCTCGCCAAGCAAGTCAAGTTGACTTGTCGCGGCGCTAGGATAAAATATCCCACGACGGTTTTCAAGTCTTCCTGTTAGGTCAAGGTGGAGTTAATGCGGCCACGCATGCTTCCGACGGGGCAAGAGCATTCCTACGAGTTTCTGCGGCAACGCATCCTGCGCGGTGAATTTAAATCCGGCAGTTGGGTCAACACCGAACAGGTGGCCAAGACTTTAGGGTTGAGCCGAATGCCGGTCCGCGAGGCGCTCCGCCAGCTTGCTGCTGAGGGGTTGGTTACAATCTATCCGCGGCACGGCGTGCGCGTCACATCGCTCGCGGCCGATGAAATCAGCGAGCTTTTCGAAATCCGTGCCGTTCTCGAGGCTTTGGCTGTTCGTCGAGCGCATCCGCGGCTGACCGAGGAGGACTTCCGCAAACTTGAAGAACTAGCAGACGAACTAGGTACGGTCGAAGGCAAACAGCAATCGTGGTTTCGCTGCCATGACGCCTTTCATGATTATGTCTGCGATCGCTCAGGATTTCCAATTCTGGTCAACCAGATCCGCAATTTGCGACACCGGGTCGAGCCGTATCTGCGGCTGTTCTTGAAGCTTTACGACGCGGAAATGCCAGGATCCGAGCACGCAAGTTTGGTAGCGAAGTTGCGGAGCAAAAGCGCGCTGGAAGCGGAAAGCGCCATGCGCGAACACGTGTTGTCCGCTGCCGCTGCTATTCTAAAATTCGTGCCGCCTGCGTCGGGCACAATGTCGCTGGCGCGCGCGCGCAACAATGAGCATGCAAAGAATACCAAAAAGGTTGTCGTGCAACGCGTGAACTTAGCTCAGACACGGAGATAGCTATGGCGATCCAAAACAGCATGTTCAAGCCTCGGCGACTTGGTCACGTGAATATGTTCGTATCGAACGTCGAAAAGTCCGTGGATTTTTACAACAACATTTGTGGTCTCGAAAAAGTGCGGATGGAGCCGGCCATCCGTGGGGGATTTCTCAGTAACGGCAATACCCATCACGACATCGGGCTGATTGAGGTTTCCAACAAACCAACTATCGGGCGTGACGGCCACCTGCAGCCCTCTTCCGGTCGCGGCACAAAGCCTGGAATCAATCACTTTGGTTTCGAGATGGAGAATGAAGCCATTCTGGTCGAGGCCTATGAATGTGCAAAGAAGGCCGGCGTGAAGATTTCATGCCACGACTGATCACCTCCTTTCGCGCAGCGTTTACATCTTCGATCCAGATGGAATCCTGCTGGAGTTCTATGCGGATACAGTCGAAGACTGGCGTACGATCTTCAACCCTGACCGTGAGGACCTCGTCAGTGGCCCCTGGTTGCCGGGCGAGGAGGCGCCGATTCAGAGGGCGCTCTATCCAGTCAGCCCGGAAATCCGGCGCGTGGATCACGCGGTGTTTCACCCAAGTCGAATTTCGCATGTGACCATCGTGCCGAAGGACTTCGAGCGCTCGATTCGCTTTTACAAGGAGGTGGGCGGGCTCGAGGAGATCGGCGGCGACGCGGATCGTTCGATTACCGTGCTGCGGGGGACCGCGGGAGGTTGGCATCTCGTTCTGCTGCGCCCGAATGATGATCTTAAGCCTGGTCTTCATCACTTCGGCTTCCAGCTTGAAGACGAGAACGAGCTTGTGACCAGCGAGGGGGCACTTAAACAAAAGGACGTTGCCGTTGATCGACATCTCAAGTCCGAAAGCAGGCACAGCATTTTCATCAATGACCCCGATCAGAACCGCGTCGAATTCTATTACGACGGCTCTGGCGATATCGGTCGCCGTTTTAAGGAGAAGCAAACCGGAGAAGCGCGCGGTTACATGGTGTAACGAGCGAACTCGCCAACGGATCAAAGCGTAGTCATGCAGGCGAAGTTCGCGGACCTGCATGGATTGCGCACGCGCTATTTATGCGAGGGCGAGGGATTTCCTCTCCTGCTGATTTACGGCGTAGGCCTGTCCGCCGACACCTGGCTGCGCAACATCGACGTCCTGGCGCGGAACTTTAGGGTTATCGCCCCGGACCTGCCCGGCCATGGATTCACCAACGGCCTGGATTTTCGCGGCCAGCCTCCCCATCCCTCTCTCACCGAGCATTTGCTTCGCCTGATCGACGAGCTCGGCATCGACCGGCTGGCAGTCGCTGGCAGTTCGTTTGGTGCTTTGCTCGCTGCGCTTCTCTATTTCCGGATTCCAAAGCGGGTCGAAAGGCTGATTATCATCGGTAGCGGAGCCTCGTTCAATACCGAGGAGGAATGGGCATCCGTTGTGCCGAAGGTTCGCCAAAACGGGCTCGCCGCCGTTATTGATCCGAGCTTGGACAAATGCCGGCAGCGGATGGCAAACATCTGCTTCGATCCGGCGTCCGTTCCCGAAGAAGTGCTTCACCTTCAACTGACCAGCTACGCCATCCCGGAAGTCGTCGCCGGCTATCGCCAGATCATTGATGGAATGGCCGATATCGAGGCAACACGTGCTTACCGGATTCCGAGAGCGGCTTGGCGACATTGCGGCGCCAACCCGCATCATCTGGGGGCGGGAGGGCTGCGCGGCATCTATGCGCGCGCGGTTGAGGCGCAGAAATTAATGCCCAACGCCGATCTGTCGTATTCGAGCGATGCGGACACCTGCCGTTTCTCGATGGCCCGATCTTTTCAACCGCAGCGTCAGCGAATTCTTGCTGCCGCTTACGCTCTCCGAAAGGAAGTGATGCATGTTTGATTTGCGTGGAAAAGTTGCGGTCGTGACCGGCTCCGCAACGGGCATCGGCCGCGCTTGCGCCTTGCATCTCGCCCGCGCGGGTTGCGGTGTCGTCGTCAATTACAGCCGCTGGAGGCTGAGGCGCGCGATACGGCGCGGGAGGTGGGGAATTTTGGTGTGCCGGTGCTGCTGCAACAATGCGATATCGGCAGTGATCGGGACGTTCGCGCCATGATAAATCGTGCGGGCGAGGAGCTGGGACGCATTGACGTCCTGGTTTGCAATGCAGGAACCACCGTGGCGGCTCCGCTGCGAGACCTCAAATCAATGACCCGACGACAAATGGGAAAAGATTTTGAAGGTCAACGTGCAGGGCACTTTCTATTGCGTGCGCGCGGCGGTCCCGCACATGAAGAAAGCCGGCCGTGGCGTTATCGTCATCCTCGGCGCGCGCGGCGCTGACCGGCCTCGGCAGCAGCATCGCTTACGCGGCCTCAAAGGGTGCGCTCATCACGATGACGACGTCGTTAGCGCGTTCGCTTGGGCCAGAAATTACCGTCAATATGGTCTCGCCAGGCGCCGTTGATAGCCGTTGGATGGCCAACGTGATGGGCAAGGACCGCTGGGAGAAGGAGCGGCTCCGCGTCATGGCGACGAGCGCGCTTGGCAAGATCACCACGCCGGACGACGTCGCCGACGTCGTGCTGTCGCTGGCGTCCCGCGCTGATATGGTGACAGCGCAGAACATCATTATTGGCGCTGACAATCTCGGCATATGACACGAAGGAGAAGATAAGATGCGCCGGCTCAGCGAAAACAGCTACGCCGAATTCTACTGGTGGGGGTGCAACCCCGGCTTCATCACCAGCCGCGATGGTGTGGTGCTGATTGACACGCCACAGCAACCGATCGATGCGATGCGCTGGCGCGAGATGATCACGAATCGGTTGGGCCGATCCGCTACATCATCAACACTGAGCCGCACTGGGACCACACCTACGGCAACCAGTTTTTCCAGGGCGTCCAAGTGATTGCTCATGAGGGGATTGCCGCGCGATACGCCTCGGTGCTCGAGATCACAGTGGGCCGACCGCAAAGGTCAATCAGGTCGAAGCTATGAAAAAGGAGGATCGGACAGCTATTTTTACGCGACCAATCCGGCCTATCCGCCTAATCCGGCGGCAATCACTTTTACGGGTCGCATGGAGCTCCCGTTCGGCGAGCACACAATCGTCCTAGATTGGCCCGGCCATACCAAACCGCAAACCGAACGTTTCATTGCCCCACGAAGGCATCGCTTTTATCGGTGACAATATATTTCACCAATGCATGAGCTGGTTGCAGGAGTGCGATCCTTGGGAATGGATAGCCGCGCTTGAAAAAATGGAAAAATTTGAGGGCACCTTCGTGCCGGGTCACGGTGAGCCCTGCACCAATCGTACATCAAAGAGCAAATCGACATCGTCCATAGGTGGCTCAACACGGTTGCCGGCTTCGTGCGCGGCGGCATGACCGAAGATGAGGCCGTACGGCAGAAGATGCCGAAAGTCGATCCGTATCCGCCTGCCCAGCGGCTACACGAATGGGAGCCGGCTGTTTACGAGCGTTCGATCCGCAACATCTACAAGCTGATGCTTGCTCGCACGGAAGCCGGGAAACAATGACCCTCGAGCTTTACAACGCGCCGCATTCCACCTGCAGCCAGAAAGTACGCCTGACGCTGGCCGAGAAAACCCTCGATTTCGTTGAACACCACGTCAGCTTGTGGGACAATGAGCATCTCACCGACTGGTATCTTAAGCTCAACCCGAACGGGGTTGTTCCGACGCTCGTCCATGGCGGTCAACCCGTCATCGATTCCTCGGTGATCAACGAATATCTTGATGAGGTTTTCCACACGCTCCACTGATTCGCGGGCGACCCGCTTCGGCGTGCGAAAACGTGCGTGGCGACAATATATCGACGAAGTGCCGACGCCCGCCATTCGCATTCCATCTTTCAACGGGTTTATTTTTCATCTTTCGAATGTTCGCAACCCTTCGTGGACCGCAGACCGGTTCGCCAAAGCGCCGATTAGAAAGCCGATGTATCGGCGTATGGGTAGCACCGGATTTGGCCAACAGGATATGGACGAAGCTTTGGAGCGGTTACGGGCGAGCGTCGTGCGTATGGATGAATCACTTCATGAGGGGCCTTGGCTGGTCGGTAAAGAATTTACGCTCGCAGACATCAGTATGATTCCGAACATCGTTCGACTGCACGACCTTGAACTCAATCATGTGTGTGGCGGACTTGCCGCGAGTAGAAGATTGGTTTGAAAGAGTTCAGCAGCGACCGTCATTTGCGAAAGCCTATTACGAAGGCTCGCGCGTAAAGCCGGTAAAAGCAGATACGATGATCCGATCAGAACAGAAGCACGCATGAACGTGGCCGTTTGACGGATAGGCGATTATTCCGCGAGGCTTTGACTCCGACGCTTCGCTCTCGTGGTGCATGACTGGAGAACTCGGCGAGTTCCAGCGGCCCGAGCAAGCGTGCGTGCGTACGTGCAGCATGAGGGATGAAAATGTGCCAGGAAGCGACAAATTCGTCAGCATCACATGAACATGGGTGGCGGCGGCGGACCCCAAATCGGATCGTCTTGCCGACGCCAGGTCTTGGGGCGCTGCGGCTTGTCGCGATGCCAGGGCCGCGGATCGAAATAGCCGAGTGTCTCGTCCTTCATCTGATCGAGTTCGATGAAGAATTCCACGAGTTGGCCGTCCTGATCGCGATGGAACGCCGCGATGTTGTGGCCCGGGCCGAAGCGCAGCGGCCCCCATACAAGCGGAATCTTCGACTGCGCCAGCAGGTCGCACGCGTTGCTCAGATGCGCTACGTCCTTGAGCTCGAAGGCGATGTGATGCATGCGGACCCGATCGCCGCGCACGAAATTGACCGAATGGTGGTCGGGATTGCAGCGCAGGAACACGAAGAAGTCCTCGATCCAGTCGGAGACCCGGAAGCCCAGCACACGCTGGTAGAAATCCGCGATCGCGGTGGGATCCGGCACGAAGAACGCCACATGACCGAGTTTCAATGGTGCGATGCCGGCGCCGGCGCGTTGCGTCCCCAAATAGCTCCATTCGGAAAACAGCTCGATCGCGGTGCCAATAGAATCGGGGAATGACAGCAGTTTCGGAATGCCGGGGGACTGATCTCGGCGCTCTTCACTCTTGATTCCCTCTTCCGAAAGCTGCCTGCCGACCGCGGCGAAATCGGTATCGGGTGCAACCTCGAAAGATAGCCTGGTGCAGCGTGCGTGCTGCCCCTCCTCGAGCTGCACTGAGAGGATACCGGCCCTGGTGGCAAGGAAGGCGCGCCTCGCTTCCTTCGCCGCCAGGATCAGACCGTTGACCTCGGTGTAGTACTCGATGGCCTTTTCGAGCTGCGGCGTCTCGAACGTCGCGTGGCCCAGTCTTCTGATTTTGATCATCGCGGCTTTCTCGAAAGGCGAGCGTAGCTCAAGTTTTGGCCTTGAAGACCGGGGTGGATTGCCGCGCGCGAACGCGGCGGCGGCTGGCGTAACGCATTAACTCCGCGATAATTGCATACAACACTTTGATTTAGAATACAGCGCTGCTGCTCGGGAGGACTTGTCATGTTTCGTGCATTGCGTCTGATCGCTCTTGTGGCGCTCGCGGCATGGCCCCATCACGCTGCAGCCCAGCAGAAAATCACCTACAACATGGCCTGGCTGCCGCAAGGCAGCTCGATCGGCATCATGGTGGCGCAGAAGAACGGATTATTCAAAGAAGTCGGCCTGGACGTGAACCTCATTCGTGGTTACGGCGGAAATCGCACCGCGAACGAGCTCGATCAGGGGTTGTTCGAATTCGGTCACGTTGATGCGATCAGCGTCGTCCTCGGCCGCAAGAACGGCGCCAAGATTAAGTTCGTCGGCGCCACCAGTCCTCGCTCGCCGGCCGCTATCTGCTTCATTAAGGACCGTCGGCAGCCGAAGACACTTGACGACCTGAAGGACCTCCTGATGGGTGGTGGCTCCGCCTCGCCAGTGCAGCAGGTCGTGCCGACATGGCTGGCGATGAACGGCAAGCCGAAGGACTTCATCCGGCTGCTGCGGATGGATCCGGCAGTTGTGGATTCCTCTTTCATCGAGGGAAAGATTGATCTCGCCGAATGCTGGGCCGCCAGCAACAGGCCGGTGATCCTGAAGCTGGCCGCCGCCGCCGGCGTTTCGGTCGGGTGGATCAACTACAGTACCTATGGGCTGAACGTGTTCGGTACCGGCATCGCAACGCGTGACGACATCATCAACGACCATCCCGACCTCGTCCGCAAGTTCCTGCATGCAACCTACAAAGGTTACGAGTTCGCCATCGCTCATCCGGAACAGGCGGCCGATATCATGCTGAGCATGTTTCCCAACGCGGACCGCGGCATCAGCCTGCAGCAGATCCGTGACATCGACGACCTGATTGTCGACCCTGACGTCCGCGAACGCGGTCTGGGCTATATGCGCGAGGATCGCATGGGCTCGACTATTCAATTCCTCAATACCGCATTCGACCTCAACGGCGCCGTCAAGGCCCCGGACATGTTCACCAACGATTTCCTGAAGTGACTTGTGCGGCGCGACCGACGCCGCGCGCCGCGGAATTTCCGTGTCGCGCGCCGGCCAGTCGCCATCGCCTGGATTATGGAGCAACTCATGTTCTTCTTCTGCAAGCGCAGCAACCTAAAGCCGCCGGGCCAGCGCAAGGCCACGCTCGACGAGCATCTGGTCTGGATGCAGGAGCAGCACGAAGCCGGCGCGATCCTGCTTTCTGGGCCTTCGCCCGACCTGAAACTCGGGATGTATCTCATTCGCGCGCGTTCGCGCGAAGAAGCCGAGCAAATTGCCGCGAGTGACCCCTATACGCAACAGGGCGACAGCAGCTACGAGCTGCAGCAGTGGAACATCCGGCAGATCCTGGGCGTCGGCCCCTTCACCGAGGCGGGGCTCGGTCTCGCCGGGCGCGGCCTTTGAGGGCGATCGGCGGGCAAATTGATCGGTAAGCGCCGCCCCGGCGTTGCACCCGGCCTCAAGAGATCGCCAATGACCCAAGCGAAAACTCAAGCAGGTTCTCAGCGCTCTCCGGGCCGATCAGCATCCGCGGCGTCAGCTTTCGCAATCGCATCGTGCAGGCGCCGATGTGCGCAATGTATTCCGCACCCGACGGCTCCGCGACGCCGCAAAACGTCGAATACTACCGCGCTCGCGCCGCGGGCGGCGCGAGCCTGTGCATCGTCGAGATCACATTCACCGACGACACCGGCAGCCGGGCCTTTCACGCCCAGCTTGGCGCCCACAACGACACCATGATCCCGGGCTTGAGCGACATCGCCGAGGCCATCCGCGCGGAGGGCGCGGTGGCCGGGCTGCAGCTCGGGCATTGCGGCCCACAGCGCGTCATCTCCGAGGGCCCGGTCGTCGCCGCCTCGCCGGTGCCGTGGATGGCGGGCAAGCGGGTGCCGCTCGAGCTCACGCGGCAGCAGATCGGGCAGATCGTCGATGATCACCGGTCCGCCACCCGCCGGGCGGTGCAAGCCGGGTTTCAGTTGATCGAAGTCCACGGCGCGCATGGCTACCTGGTCAACGCCTTTCTCACCCCCGCAACCAACCAGCGCACGGACGAGTACGGCGGCAGCTTCAAGAATCGCCTGCGGTTTCTGCTCGAGATCGTCGCAGTCATGCGGCAGGAACTTGGATCGAAGCTCCTGCTGTGCATCCGCCTTAATGGCGACGACCTGCTCGAAGATGGCCTCGCCATCGAAGACTACTGCAAGATAGCGCGTGCCCTTGCCGACAACGGCGTCGATGTGATCCACGTTTCGGCCGGCACCTATCGAGTCATGGATAAGCGGATTCCGCCAATGTATTTGGCGAACGAAACATTCGCGGGCTACGCCAAGCCTATCGGGCGCGCGTCCGGACTGCCGATCATCGCCTCGGGCACCATTCACGACATGGTCGAAGCCAATCGTCTCGTCGACGCCGGCGAGGCGGATTTCGTAGCACTGGCCCGGCCGCTGTTCGCCGATCCGCAACTGCCCGAGAAGGTGCTTAGCGGCCGATACGACGAGGTGCTCCCTTGCATCCGGTGCAACACCTGCGTCGGACGCGAGCAAAGCGGCAAACGCGCCCATCGCTCCATCAATCCGGTGACCGGCCACGAATTTCAGACCGTGCTGCCGCCTCGCGCCGTGCGGACCATCAATATCGTGGGGGCCGGGCCGGCCGGAATACAGATGGCCCTTACTGCCGCCGAGCGCGGTCATCGCGTTAAGCTGTGGGAAAAAAAGGATCACATCGGGGGGCAGTTACGCGCCGCCGCTCGGCTCCCTTTCAAGTACACCCTGCCGCGTCTTCTGCAGTACTATGAAAATGCGCTGGCGCGGGCGGCGGTCGAGGTTCGTCTCGGCGAAGAGGTCGATGCCGCGGGTCTTGCCGGCGACGTGACCGCGATGGCCATCGGTGCTGCATGGCGCATCCCGCCGGACGTGGCCGCCCGCTCCACGATCCCGGTGCTGGGCGCCGAACAGGCGATAGAAGAGCTGGCGCGGATGCGGTCCCGGGTGCTCGTCGTTGGCGGCGGCCTGATCGGCGTCGAGCTGGCCTGGGCATTGTCCTCGAAATGTGCGGTCGTACTCGCCGAGCGCGATGCCGACTTTGACGACGACATGAACCTCCACGCGCGGCTGGTGCTGATTTCGGAGTTATCGCGAAGCGGCGTCAAAGTCAGTTTCAACACCGAGGTCGAGGCGATTGTCGATCGAACCGCGTCGATGATAAGTGCCGGAAAGAATTCCGGCGAAGAATTCGGAGCAGTGGTGTGGACTCCGCGCCCGCATCGGCCCGCCATCGGACCGGCGCAGGGAGGGGCGGCGAAGCTGATCGCCATCGGCGAATGCGCCGGCGCACGGGGTCTTCTGGAATCCACGTCGAGCGCCTATCGCAGCGCCATTGCGCTGTAACGCCAGCCCGGCCCGGCATTGACGGACTGCGCCTAAATTGCATACAATATTCGGCTTTAGAATACATCAACAGTGGATTGCACGTGAAGCTGAAAACCGCGATTGCCCGCATCAGCGGCACCGACAAGCAGAACAAGCCCGCTCTGGTAATTGACGGACGGTACTACGACCTTGCCGCGGCGCGAGGCGCCGGCCTGAAGATTGGCGACGGCTGGTCGGCGGACGGCATTGGCGCGCTGCTGGCCGACTGGCAGCGCCAAGCACCGCAGCTCAAGGGCGCGCTTGCCGAAGCCGAGAAGCTCGCAGGCGACGGGAAGCTCAGGGCGCTGGATCCAGCGGCCGTCAAAGTGCTGGCGCCATTCCGGCCCGAGCGCATCTTCTGCGCCGCTTCCAATTACATCGAGCACGCCAATGAGATGGGCACGGTACTGGCCGCCAAATCGAACAGCAAACCGTACATGTTTCTCAAGCTGCGCAACACCGTGATCGGCCCGGACGATCAGATCCGGCTGCCGCCGGAGACTACGCAACTGGACTGGGAAATCGAGCTTGCGGCAGTCATCGGCAAGGGTGGCCGCCGCATCGCCGCCGAGCGGGCGCTCGATCATGTCGCAGGCTATTCCATCGTGAACGACATCTCCGCGCGCGACCTCAATGTGCGCGACGACTATCCGTTCAAGTTCGACTGGTTCCAGGGCAAGTGCCACGACACCTTCGCCCCGTTTGGACCCTGCCTAGTGCCGGCCTGGTCGATGCCCGACCCGCAGGCGGTTGAAATGCGGCTGACCGTGAACGGCAAGGAAATGCAGAAAGACACGACACACAACATGATTTGGACGGTCCGCGAGCAGATCGCCTATCTTTCGACTATCATCACGCTCGAGCCCGGGGATGTGATCGCCACCGGCACCCCGACCGGCGTCGGCATGGGGCGCGGCGTCTATCTGAAGGCCGGCGATGTGATCAGCGCCTCCATCGACGGGATCGGGACGTTGACCAACTCGGTGGTGGCGGAACAGGTTTGAATTGGCATTACGCCGCACAGGAGAGGTGCGCAATGCGGCGGGTCACTGGAGTCACCGGGGGCGTCGCCGTTTCGCGCAATTCCCATTCGCGCTTGACAAGGCCTTCGACCTCAAAGGCAAGATGCGGCTCAGCGACACCTGTACCCACGCGCTACTGATCGAATAGCGCACCTAGGACAAAGAACAGCCGCGTGCGATCGGGACACCAAAGGGCAACCTGGTCGAGAGCCGTGCTCGAACGGCTGATCCTGCTCGTGCTGCTCGCGGCGGCCTGGGAAGTGATCGTCGTCGCTCTGCACGTCAAGCCCTATCTGCTGCCGCGACTGTCGCTGGTTCTCGAAACTCTATGGACCAACCGGACAAACCTGCTGCTGCAATCGCTGGTGACCGCGCGAGAAATCGTGCTCGGCTACCTGTCCGCGGTGACGGGCGGCATCCTGCTGTCGCTGGCGATCTATGCATGGCCATTCGCTTACCGGACGCTCTATCCACTGATCGTGCTGTTCCAGGGTCTGCCGAAGATCGCGCTGGCGCCGCTGATGGTGATCTGGTTTGGCTACGGCATTTCGTCGAAGGTGCTGATGGCGTTCCTGTTTGCGTTCTTTCCTGTCCTCGTCTCGACACTGGGCGGCCTGTCCGGCACGCCGCAAAACCTGGTCGAACACTTTCGCGCCATCAGGGCGGCGAAATGGACCACGTTCTGGCGGTTATACCTTCCGGCGGCGCTGCCCTCGATCATGGATGGCTGCAAGACGGCAATGCCGCTTGCGGTCATCGGCGCCATCGTCGGCGAGTTCGTCGGCTCGGAGGGCGGCCTCGGCTACCTTATCCTTGAGGCGACCGCGCAGGCGCGCACCGACCTGCTGTTTGCGTCACTCGTCGCCGTGTCGATTTTGGCGGGCCTGCTCTACTGGCTGGTCGAACTGCTTGCCAACCGCATATGGTGGCGCTCCCTTTAACAAAGCCGTTGTGCCAGCAGCGGCACACGAAAGGACCTACCATGGCAACGCACATGGACCTCGGCTGGGTGGCGGCCAAGAAATGAACGCCGCCGCCAGCGCGCCGACGGCGACACCTCAGGAGGCGGACGGCGTTTCTTCCCCAGAGACCGCCATCAGCGTTGCGGGCGTGTCGAAGACGTTCGGCGGTGCCGGCGGCGTTCACGCGCTCGACAAGGCGTCGTTCGACGTTGGGCGAGGCGAACTCGTTGCCCTGCTGGGCCCCAGCGGCTGCGGTAAGAGCACGCTGCTGCGCATCGTCGCCGGGCTTATCGAGCCAGACCCCGGGGGAACGGTCCATGTTCTCGGCCGCCGGCAGACCGAGCCGTCGACCGACGTCAGCGTCGTGTTCCAGACCCACAATCTGCTGCCCTGGCTCACGGTCGAGGACAATATCCGCCTCGCCGCCCGGATCGAGAACATTGACGCCAAGGAAATTCGCGAGCGGGTCGACGCCATCCTGCCGGTGCTCAAGCTCGAAGGTTTCCGCAGCACCTATCCGCACGAGCTTTCCGGCGGCATGAGGCAGCGTGCTGCATTGGGCCAGGCGTTGATCCTTCGTCCCCAGGTGCTGCTCCTCGACGAGCCATTCGGTGCGCTCGACGCGCTGACGCGCGATCAGCTCAACGTCGAGCTGCTGCGGATCGGCAAGAGATACGCAAGGCCGTCATCCTGGTGACGCACAGCATCGCCGAAGCCGTGTTCCTCGCCGACCGTGTCCTGGTGATGTCGGACCGGCCCGGCCGCATCGTGGAAGAAATCCCGATCAGCCTCGCGCGGCCACGCGACCCGCGCTCCACCAAGGCGCTTCCCGAGTTCGCCAAATACATCCTCCGCCTCAACCAGATCATGGGCGTGGAGTAGAGCCCAGCAGAAGTCGTGGCTATGAGCAAAGTCAGACGGCAGGCCCGCCGAGTTCAAAGCCTCGTCGAGAGGATCACGTTCGAAGAGCGTTATGAGCGCCGCATCGCCAATGCGGCGTAGTGCGCGATGATCGGCGCCGCTGAGGGCTTCAAAGCCAGATGATCAGGGTGATCTGCTTTCCCGGACTTACGGCGCTGCCACTCTCCGTGGCGTCGTCGAATGGCCTGTTCGCGGCGCACGGCGTCGAGGTGATCACGACGCCGGCGGCGAACTCGCGCCAGCTCATGACCGGCATGCTCAACGCGGATTACGAGATCGGCCAGGCCGCCATCGACAACCTCATCGCCTATCAGGAGATGCAGGCCGAACCCGAACTCGACGCGGTGCGCGACCTTGTCGCTATCATGGCGACCTCGTCGACCAATCTCGACCTCGTCGTCCAGTCCGCCGTGCAGTCGTACGCGGACCTGCGGGGTAAAACGTCGCCGTGGACGCGCCGACGACCGGATTTGCCTTCGTCCTGAGAAAGATGCTCGAGCGCGGCGGCCTCGGCCCGGCGGATTACGAACTTTTCGCGGTCGGTGGCGACGGCGCGCGACTCGAAGCACTCAGGAGACAGGAGGTTGCGGGTGCGCTGCTCGCCAGGGACTTCGCCCGCCAAGCCGTGGCGAGCGGCCTGCGCTCCCTCGGCGTCAGCCTGGATGTGCTCGGCCGCTATCAGGGAACATGTCTATTCACGCGCCGCGGCTGGGCGGCCGAACACAGCGATGAACTAGTCCGTTTCTTGCGCGCGGTGCGCGCCGCTCATGACCAAATCTTCGACCCCTCCGCCACGGCCGAGGTGGCTTCGATCCTCGCCGCTGGAGCACAGAATGCAGGCGGCGGACGCGATCGCGGCCGTGCAGCATTTCGGGACCGATCGCGGCCGACTGTCGCGCACTGGTGAATTCGACATCGAAGGAGTGAAGATTGTGCTGGCGTTGCGCGACCAATATGGAACGCCGACACGAGACCTCGGCGACCCCCTCCGCTATATTGATTCACGCTACCTCTCGCTGGCCGCAGGCCAAGCGGGCGCGCCGGCAAACCGGCAACTGTCACAAGACACATAAGCACGGCGTTTCCCACTTGATGGTTCAGGCATGGCCCCGACCACACTGTCCCAATCGATCATGCAGACACTCGCCGGCGACCTCATCGCCGGCCGCCTGACGTCCGGGCTGCGGCTCGACGAGCAGTCGATCGCCGCGCGGTTCAAGGTCTCCCGCTCTCCGGTGCGTGACGCGCTGCGTCAGTTGGTGTCGACGCACCTCATCGAGTACCTGCCGCGCCGCGGATTTTCGGTGGCGCGGATCGACAAGGCGAAGCTGCAGGATCTTTACGAGGGCCTCAGTGAGATCGAAGCGCTATGCGCTCGTCTGTTCGCGTTGCGAGCGGGTTCTACGGAACGACTTTCGCTGGAGCTCATCCACGCCGCCGCAACAGAGGCGACCAAGCGCGGCGACCCCGTCGCCTATGCGACGATCAATGAAGACTTTCACGAGGCGATCTATTCGGGCGCGCACAATGATACTCTGCGAAACATCGCCATGGACGTCCGGCAGCGGCTGGCGCCTTTCCGCCTAAGGCTTTTCTTCCAGCGTGACAAAATCCAACACTCCCTGCGCGAGCATGAGGTCATCCTAAAGGCCATCCTGGCGCGGAAACCCGAAATGGCGGCCGAGGCGATACGCCTCCACTCCTCCAGAACGGCGATCAACGTCATGAACCATCTTTCAAGCAATGACCTGAAAGCTACCCGGAAGCCGTTGCGGGCGAAGACGGCCGGCAGCCGGCACCACCAGAAGCGTGCGGCACGAGCAGTCAAGCGCTGAGATCGCAGATCGAATGCCTCCGCTGGTTCGGCGGCGTACGCGGGAATCCACCTTTTGCGGGGGAAGACTACACCCGAAGAAAGCCCTGTGGTGCGTTGTGCAGGCGTTCCACGCCACTTTCCGTCACGTGCAGTAGTTCCCCGGTCTGCACGCCGGCCCGCTTGTCGCGCGTGATGACGTTGGGCTGTATCACCACCGTCATGCCGGCGCGCAGCGGCCAGTCGTCGATGGGGCCGGCAGGACGGCTTTTCGAGCCGACGATCGGCGGCAGATAGGCGCCGCAATGTCCGTGCATGAGGTCATCGCAGATGGTGAAACCAGCCGCTTCGATGACGCCTGAGGCTTCCACGACCTGCGCCGGCAGGACTCCCGGGCGCAGAATTGCCAAGATTGCAGCGAATGCGGCGTCGGCCGCGGCGTGAAGCCGGTGATAAAGCTCGGTCGGTTCCGCCCCGATCGCGAAGCTACGCAGTATCTGGCCCGGATATTCCCAGAAATCCGCGCTGATTTCCGTAACGACAACATCGCCGGTTTTGATGCGCCGGTTCGACGGAATTTGCGCCGGTACCGAGCAGTCCGGATCGCTCATCGATGTCGTGCCGAAGAAATGGATCAGAGTTCTTGCCGCCGAACGGCACGTAAGCGCGCTCCACGATGTCGGCGAGGTCACGTTCGGTGATGTCCGGGCGGATCTGCGCCTGCAGCGCCGCGATCGAACGGTCGCTCAGCGCCGCTCCCACGCGAAGCCACGTGACCTCTTCGGCAGACTTGACGAGCCGGAGCTTGATGTAGTCGCCATTCAAATCCACCAAATCATCGAATTCCGCCGCAAACTGCGCATGCTGGGCAAAGCCGAGCGG
This sequence comes from uncultured Alphaproteobacteria bacterium, assembly GCA_963709015.1. Taxonomy (GTDB): domain Bacteria; phylum Pseudomonadota; class Alphaproteobacteria; order Rhizobiales; family Xanthobacteraceae; genus Pseudolabrys. The sequence continues at coordinate 1,329 of CAVPUU010000010.1, read as the reverse complement.
TCCGATGACTCCGATCCTGCCGCGCTTGGCGCCGCGCGATTTCAACTCATCAATCGCGGTCTTGAGCGTCGACGGACCGCCCCACCTCGAACTCGACGCGCGTTGCGATCCGCTCCGCCAGCGGAACGTGATTATAATATTGTATGAACACAACATCCCGGCGTCCCGGCGTGAGCACCGCAAGCGCTTCCGCGCTTGTCGGCCAGCCCGTTAGCCAGAACATCGCCGATCCGGTGCGATTGAAGCCGTAGAGCACCAGATGCTCGAGACCGCGCTGGGCCATCACGGCTTCCACGGCGCTTCTGCGACGCGCCATCTCGGCGTCCGAGAAGCGCGGGACGTCGGCGTCAACGAGCTGCTGCAGGTCGGCCGGCAGCCAGCCGTTCGTGGTTGTTGCCGATCGATCGGCCGGATTATTTGCGGTTAACATTCGCTCGTTTCATTCGGGTCTGAGAAAGCAGGATCGACGGCGTCAGGATAGGCGCCCCTCCGCCGGTGGATCCAGAGCAACCCCCTCTCCGCGCCACACCAGCATCGTGCCACTTGAGCCAGCTTCACCCCATCAAGCCATTTCACAAAAAAGCAATCTTGACGTTGGTCTCACCCTTGAGGACGACCGCGGCTTCTTCACTCGCTTTGCGGCCCGCCCTCGTGCGCGCGTGACACCCGGCTGAGTTCGCTCAATTGTTCACAAGCCATCCCTTCTTTGAGATGTCGAATATGATACCGTCGGGGTCCTTGAACTTCCGCTCAAAGTTTTCTTTCTCCTGGTCAGTTCCAGGAGTCAAAGAAAAGAGAGAAAGTTGCCCCCCGCCTCTTCAATTCGTTTTTGCGCCTTCACGATATCATCGACCTGAAACCCGAAGTGATGAGCGCCAACGAAATTCTTCGCGTCATTCAGGCCAGAGCCGCGTTCACCAAAGTAATTCAAGAGGGCCAAATTTATGGTGCCGTCGCTCAGATAGATTGCCGCGGCAAAGTCGAGTTTTTCCTGTCCAACCCGTTTGAGATCGAACGCGTTCTCGTAAAAACTGGCAGACTTCTCCAGGTCACGTACCACGATAGCGAAGTGTCGGAGTTTGGCCATGTTGGATTCTCCTTAATCATACGGCTCTTGCCGGTCATCGCGCAATAGTCGCGCCGTTCTAGACGCATAAGCTCGGATGTAACCGATCAGTATTGGGACACTCCGGCCTGCGATCATTGTTGCTAGGCAGAATAAAGCCGATCGCTCATTTGGTTTCCTTTTTGCTCTGTGTACCGCGACTTTCGCTCCCGTCTGGCCGATCATAGCTTGCCAGAGGACATGGTTGTATCAGTCAATCAGTA
>CAVPUU010000009.1:0-155863 GCA_963709015.1 uncultured Alphaproteobacteria bacterium | reverse complement strand
CCATGCGGCCAACACCGTCACGACCCTCCAATCCATCGGCCTCAATGGGTCGCTGCCGCCGAGCGATTATATTGTACTCCATCTCGACCATGTCGCCGGCTCCAACAACGTGACCGCCAGCTTCGATATCGACGATGCGCTCGGCAATATCCTCTCCACGACTACGTTCACGACGTTGGGTCAGGTCTTCAATGAGCATGACAGCGCCGATTTTACGCAGGCCCAAATTATCGCCCACTCGCCGACAACCGATGACTCCCATTACACGGGGCAATACGGCACGCTCACGGTCGATCCCACTGGGGCATGGTCGTATTCACTGCTCAACGGATCGAGCCAGGTGCAGGCGCTTGCCGCCGGACAGGTCGTACAAGACCATTTCACCATTCAGGTGATGGACGACCAGGGTGCGATCAGCACGAAAGCTGTCGATATCACCGTCAATGGCACGAACGATGCGCCCGCGCTCGGCCTGCATAATGGCGGCTCGGTATCCGCGCTCGAGCAAATCCCCGCGACATTGACGCCGGCGCTGACCTTGACCGACATCGACAGCACGACGCTGGCGTCTGCAAAGATCCAAATCACCGGCAACTATGTCAACGGCGAAGATGTTCTGAGCTTCACCGATACCACTCAGATTTACGGCAGTTGGGATACCAGCACCGGCACGCTGACACTGACGGCAATAGCGGGCCAAACGCCGACAGACGCCGACTTCCAGGCTGCCCTGCGCACGGTGACCTACGCCGACACCAGCGACACGCCGTCAACCGCGGACCGAACCGTAACCTTTACGGTTCAGGACCCCGACGGGACCGCGCATGGCGGTACCGATACCGCGACGGCAACAACGACCATTCATGTGACGGCAGTCAACGACGCGCCGGTGAATGCCGTTCCGGGGGCGCAATCGGTCAACGAGGACGCAAACCTCGCGTTGAGCGGCGCCAACGCTATCAGTATTTCGGACGTTGACGTTGGGGCCGGCAGCGAGCAGGTGACGCTGTCGGTGAACAACGGGGCGCTGACGCTGGCGGCGACGGCCGGGCTGAGCTTCACGACCGGAGACGGCACCTTGGACTTCCACGATGACGTTCACCGGCACGGTGGCGGACATCAATTCCGCGCTCAACGGGCTGGTCTACCGGGGCGCGCAGGATTTCAACGGCAGCGACACGCTGACGATCACCACCAACGATCAGGGCAATACCGGGTCGGGCGGTGCACTGAGCGACACCGATACGGTGGCGATCACGGTCAACGCGGTGAACGACGCGCCGGTCGCATCGGGCAGTGCGACGCTGGCGGCGATTGACGAGGACGCGGCGTCGCCGTCGGGGGCGACGGTGACCTCGCTGTTTGGCGGCAACTTCTCGGATGCGGCGGACCAGGTCGCGGGCGGATCGAGCGCGAACAACCTTGCCGGCATTGCGATCACCAGCAATGCGGCGACGGATGCCGGCCAGGGCGTATGGCAGTGGTTGAATGGCGCCACCTGGACGAACATCTCGACCAGCGTGTCCAATGGCAGCGCGCTGGTTCTGGCTGCCGGCACGTCGGTGCGCTTCCTGCCGGCGGCGGACTGGAACGGCACGACGCCTTCGCTGACGGCGCATTTGATTGACGACTCCTCGGGCGCGGTGACCAGCGGCAACACCGCCAACCTGAGCACGACCGGGGCGCGACTTAGTACAGTGCCGGCACGGTGGCGCTGAGCGAGACCGTCAACGCGGTGAACGACGCGCCGGTCGCATCGGGCAGTGCGACGCTGGCGGCGATCGACGAGGACACGGCGTTGCCGTCCGGGGCGACGGTGACTTCGCTGTTTGGCGGCAACTTCTCGGATGCGGCGGACCAGGTCACGGGCGGATCGAGCGCGAACACGTTCGCGGGGATTGCGATCAGCAGCTACACGGCGGACGCGACCAAGGGGGCGTGGCAGTATTCGTCGAATGGCGGTACGAGCTGGACGGCGCTGGGCAGCGCGACGGCGGCGGCGGCGATTACCCTGAATGCAGCAGACCTTCTGCGGTTCGTGCCGGCGGCGAACTACAACGGGTCGGCGACGGCGCTGAGCGCCAATCTGATCGAGAGCGGGCAGACCATCACCGACGGTGCGACGCTCGACCTGACCGGGGCGACCGGCGGCACGACGCATATCTCATCGGGCACGGCGGCCTTGAGCGAGACCATCAACGCGGTCAACGACCCGCCGGTATTGGGCGACGTGGCGGGCACGGAATCATACACAGCGCAGGCCGCGGCGGTGACGCTGTCTTCGGGATTGACGGTCAGCGACCCGGACAACGCCAATTTGGCGAGTGCGGCGGTCACGATCTCGAGCGGTTTCCAGACCGGCGATGTGCTGGCGGCAACCACAACGGGCAGCATCACGGCGGCCTACGACGCCGGAACGCACGTGCTGACGTTGAGCGGCAGCGACACGCTGGCGCATTACCAGCAGGTGCTCGACAGCATCACCTTCGCTTCGACGAGCGGCAATACCTCAAGCCGGACCATCTCATGGTCGGCGAGCGACGGCTCGCTCGCGAGCAATACCCCGACGACGACGGTCAACGTCACCGCGCCGCCGGTGACTGGTTACATTTTTACGCCTGACGCTGCGACGTTAGGTAATTTGGAAGGCAGTAACCATCTGGACGACAGCACGCAGATCGGCACATTTACCCAAGCCGGCGGCAATCCTGGCGACACTTACACGTTTACGATCGGGGGCACGGACGCTTCCAACTTCAGCGCCACCGCAGGCGCAAATCTGGAGAACCTCTCTACCCCGCACAGCAGCGACGTTCAGCGGCAGTTCCGGAGGAAAACTCTATGCGCTGACCGTGACGGTTAACGACACAGCCAACGGGACGCACACGACCGCGCTGCCTTTCGACGTGGTGGTCGGTGATCAGAACGGCACCCCGATAACCCTCACCGGATCGACGCCGACCATCGTTTACGGGCTAAGCGGCAACGATACCATCGACGCCAGCGGTATGACCGGGGACGTTCTGGATTGTCGGCGGGCCCGGCGCCGACACGATGACTGGCGGCAGCGGCGCCAATACTTATGTCTTCGCCGCCGGTGATAGCATACTTTCGGTTGGTGGGCATGGAACCAGCGGCACCATTTCCGGTTATGACGTCATTACCAATTTCACACCGGGTCAGACGGCGCAGGCGAGCGAAAAGATCGACTTCAGTAACGTTTCCGTCGCAACGACGACCTCTACCAACAATTCCGGACTGGACCTGCACACCGGCTTCACTGTTACATCGGACAATATCTCGAACGGAATTGTGACGTTCAACGACACGCACGGCAATAACTCCGTGAGTTTGACATCGCTCTCGGATGTGGCAGCGGCAGTCGACTTTCTTCAGAACAACGACATCGGCACGACCGGTTCGACGGTGGCGTTCACGGCCACTATCGGCGCGGTCGCGCACACGTTTGTATTCATCCAAGGCAGCAGCGACGGCAGTAGCGACAACTCGGACGTGCTGATCGATGTTGACAATGTGACGGCGACGGCGCTGTCGGCGTCTGGCGACCAATTGAGCGTAGTCGACGGCGTGGCGCCAGCGGCGCCGACGATTACCGGCTTTACGACCGATAGCGGGACCGTCGGCGACCATATTACCAACGACACTTCGCTCACGATCAACGGCACGGCCGAAGCCAATAGCACGGTGACGGTGTACGAGAACGGTGTCTCATTCGGCACGACGACCGCCAACGGCAGCGGCAATTGGAGCCTGGCCGACAGCAACACGCTGTCAAACGGCTCGATCTATCAATTTACGGCGACGGCGACCGATTTGGCCGGCAATACCAGTTCTCCATCTGCCAACTATGCGGCAACTATCGACGCCACAGCGCCAGCTGTGGCGAAAACCGGCTATAACAACACGACCCACACTTTGTCCGGTACTTATGCAGATGTCGGCGGTTCGGGCGTAACAACCGTTCATATCTCCGACACGACACATACCAACAGCGGAAACGCCACGCTAAGTGGGGGAAATTGGACATACACCAATAGTTCCCTGCGCACCAATGACAGTCTAACGATTGTTGCGACAGATCTCGCTGGCAATCAGACGACGATAACCTCGACCGCTCCTGCCGGCGTCGCTGGCGCACCAATCAACCTGGGCCTGACCGATTCCTCGGGCGTCGGCGCGCTGACGACGGTCACGATCGGCGGGATGCCGGCGGGTTGGCGACTTAACGAGGGCACGAACCTCGGCAACGGCGCGTGGACGGTAGAGACGGACGACCTCAGTGCGCTGACGGTCCTGACGGCTGCTGCATATGCGGGAGCGGCAGTGCTCAACGTCACCGAGACCTGGGCCAACGCCGACGGCAGCACTGGAACTGCTTTCGTGTCGGACAACGTCGAAGCCTATGCCCCAGGCTCACCGATCTTCGCCCTTTCGGGCGACGACAATCTGACCGGCGCCGGCGCCAATGATCTGTTCGTGTTCGCGCAGCCGATCGGCAACGACGTCGTCTATAATTTCAACGCTGCGTCGGACAAAATCGATCTGATGGGCTTCACCAATGTCGCCGGCTTCAGCGACCTCCATATCGCCGATAATGCCAATGGCGACGCGGTGGTCACCGTCGGCAGCGGCGAAACGATCACGCTGCACGGCGTGCATGCGGCCGCGCTCACGGCGGACGACTTCGTGTTCGACCAGGCTCCTGTCGTCGAGAACGCCGGCACCATGGTGATAAGCGACGGCGCCGTGCTGCCGCTCGGCGGCACGATCGACAATACCGGCTCGATCGCGCTGGATTCGAGCGGACAATCAACCGAGCTTCAGCTCGTCGGTGACGGCATCACGCTTCATGGCGGCGGTCATGTCACGATGTCGGGAGAGGCTGTCATCGCCGGCACGACTTCGGCCAGCACGCTGACGAACGTCGACAATATCATTTCCGGCGCGGGCCAGATCGGCTCCGGCGACGGCAATCTGACGCTGGTCAACGGCGCGCACGGCACGATCGACGCCAATGTCGCGGGAGCGACGCTCACGCTCGATACCGGCCACGCCATCGCCAATGCCGGTGTCCTGGAAGCATCGAACGGCGGCGCGCTGCTGATCGCCGACGCCGTGAGCGGCGGCAGCGCGATCGTCGCCGGTGGAACGATGACATTCGATGCGCAATCGAACGTGAACGTCACGTTCGATAATGGCGCCGGCACGGCATATGGCGAACTCGTGCTCGGGCGCGCGGCGGATTTCTCGGGCGGGATTTCCGGATTTACCGGAACCGCGCCCGACGCGGCTCACTCCGATGCGATCGATCTGAAGGACATTTCCTTTGGCCCGAATACCACGTTTGCCTACGACGACAATGCCGGCACGGACAGCGGCGGCACCCTCGCCATTTTCGAATCGGGCAACAAGGTCGATGCCGTCGTCTTCACGAATGGTGACTATAATACCGCGAACTTCACGCTCTCGTCCGACGGGTCCGGCGGCACGCTCATCACCGATCCACCGACGTCTTCCGGTACGACAATCGCACCGCCCGCTAGTGTCGATACACTGTCGGGCACAGACGGCCACGATAGCTTCGCCTTCGATGCCATCGCCAATACCCACGCGGGTGCCGGTCACTTGGATACCATCGCCGACTTTGCGCCGAGTCACGACGAGATCGATTTTTCCGCCATCACCGGCATAACCGGCATTCAGGGCTTGATCGCCGACGGTGCGCAGCTCGCTCCTCACAGCGTCGCTTGGGTTCAAAGCGGTGCGACGACCATCGTTTATGCCAACGCGACGGCCTCGGCTGAAGTCCATGCCAGCGCCGATATGGAGGTTCATCTGGCGAGCGTCACGGCCGCCCAATTGGCGTCGGCCAATTTCATCCTCCATCATTAATTCGGACGGAAATGGCTGCGTTTAACCAAACGCGGCAATGATGAGAGGCATTAACCCTCGCCGCCGCTGCAACGCGACAAATTGGCGCCTCTGTGCCATAATCAGAAATGGCACGGTTCCATTTCGGCGAACGGGTTTTCCTGCAACGAGACCATGGCCTTGAGCCACCGTCTGGTGCCAGCTGATGCAACGCTCCAATCCGCGTCTTAACCAACTTCCGGCCCGCTCGGAGCTGTCCGCCGCGCTGGCGTCGTGCCGCGGTGCCTTCGTGGGCACCGCGCTGATCAGCGGCATGAGCAATATCCTCACGCTCGCCGGCGCGATGTTCATGCTCGAAGTCTACGATCGCGTGCTGCCCAGCCGCAGCATGCCGACGCTCGTCGGTCTGGTGGTTCTGGTCGCGGGCTTGTTTGCCGCGCTCGGCGTTCTCGACGCCATCCGCGGCCGTATCCTGGCCCGGATCGGCGGCACGCTCGATGAGGCGCTCAGCGGCCGTGTGTACGATACCTTGGTTCGGCTGCCGTTGCTGACCGGCAACCGCGGCGACGGCCTGCTGCCGTTGCGCGACCTCGACGCCATCCGCTCCTATCTCTCCAGCCTCGGCCCGGTCGCGCTGTTCGACCTGCCGTGGATACCCCTCTATCTCGCGATCTGCTTTGCCTTCCACCCCTTGATCGGCTTTACCGCGCTCGGCGGCGCCATCATCCTGATCGCGCTGACCGTGCTGACCGAGCAGCTGATGCGCGCGCCCACCAAGGCGGCGACCGAAGCCGCCGTCTCGCGCAACGGTTTGGCCGAAACCAGCCGGCGCAATGCCGAGGCGCTCACCGCCATGGGCATGGTCGGCCGTATCGCGGAGCGATGGGGCGAAGCCAACCGTGAATATATGCGCAACCAACGGCGCGCGAGCGACGTCAGCGGCGGGCTCGGCGCCGTCTCCAAAGTGTTGCGCATGATGCTGCAATCGGGCGTGCTGGCGGTCGGCGCCTATCTGGTGATCCATCAGGAGGCAACCGCGGGCATCATCATCGCCGGATCGATCCTGAGCGCGCGCGCGCTGGCGCCGGTCGATCTCGCCATCGCCAATTGGAAGGGATTCGTCGCCGCCCGTCAAAGCTGGACGAGGCTGAACCGTCTTTTATCGGCGCTGCCCTCGCACGCGGCCCGGATGGAGCTCGATGCTCCCAGGCACAGTTTGGCCGTCGAAAACGTGAGTGTCGTGCCGCCGGGCGCGCAGAAGGCGGTCGTCCAGGAAGTCGGCTTCACGCTCGAAGGCGGCCAGGGTCTCGGCATCATCGGACCGAGCGGCTCCGGCAAATCGTCGCTGGTGCGGCTTCTGGTCGGGGTCTGGCATCCGGCGCGTGGCGGCGTGCGCCTCGACGGCGCCACGCTCGATCAGTGGTCGCCGGACGCGCTCGGCAGCCACATCGGATATTTGCCGCAGGACGTCGAACTGCTCAGCGGCACGGTGGCGCAAAACATCGCCCGCTTCGAGGTCAAGCCGAACTCGAAGGCGGTCATTGCCGCGGCCAAGGAAGTCGGGGTTCATGACCTGATCGTCAAGCTTCCCAAAGGCTACGACACGCCGATCGGGGAACAGGGCACCTCGCTTTCGGCCGGCCAGGCGCAACGGGTCGCGCTCGCCCGCGCGGTCTATCGCAATCCGTTCCTCGTTGTTCTCGACGAGCCGAACTCCAATCTCGACTCCGAAGGCGACGAAGCGCTGACCCGGGCCATTCTCGGCGTGCGCGAGCGCAAAGGCATCATCATCGTCGTCACGCACCGCCCCAGCGCGATCGCCGGCGTCGACCAGGTCCTGGTCATGAACAATGGACGCATGCAGACATTCGGTCCGAAGGACGAAATCCTGCCCGAAGGTTCTGCAACGGCCGGCTCCGCTGCCGCGTTCGCTGAAGGTTGTTCCCGAAAGCGGGAGCGCCGGCGCATGAGAAAAAAATTGAACTTGAACAATCTGAATCTGAACAAGCTTAACCTGAATAAGCTGAACATAGGAAAATTGAAGGTACCGCCGATAAAAACGTGGTCCTTCGATCGGTTCAATTTCGCGTTCTTGGGCGCCCGTCCGGATGACGGAAGTTCGCTGGCTTCCATCCGCACCAACCTTATGGCTGGGCTCATGGTCGTGCTGCTGCTCGGCGGCGGAGTCGGCGGCTGGGCGGCCTCTACGCAACTTTCGGGCGCGCTGATCGCGCAGGGTTCGGTCGTCGTCGATTCGAACGTGAAGAAAGTGCAGCATCCTACCGGCGGCATCGTCGGCGAATTGCTCGTTCACGACGGCGATCACGTCAAGGCGGGCGATGTCCTGGTCCGGCTCGATGAAACGGTGATGCGCGCCAACCTGGCGATCGTTACCAAGGGCCTCAACGACCTCGCCGCGCGCAAGGCCCGTTTGGAGGCCGAGCGCGACGGCGCCGACCAGATCACGTTCCCGCCCGAGTTGCTTGCGCGCACCGACGATCCCGACGTCACGGCGGCCGTCGCCGGCGCCCGCAATCTATTCCAGTTGCGCCGCAAGGCGCGGCTCGGACAAAAGGACCAGCTCCAGCAACGGGTCGGGCAATTGGAAGACGAGATCCGCGGTCTTGAGGCGCAACAGGCCGCGAAAGCGCAGGAAGTTACGCTAATCCGGCGCGAGCTTGACGGCGTTCGCGACCTCTATGCCAAGAAACTTGTGCCGCTGACGCGTCTGACCCAGCTCGAGCGGGAATCGACCCGGATCGAAGGCGAACGCGCGCAACTGGTCGCGTCGGTCGCGCAGGCGCAGGGCAAGATCGCGGAAACTCGCCTGCAGATCATCCAGATCGATCGCGATCTCGGCAGCGAGGTCGCCAAGGATTTGGCCGATATCGAAGCCAAGATGGGCGAATTCGTCGAACGCAAGGTGACCGCCGAAGACCAGTTAAAGCGCACCATCATCCGCGCACCGCAAACGGGCACCGTGTTCCAGTCGACGGTTCATACCATTGGCGGCGTGATCACGGCGGGCGATCCGATCATGTTGATCGTGCCTAACTCCGACAATCTGCTGGTGGAGGCGAGGGTAAACCCGCAGGACATCGATCAGGTGCAGATCGGCCAGTCCGCGGTTCTGCGCTTCTCCGCGTTCAATATCCGCACCACGCCCGAAATCGACGGCAAGGTGACCCGCGTCTCGGCTGACACCACCACTGACCAACGCACGGGTCAGAGTTATTATACGATCCGCGTTTCGCTGCCGCCCGACGAGGTCGCCCGCCTTGGCGAGGTCAAACTGCTGCCCGGCATGCCGGTCGAAGTCTTCGTGCAGACCGGCGAGCGGACGGTTATTTCCTACCTGATGAAGCCGTTCTACGACCAATACTTGCGGGCCTTCCGCGAGAAGTGAGGCGGTCCTGCCGGATCGTCCGATGCGCGCCAATTTCCTTGCGGAGTAGGCGCGCCTGACGGAAACTAACGTCCGCCATGAACGTACCCGCGAATTCGGTCGCCTGACATGAACAAGCTTGCCCGGCTGGCGCAGGGGTTCGGCCTTGGCCGCGTGGTTTGCCTGATTTTGCTCGCCGCTTTGGTCGTTCTGCGCATCTGGGATCCGCCACCGCTTGAAGCGGTGCGGGCGCGCGCCTTCGATTTCTACCAGATGGCCCATCCGCGCAAAGCCGAGGTGCGGCCGGCCGTCATCGTCGATATCGACGAGAAGAGCCTGAACGCCTATGGGCAGTGGCCCTGGCCGCGCACGCTGTTGGCCGATCTCATCACCAAGCTCACGAAACTCGGAAGCGCCGCGATCGCGTTCGACATCATCTTCGCCGAACCGGACCGCATGTCTCCGAGCATCGCGGCGCAGAGCTTCCGCAAGCTCGACGAACAGACCCGCGCGCAGCTGCTGAAATTGCCGAGCAACGACGCCGTCTTCGCCGATGCCATACGCCAGTCCCGGGTGGTGCTCGGCGAGTCGGGCTATTACCAAGCATCGCAACAAAATGCCGCGCCGCGAACGACCTCCGGCTATGCGATGCTGGGACCGGACCCGAGCCCGTATCTCATCACTTTTCCCGGCATCATTCGCAACATTCCGCTTCTTGAACAGGCGGCGGCCGGCCACGGATTGCTCACCATCCGCCCCGAACTGGACGGTATCGAGCGCCGGGTACCGCTGGTGATGAAAGCGCAGGGCGAGATCGTCTCGGCGCTGACGCTTGAAATGCTGCGCGTCGTCACCCGCGCCGGCGCGATCAGGGTTAAGACGGACGAGGCCGGCGTCATCAGCGTCGCGATCCCCGGTCTCGAAATGCCAACCGATCGCAACGGCCAGCTTTGGGTCTATTTCGGGCCGCACGAGGCCGACCGCTACGTTTCGGTCAAGGACGTGCTGGAAGACCGTGTGCCGCCCGACCGCATCGCCGGCAAGCTGGTGCTGATCGGCACGTCGGCGGTCGGCCTGCGCGACGTGAAGACGACCCCGCTCGACCCGGCGATGTCCGGCGTCGAAGTGCACGCCCAGGTGATCGAGAACATCCTGACGAATTCCGTGCTGACCTATCCAAACTACGCGCTCGGCGTCGAACTCGCGGTTGCGGTGTTCGTCAGCCTCGCCATCATCGCGCTCGGGCCGATTCTCGGCGCCTCTATGATGCTCGCGGTGGGCACCGCGATGGCCGCTTTGCTGGCGGCCGGCTCATGGTACTTCTTCACCCAGCAGCGGATTCTGCTCGACGCAACTTTTCCGCTGGCTTCGACTTTTACCATCTACATCACGTTGGTCTTCATCAATTACTTCCGCGAGCAATTCCAGCGCCGCCGTATCCGCTCCGCCTTCGGGCAATATCTCGCGCCTTCGCTGGTCGAACAGCTCGCCAAATCGCATGAGACGCTGACGCTCGGCGGCGAGGATCGCAACATGACGATCCTGTTCAGCGATGTACGCGGCTTCACCACGATTTCGGAAATCTACAAAGACGATCCACAAGGTCTGACGACCTTGATGAATAATTTCCTAACGCCGATGACCAACGCCATCATCGAACACAATGGCACGATCGACAAATATATCGGCGACGCGATCATGGCATTCTGGAACGCTCCGCTGCACGATCCTTCGCATGAGCTTAATGCCTGCCAGGCGGCGCTGGAAATGCTCCGCCGTGTCGATACGCTCAATCAGCAGCGCGAGCAGCAGGCACGCGAAGCAGGCCAGCAGTTCCTGCCGATCAAGGTCGGCATCGGGCTCAACACCGGGCGATGCGTGGTCGGCAACATGGGCTCCGACCTGCGCTTCAACTATTCGGTGCTCGGCGACTCGGTCAATCTGGCCTCGCGCCTGGAAGGACAGTCGAAATCCTACGGCGTGCCCATCATTATCGGCTCGAAAACCGCCGAGGTTGCGCGCAAGAAATTCGCCGTGCTGGAGCTCGATTTCATTACCGTCAAAGGCAAGACCGAGCCGGAGACTGTCTACGCTATTCTCGGCGGCGAAGACGTTGCCCGCAGCGAGCCCTTTGAGCAGGTACATCAAGTATTCAAAGAAATGCTGGCTCGTTACCGCCGGCGCGACTTTGACGCGGCCACCGAGGCGATCGTGCGGTGCCGCGCGGCGGACAACGGCTTCGGCCTCGATCATCTGTTCGATCTTTATGCCGAGCGCATCGACGACTTCCGGAAAAGCCCGCCGCCGCCTGACTGGAACGGGGCCATTGCGCTTGAAACAAAGTAGCGGCGGCGCGAAAACGGCGCCCTTGTGGTGCATGTTTCATTAACGCCCGATCCATAACCCCAATTGGCGCCGCACCGGCGATGGTTAAAGTTTTCTTCGGCCGGGCCGGTGGCACAGGTTCGTTCAATTGACGCGAATTCATTCAGAATTGATTTACGGCAATCGCCCAAAAAGCGCGTCGCGCATTCGCGATTAAAGCTAACTGAAAACCTTGAACGCTAAGTCTTCCGTAAATTCGGGAGTGGGATCGGCGTTGCCGACCGACATTCCCGGAAACGGGGCGTTCAAACATGTCGGCATTCGTCAAGGTCGCGCAAATCTGTCTTTTTATTACGGCGGCTTGCTGCGCGAACACGTTTGCCGACGAACGCCCAAATCCATCCATCCCGGTAGCCGAAATCCACGGCGACGGCACGGCCGTCGATCAAGTCGCCACGTTCGACAATGAATGGGACAACCGCGCCGACCCGCTGTTCGCCTCCCTCACGATAAGCGTTCCCGAGCGCGATCAAGAGCCGACCGGGGCAGAGCCTGAGTCTATTTGGCAGCAGGCGGCGGCGGCCATACTGGGCGAAACGTCGGCGAAGTGGGCAGAGCTTCAGACCCGCATTCTTGCCGACAAAGCGACGCTCGCAGCCTGCCGCTCCGGTGATCGCCCCTGTCCGGAGGCGGCGCGGCGCTTCCTTGCCATCGTTGAAAATGCCCGCCAGCGCCAGGGCCGCGCCCGGTTGGGCGAGATCAATCGCGCGATCAACATGAGCATCCGGCCCGTGAGCGACATGGTGCAATACGGCGTCGAAGACTATTGGGCGTCTCCGCTGACCAGCATCGGCAACCGCGCCGGCGACTGCGAGGATTACGCCATCGCAAAATACGTCGCGCTTGAGGAATGGGGGTTTCCGCGGATGACTTGCAACTCGAGATCGTGCGCGACGTCGAACACCAAGCTACCCACGCCGTGCTTGCCGTGCATTTCAAAGATGAGTGGCTGATTTTGGACAACCGCACGCTGCTCATGATGAATGCCGACGCGAGCCCGTATAAATATTTGGCGACGCTGGATCATCGCGGTGCCCGCACCTTCGCGGCGGAAGTCGCCCGCCGCCGGACGGTTCAGACGGGAGTTGCCGTCAGTTCTCTTCAGGACGGCCGGTCAATCATGGTCTTTTCGAAACTTGCAATGACCAATGGTGCGCAAAAAGTCGACTAAACCGGCGCACTAAGGCAAACGCCATTCTCCGATCCGGCTGGTAAGCGCCCAATCAAAGATCGATGATCTGCCCTTCACGCGCCGTGATGGTGCCGGGGCGTGCGTCGCTGGCGTCGGCGGCAAGCAAATCCATGAAATCGTCATCGTGCGACGGATCATGGTGGAACAGGCAAAGCCGCTTGGCGCCGGCTTCATCCGCCAGACGAATACCGCGCGCCCACGTGGAATGGCCCCAGCCCTGACGCGAAACGATCTCGCCTTCGGTAAACGTGGCGTCGTAAACGATCAGATCGGCATTGCGGGCGAGCGACACCAGTTCGCGGTCGCGTTTGCCGGGAAAGCCTGCGGTATCGCTGATTAAGGCGAACGCCCGCCCGCCGAATTCGAGACGATAACCGCTGGCGCCGTCCGGGTGATCGAGCGGCGCGGTGTGCAGCGCGATGCCCTCGTAAGGACGCAGGATGTCGCCGGACCGGAAATCATGAAACTCAATCGCCGCCTTGAATATTTCGACCTCGACCGGAAACAGCGGCGAGCTCATCAATTTGCGCATGACCTGCTCGACGCTGGTCGCTGGCAGCAGGTTGCCGGCCCAGACACGGACCTTGTAACCCTCGGCAAAAAACGGCGCAAAGAACGGCAGGCCGACGACATGATCGAGATGACAGTGGGACAGAAAAATATCGACGTCGCGGACGGCTGTATTTTTGACCAGCGTGTTGCCGAACGCGCGCAGCCCGGTGCCGGCATCGAAGATAAGCACGCGATCCCCGCAGCGCACCTCGATACAGGGCGTATTGCCGCCATAGCGGATGGTTTCCGGTCCCGGGCAGGCGATGCTACCGCGAACTGCCCCAGAAGCGGACCCGCATGGAGGCTTTTGACATCTGCTGTGCCTAGAAAAACGCTCGACGCCCGGCGGCTTAATCGCAATTCGCGCAGCAATATCAGCACAGTTGTACGCTAACGCAATAGGGGTATGTCGCTGTCATAGAGGCTGCGCCAAATCCGAAATCGGTTATAGCCGCCCGAAATAAATCATTTGCAGCGCAATCCAGCCGACAAGAAGCAATAGCGCTACAACGCCAATGACTGTTTTAAGCAGCAGTTTTTCAATCGCTACCAGCCGTTCATGAATATTCACGCTTGGCAAAATCGGCCGCGGTTGGGCTTTGTCGGCTGTCCCACCGCCCGGGTAACTCAACTTCACACCGCAATGGCAACAAAAACTATCGGTTGGAGCGACTTCCCCTTTACAGGACCAACATTGATGCGTGGCTGCCGCAACGTCGCTCGATTCGTATGTCATGAGACGGGGCTCCAATGACGCAAAAAAATCAAGCCGGAAGAATCAATGCTTCCGCAGTATGATCGCCGTCCGGCGATTGGGCAACAAGCGCGGCGGACAAGTCGGCGTCTGAAATTATTACTTCAAAACGGCTGGCTGGGCCGCCGAAAGCGGCCGGCGCCGCGATGACCGATTGCCGTTGCCGCAGGCTCTACCGCTCGCTCCGCGACAATCACGCGCCGCCATCCGGCGCAGCGGGAGATCGGCGGATTCGGGGACGAGACGTGCCAGCCTGCGGACTTCTGAAGCGGACATGCCGACATCCCTGACACTCCGCTCGCCGGCGCATTGCCTAACCTTCGACTTTGAGGTCTTTGATCACCTCGTCGAGGCGGTGAAGTTTGTCGGCGTCGCCGGCAAGCGCCCGCCGCGCGGCGGCGGCGGCGGCCAGCGCCTTGTCGTGGTCGCCCAGCACCATGTAGGCGCGCAGCAGCCGCTCCCAGCCGGCGACGTCGGAGCCGTCCTGTTTGAGCCGGTCGGCGAGCCGCGCAACCATGCCGCGGATCATCTGATTTTGCTGGTCTGGCTTCAGCTGCCGCGCCGCCGCGATATCGTCCGCGCTGGGTCCCGGCGCGCCGGGTGCTGCGGACACCGTCGCGCCGACCGGTGCATCGCGCACCATGGCGTGGCGGACCACCTCGATCCAGGGAGCGCCTGGCGGCGCTTCGGCCAAAAGGAATCCCCGAATCTTCTCGGCATCGGCGCGCCGGCCGGCCTGGTCGGCGGCCATGCCCATGTAGAAGCGCGCCATCACGTTCTTGGCGTCGAGCGCCAGCGCGCGCTCGAAGGCGGCTTTCGCCTCATGGGTGACGACGCCGTTGGCCGCGGCCACCATGGCCTCGCCGAAATCGGCTTCGCGTTCGGCACTGCCGCCGTTCAGGCTGATCACATTGCTCCAGGCCCTGACCGCATCGTCGAAACGGCCGAGGCGCATATAGACCGGCGCCAGCACTTCCCAGGCGCGGCTGTCCTTGGGATCGCGCGCGACATGGTCCTCGACCTGGGCGACCATGTTTTCGACTTTGCGCGCCTCGCCCGGCGTTTGTTGGCGGGCCGCCAGCGGTTCACCCGGCAAGTCCGGCGAGCCCAGCATGAGATAAAGCGTGAGCGCGCCGATCGGCAGCAGGACGAGACCGGCGATGGCGGTAACGCGGCGGGACCGAAGCGACGAGATCTCCGGCGCGGACTTTTCAGATTCCGTAGCATCGGCTGCGGCGATCAGCCGGCGCGAGACTTCGACGCGGGCGGCCTCGGCCTCGGCTTCGCCGATCAGACCGCTGGCGCGGTCGCGTTTGATTTCGTCCAACTGGTCGCGATAGACGGCGACGTCGCTGCCGGCCCGCAAGGGTTTGCGGCGCGCCAGCGGCCACAGCACGGCGAAAACCGCCGCCGCCGTCATCAGGACAAACATCAGCCAGAGCGTCATCGGACCATACTACCGATAAACCGTTGGAATTACTGCCTGAAAATACATTCCAGGGAAAAGCGTCGGAATGACGACCCACGTCGCCATCTCACCCGCCAGTCGCCCTAAGCTTTTGAGCACATCGAGGCGTCGGACGCTTTAGATGGCAAAATATTCAATCGATCAGAAGGGGGAAACGGGAAACGGTGGACATAAATGCTACCCGCTGACGCTACTTCGCCGCTTGGTCAAGCGCTGCGGCAATAAGATGCCTGGCGAAGGCGAGTGGATCGTTGCCGGCGCCATAAGCGGTCAGCAGCGTCTGCAGATTTGCAGCAACGGCTTCGCTCGCTTTACCGCGCGGCCGACCTGCAGCCCGCGCGTCGGCCCATCGTTGGAGCACCATCTGTTCGATGCGTTCGGATTCGAGCTCAGCGGCTTTGACTTGCGCACCCAATTGCACCGCGGCGCGCGTGGCATCATCACCCCCTAATTCGGCGGCCTTGAGCTTCCGGCGCGCCGTCCGCAGCGATCTTACGATATCGTCGTGCCATTGCCGGACTTCCTGCCGGGCCGATGCGATATCGTCGGAAGTTAAGACGAGGCCGTGCACGGCACCGAGAAACGCGCACAGCAGAATCAAATTTACATCGACCCCGAACCGGTCTTGCAGATCCAAGCATTCGTTCTGCGCCGCGCTCTCGCTGTAAACCGCGATGGAGAAATCCCAGAACGGCGGGCCCATGCGGCATCCCCCCGTTTCAGGCTTTGCCCGAAGGCCAGCGCTTCACCAGGCCGACGTCGATATCGAACAAGTCAAGGCAGCGGCCGACGGTCTGGTTGACCACGTCGTCGATGGTCTTCGGCCGGTGATAGAACGCCGGCATTGGCGGCATGATGATGGCGCCGTTTTCGGTCGCCGCCAGCATGCTGCGAAGGTGCCCGGCGTGCAGCGGCGTTTCACGCGCAATCAAAACGAGCCGCCGCCGCTCCTTGAGGATGACGTCGGCGGCGCGGCTGATCAAATTGTCAGTGGTGCCATAGGCGATATCGGAAACGGTGCGGATCGAGCAGGGGGCGATCACCATCCCGCGCGTCTTGAACGAGCCGCTGGAGATCGCCGCGCCGATGTCGCTGTTCGAATAGGTGGTGTCCGCCAGCGCGCGCACGTCGTCGACGCTCAAGTCCATCTCTTCCTTGAGCGTGATGGCGGCCGATTTGGAGATCACCAGATGCGTGGAGACATTATGCTTTCGCAGCGTCTGCAACAGTCGCACGCCATAGATCGCGCCGGACGCGCCGCTTATTCCGACGATCAGTGGAAGTGACATCGTCCCGGACCTCGACTACGCACATATGCCACAAGACTATAGTTGGCCGGATATTCCGCAAGTAGCCATTAACGACCTGAAAGTCGGGTACACGCCGCTCGGCGGTGGCTTTGACCCCTTCCTTGAAGTCGTCGGTCTTGCGCAGCCGAGTCTGCTCGGCGAGTTCGTGCTCGGTCGCGGCGCGCACGCGGTCGGCGAGATCGCCGCGCATGGTGGCACGCGTCGAGATCAACCCGAGCGGCGAATTTTCCGCGATCTCGGCGGCGAGTGCCATCGTCGGCGCGCGCGCACCTGATCCCGCGGCACCAGCACGTCGGCGAGCCCCATCGCGAAAGCCTCTTCGCCGTTGACGCGGCGGCTGGTGTAGAACATCAGCGCCGCCTTGGTCGGCCCGATCACCAGCGGCAACGTCACGGTCAATCCGAAGCCCGGGATGAAAGCCGAGCCGGGTGAAATTGGCGGCAGAAGCGCGCTTCCGGCGCAGGTCGACGCGGAAATCCGCCACCATGGCGAGGCCGAGGCCGCCGCCGACCGCGGCGCCATGGACCGCAGCGACGATTGGCTTTCTGGTGCGGAACAGCCGGTTGCCCTCGAGTAGAGATGCTGGACCGCGATATCGCGGTCGACCCGCTGGCCGTCTTTGTCGAGCATGCTGCCATCGCCGAAATTGGCGCCGGCGCAAAACGCCTTGCCTTGCGCGGCCAGCACCACCGCGCGGCAGTCGGCGTCCTGCGTCGAGCGCCTCGAGCGCGTCGGCGATTTCTTGGATCAGCGCGATGTCGAAGAAATTATTCGGCGGCCGCCTGATTTCGATCAGCGCCACATGACCGGTTTTTTCGACGCCGATATCCTTGAACGGGCCCATGACATTTTCCTTTTATTCGGCCGCGCGCGGCGTTCGCGCCGTCGCGGTGCCTGCTTGACGATCAGCGCGTCCACCACCGAAACGCCTGGCCCTGCGGCATGCACGATCACCGGATTGAGGTCGATCTCGGCGATGTCATCGGCATGGTCGGCGGCAAACTGCGACAGCCGCACTATCAGGTCGATCGAGGCATCGGTGTCCGCCGGCGGCGCGCCGCGATAGGGCCCGAAACTTGCGCGCCTCTGAGGCGGCCGAGCAGGGCGCGCGCGGCGGCCTGATCGAGCGGCACCGGCGCCAGCGCCACATCGCCGAGCGCTTCGACCAGCACGCCGCCGAGGCCGACCATCAGCATCAGGCCCCAGTTCGGGTCGCGATTGATGCCGAGAATGACTTCGCGCCCGGGCGCCGCCATCGGCTGCACCAGCACGCCGTCGATGCGCGCGTCGGGGCATGATGTTTCTTGGCGGCAGCGAGCACGCGATCGTAGGCCGCGCGCACCGCATCGGCGCCGGCGAGATCCAAGGCGACGGCGCCGGCTTCGGTCTTGTGCGGAATATCGGCGGATTGCACTTTGAGCGCCACCGGCCGTCCGATCGCCTGCGCCGCGGCTTCGGCCTCATCGCCGAATGCGCGAGCTGTCCGGCGTCCGACGCCGATGCCGTAGGCCGCGAGCAGCGGCCGCGCCTGCCATTCACACAGCACGGACCGGACTGCGCCAGCATTGCGCGCACTTTTCGCGCTCCGATGCGGCGATGGCCCGGTGCTCGATCGGCCGCAACAGCCGCTCGCGCAGCGCGCGGTAGTCCGCCATCGCGCGCATGCGTGCGGGCGCAACCGTGCGCATCGGTGAACAGCGGATAGCCGGCTTCGTTGAGGATTTCGACGCTGCGCTGGAGGGCAGCGTGTAGGTCCACATGAATATTGGCTTCTTGAATTCGCGCGCCGAGCTCCTTGAGTTTCGGCAGATCGTGCTTCCAGAAAAGCGGAGCGGCGCGCCGTCACACCACAATGACGCCGTCGACCAACGGCGACTGGCCGACCAGGCGCGCGAATTCGCGCGTAGCCGAGCTTTGTGCACGCCTTGCGCGGTGGAATCGACCGGGTTCTGCGAGGTGCCGTAGGACGGCAGATGCACGTCGATCGCTTCGCGCGTTTCGTCGTCGAGCACCGGCACTTCGAGCCCGGCGGCGGCGCAGGCGTCCGCCATCCACACGCCGGCGCCGCCCGACGACGTGCAAATGCCCGTGCGCGTGCCGGCCGGCAGCCTGTCGCCGCAGGCGAGGAAGCCGGCCGCCAGGTCGATCATCTCGTCGAAATCGCGGCCTTCGATCAGGCCGTAGTGCGTAAATATGGCGCGGTAAGCTGCGTGCGAGCCCGCGAGCGCCGCGGTGTGCGACGTGACGGCGCGGCGGCCCGGTTCCGATCTGGCCGATCTTGCCGACGATCAGCGGCTTGCCGGCCTTGAGCGCCTTTTCGGCCGCGCGCTTGAATTTCTCCGGCGATTTCACGTCTTCCAAGAGCAGCAGGAAAACATCGGTCTCGCCTTCGTCGAGCATGTAGTCGAGGACGTCCGCGATCATCGAGCGCAGCTTCGTTGCCGGTGGTCACGATATGGCGGAACGCTAGGTTGCGCGGCCGGGCGCGATCGAAGAACGCAAAGCCAAGCCCGCCGCTCTGCGAGATCACCGACACCTGGCCGCTTGCCGAGCGCGCGCGCCGGGCGGATGGCGCCGGCGTTCTTGTCCATGGCCGGGCTGAAGGTCGGGCACAGCGCTGCCGCGATATTTGCAAAGCCCTCGGTGTTGGGCCCGGTCACCGCCATGTCGTAGCGCCGCGCGGTGGCGGCGATCTCGGCCTGCATGCGCACGCCTGCCTCGCCCGGTTCCTCGGCAAAACCTGAAGAGAGAATGACGGCGGCCTTGACGCCGGCGCGGCCGCAGCGCTCCAGCTCGGCTGGAATGTACTGCGCGGGCACGATGAGGATCGCGAGATCGGCCGGCTCCGGCAGCGCGTCGATGGATGCATAAGCCTTGAGCCCTTGCACCTCCGATGCGCTGCGGCTGACCGGAAAGACCTTGCCCTCGTATGGGTGACTTAAAATGATTTCGAGGATGCGGCCGCGCAGCCCGCTGGTATCGGATGATGCGCCGACTACGGCGACTGTTTTTGGCCAGAGTAGCTTTGCAATATCCGGCACCGCGCGTCCCTTTTCACCGCAACCCGAGGCCGCGCGCGATGATGCCGCGCAGGATCTCGGTGGTGCCGCCCTGGATCGTGAGCTTGGGCGCTATCTTAAATGCGAACGCGAGTTGCTCGTCCAGCGTCGCTCGGTTGCTTGCTTCCGGATCGAGAAAGGCGCCGAGCTCGCGCACGCGCTCGGGAAGCTTCTGCTCCCAGACGGTGCCGACATCCTTGACGATCGAGGATTCCACCACCGGCTCCTTGCCAGCTTGCAGCATACCGGCCACCGACAACGACATACGCCGCAAGGTGTGCAATTGCGCCACCAGGCGGCCGAGACCTTCGGCGCTGTGTAAATCGGGATTGGGCTCAAGCGCGCGCACCAGCTCGGCCAGCACGTAATAGGTTTCCAGGAAGCGTTCGGGGCCGCTGCGTTCATAGGCGAGCTCGCTGGTCGCCAGTTTCCAGGCGCCGTCGATATCGCCCAGCACGCAATCGTCGGGGATGAAGGCGTCGTCGAACACGACTTCGTTGAAATCGTGCTGGCCGGTCATCTGATAGATCGGGTTGACCGTGATGCCCGGAGTTTTCATGTCGACGAGGAATTGCGTCAGGCCGTGGCGGCGGTTTTCTTTGGTGGCTGGCGAGGTGCGGAACAAGCCGAGCATGTAGTCGGCGATGTGGGCATTGCTGGTCCAGATTTTCGAGCCATTGATCTTCCAGCCGCCGTCGGTTTTTGTCGCCTTGGTCTTGGCGGCGAACAGATCGGAACCCGAGCCCGGCTCACTCATGCCGATCACGAAGCACAATTCGCCGCGGCAGATGCGTGGCAAGATGTCCTGCTTGATGTGCTCGGGCGCGTATTTGAGCAAGATCGGCCCGCTCTGCCGGTCGGCAACGAAGTGCAGGCGGACCGGCGCGTTCACGACGCGGAATTCTTCCGTCACCACGTGGCGCTCGAGAAAACTGCGCTCGTGGCCGCCGTATTTTTTCGGCCAGGTCATGCCGATCCATCCCTTGGCGCCGACGCGCTGGCTGAACGCGCGATTATGGGTATCCCCGTGTCCGGGCCGGTCGGGAACGAAGGTGCCGACGGCTACTTCCTCGGCCAAGAAGGCGCGCACTTCTTCGCGCAGCCTGTCGCATTCGGGCGGCAGCCTGATTTGATCGAAGGTGAGGGCTTTTTCCATTCGTCGATCCTATCGCGTCGCCAGCATCGGCCAGAACTGATGAGCGCCACGCTGCGCGACCAACTCGCCGAGCGCCGCCGCCCAGTAGCTTTCGCTGCCGAAATCGTCGCGCCACGACAGAAGACGGAGCGTGAAGCGATGCAGCACGTGCTCGTTGGTGAAGCCGATGGCGCCGTGCACCTGATGGGCGATGGCGGAACCTTCCGCGGCCGCTTCGCCGGTGCGGATTTTCGCCGACGCCGCTTCCAGCATCACGGTGTCGTCGAACGCATCGCTGTGCTCGATGGTGTCGGCGGCGGAGCCTGCGGCGGCGAGCGCGGCGGCGGTTTCGCCGGCAAGGCGCGCGAGGTTCTGCTGCACGGCTTGGAATTTGCCGATCTTGCGCTCGAACGCCACGCGCTCATTGGCGTAGTCGACGCTGAGCGACAGGATCGCTTCCAGCGCGCCGGCCGATTGAACGCTGCGCACGGCCGCGCCCATCAGCATCAGCGCGGAAGCATCAAACGGCGCCGGCGCGCTGGCGATTGTTTTGGCACCCTCGAAGGTCACACTGTCAGACCCGTCGCCGGCGAGATTTTTTCCTTCGCCCACACGGCAGTCGGCGGTCTTCACCAAGGCGATCGCCGAGCCTTTGTCGCCGGCGGCCATGACCGCGATGTGCTTGGAATCCTCGGCGAAGGGAACTCCGCGGCTGATTCCGCTCAAGGTGCCGTCTTTATTCAATGTGATCCTATCGCGCGGGCGGGCCGGCGCGACCGTCATCGCGCCCGCTGGCGCCGAAATCCCGGCACGCGTGAGCAGCCATCCGGCAATCATCGTTTCCGCCAGCGGCACCGGCAGCGCATAACGGCCGGCGACGCCGAGGATGGCGAAGCCCTCGGCGAGGCTTGCGCCCGCGCCGCCCAGTTTCTCCGGCACCCAGGCGAGCATGAGGCCCGCATCGGACAACGCGCGCCACAGCTTCTCCTTCCAGCTCGCGTCGCGGGCACGGTTGATCGTCTGAGGATCGGCGAGGTCGGCAAATATCCGCGCCGCCGTTTCGGCGACGATATTATCGCTCTCGGTCAGCATTGCCGCTCCGGCTTTCTACGCAATGGCGGACGCCATAATCGGGCTATCGTGCGGTCCGGCTGAACCGTTGGCAAGCGGCTCCCGTTCGCGCCAGAGGGCCATTTTTGTCGAGTTGATCGGGCCTATCATACCGGGTAGCGTTGGCGTCATAAAAAGCAAGAAACAGGCTGCCGACCAGCCACGGTCGCGTCAGCCGCGCATCCTGGGAGGATCCAATGGGAGCTAAATTTGTCGCACTGGCGACGGCTATTCTCGCCAGCCTCACGATCTGTGCCGCCCAGGGGGCGGAGCCTAAGCACGGCGGAATCCTGCAAATCTATCATCGCGAGACTCCGCCCAGTCTTTCGATCCATGAGGAAGCGACGTTCTCGGTCAACGTTCCGGCGATGCCGATCTTCAACAATCTGGTCGAATACGACCAGCACAAGCCGCAGAACAGCATGGGTACCATCGTGCCGGAACTGGCGGATAGCTGGGCCTGGAGCAGCGACAATCTTTCGCTCACCTTCAAGCTGCATCAGGGCGTCAAGTGGCACGATGGCCAGCCGTTCACGGCCAAGGATGTAAAATGCACCTTCGACCTCATTCAAGGCAAAGGGCAGGACAAGTTCCGCAAAAACCCGCGCAAGGGCTTGTACGATAATATTTCCGACATCACCACCAATGGCGACTTCGAAGTTACGCTGCATCTCAAGCGGCCGCAGCCGTCGCTACTGGCGATGATCGCGTCCGGCTACACGCCGATGTATTCGTGCCACGTCCCGGCCGCGCAGATGCGTACGCATCCGATCGGCACTGGGCCGTTCAAATTTGTCGAGATGAAGCAGAACGAATCGATCAAGCTTACCAAGAATCCCGACTATTGGAAAAAGGGCCTGCCGTATCTCGACGGCATCGAATTCACCATCATCAAAAACCGCGCGACCGCGGTGCTTGCCTTCGTCGCCGGCAAAGTCGACATGACCTTCCCGACCGAGATGACGGCGGCGCTGGAAAAGGACATCAAGTCGCAGGATCCGACCGCGATCTGCGAGATCGCGCCGATCAACGTCAGCACCAATCTCATCATCAACCGCGAGAGCCCGCCGTTCAACAATCTTGAACTGCGCAAAGCGATGGCGCTGGCGCTCGACCGCAAATCGATGATCGACATCATCTTGCAGGGGCAGGGCGACGCCGGCGGCGCGCTATTGCCGCCGCCCGAAGGCGTTTGGGGCATGCCGAAGGACATGCTCAAGACTATTCCGGGCTACGGCGACGTGAAGAAAGACCGCGAGGAAGCCCGCGCGATCATGACTAAGCTGGGCTACAGCGCCGAAAAGCCACTCAAGATCAAGGTGTCGACGCGCAATCTTGCGACTTATCGCGACCCGGCCGTGGTTTTGATCGATCAGCTCAAGAGCATCTACATCGATGCCGAGTTGGAGCCTGTGGAATCGAGCGCCTGGTTCGCCAAGGTCGCGCGTAATGACTATTCGGTCGGCCTCAATCTTACCGGCAACGGCATCGACGATCCCGACCAGGCTTTCTACGAAAACTTCGGCTGCGGTTCCGAGCGCAACTACACGCATTATTGCAACAAGGATCTGCAGGCGCTGTTCGACAAGCAGTCGCAGGAAACCGATGTCGAGAAGCGCAAGAAAATGGTGTGGGACATCGACAAGAAACTGCAAGAGGACGTGGCGCGGCCGATCCTATTGCACGCGCGGACAGGCACATGCTGGAAGCCTTACGTAAAGAACATGACGATCATGAACAACAGCGCTTACAACGGCTATCGTTACGAGGACGTGTGGCTGGATAAGTAAGCCTGATGTCGTCGCAAAGTCGCGCGGCGATGTGGGCGGTCGCCAAGGCGCCTCGCTGGAGCGCTTGGCCGGTCGATGACGGCCAGGCGCGCCGTTTCCCAGTGGACCATGGGAGGCCATGTTGGGGACTTATCTGATCAGGCGCTTCTTTTTGATGCTCCTGACGCTGTTCGGAATTTCCGTGCTGATCTTTGTGATGTTGCGGGTGGTGCCCGGCAACATAGCGGACATTTTGTTTGATTCGGCCGGAATGATCGACACCGCCGAGAAAGCCAAGTTGGAAAAGGATATGGGGCTCGATCTGCCGATCCCCGTGCAATACGCCCAATGGATCAGCGGCCTGGCACACGGTGACCTCGGATATTCCTACGTATCGGAGAAGCCGGCGCTCGACGAAATTCTGCCGCGCGTTCCGATTACCGCCAAACTCGCCGGCCTGGCGCTGCTGTTTTCGATCGCGTTCGGCGTGCCGCTTGGTGTGATCAGCGCGGTCAAGCAGAATTCCGCGCTCGACTATGTGTTGCGGGTGGTCAGCCTGAGCGGGCTGTCGATACCGGCGTTCTGGCTAGGCCTGTTGATCCTGATGGCCTTCGTGAAATTCTTCGGCACGATTCCGATTTACACCGATCCCCCCAAGGGATTCTGGAACACACTGTGGCTGTTCAGCGTCCCGGCAGCGGCGGTCGGCTTTCGCTCATCGGCGCTGGTCATGCGGCTAACTCGCTCGTCGATGCTGGAAGTGTTGCGGCAAGACTACATCCGCACGGCGCGCGCCAAAGGCGCGTCCGACAACAACGTCAACTACCATCACGCCTTGCGCAACGCGGTGTTGCCCGTGGTCACCGTCATCGGCATCGAGGCCGCGTTCCTGATGGGCGGTTTGATCGTCACCGAAACGGTATTCAACATCCCGGGTGTCGCGCGCTTCCTGGTCGAGGCGATCCGCTGGCGCGACTATCCGATCGTGCAAAACCTGGTGATGTTCATCGCGGTGGTGGCGGTGTCGATAAACTTTCTGGTCGATCTGCTTTATGCGGCGCTTGATCCGCGCATCAAGTATTCGGGCTAGCTGTGGGAGATTGATGAATGGCTAGCATCGATATCGTTCCGGGGCCCGTGGCTGACGCCAGCCGCGCCGAAGGCGTTTGGTCGAAGATGCGGTATCACGCCGCGTCCCATCCGCTGGGCGTCGTCGGTGCCGTGATCATGCTGGTGTTCGTATTCGCGGCCGTGTTCGCCGATTTCATCACGTCCTACGACCCGATCAGAACCAATTCTGTCATTTCGCTGTTGCCGCCGGGCCACGGGCATTGGTTGGGCGCCGATAACATGGGCCGCGACATCTACAGCCGCATCGTTTATGGCGCGCGCATATCGCTCGCGGTCGGTCTCGGTTCGACGTTGCTGGGTTGCGCGTTCGAAGTCGCGCTCGGTCTCGCATCCGGCTATATCGGCGGCTGGATCGATCTGCTGATCCAACGCATCGTCGACGTGCTACAGGCGGTGCCGCTTTTGGTGCTGGCGTTGGTGATGGCGGCGGCGCTGGGGCCGGCGCTCGACAATACCATCGTCGCCATCGCCATTCCGCTGGTCCCTTATGCGGCGCGCGTCATTCGCTCTAATACGCTCACCCTTCGCGAACAGCCCTTCGTCGAGGCCGCGCGCGCCGTCGGCATGAGCGAGTACCGCATCGCGGTGCGCCACGTGCTGCCCAATACGCTGGCCCCACTGATCGTGATCGCCACCGCGCAACTCGGCGCCGCCATCCTGACCGAGGCGTCGCTGTCGTTCCTCGGCCTCGGCGTGCCCGAGCCGCATCCGTCCTGGGGCCGCATGCTGTCGGAATCCGCCACGGAATATGTCCGTGTGGCGCCCTGGCTGGTGATATTCCCCGGCGCCGCCATCAGCCTGGCGGTATTCGGCACCAATCTGTTCGGCGACGCGTTGCGCGACATCCTCGATCCGCGGCTGCGTAACTAGCGCATGACCCTCGCGACCAGCGAACGCGCCCCGGCGCCGGCCGATATTTCGAACCAGGAGCCACTGCTCGCGGTCGACGGCTTGCGCACCTATTTCGACCTGCGCCACGGCGTCGTCAAAGCCGTGGACGGCGTCAGCTTTTCGCTAGCGCCGCACGAGACGCTGGCGATCGTCGGCGAATCGGGCTGCGGCAAAAGCATTACCGCTTTGTCGTTGATGCGGCTTGTGCCCGATCCGCCCGGCCGTATCGCCAGCGGCTCCGTCAGGCTCGCCGGCATCGATCTGCTCGCGCTCAGCGAGGAAGCGATGCGCGGCGTGCGCGGCAAGGACATCGCCATGATCTTCCAGGAACCGATGACCTCGCTCAATCCGGTGCTCATGATCGGAAGCCAGATCGCCGAAGTGCTGCTGTTGCACGAAGATATCGGCCGGCGGCAGGCCTGGGACAAGGCGGTTGACATGCTTCGCTTGGCGCGCATTCCGGAGCCGGAGCAACGCGCCAAGGAATACCCGCACCAACTGTCCGGCGGCATGCGCCAGCGCGCCATGATCGCCATGGCACTCGCGTGCAATCCGAAAGTGCTGATTGCGGATGAACCGACCACCGCGCTCGACGTTACCATCCAGGCGCAAATTCTCGACATTATTCTCGACCTCCAGCGTAAGCTTGGCACCGCGATCATTTTGATCACTCACGATCTCGGCGTGGTGGCGGAGACCGCGCAGCGTGTGATTGTGATGTACGCCGGGCGCAAGGTTGAAGAAGCGCCGGTCGAGGAGCTGTTCGCCCGGCCGCAGCATCCCTATACGCACGGGCTGATGGCCTCGATCCCGCGGCTCGACCTGATGCGCGGCGAGGCGGAGAGCGCGTCTGGGCGCTTGCAGGAAATCCCTGGCATGGTGCCGGCCTTGACCGACCTGCCGGCGGGTTGCGTGTTTGCGCCGCGCTGCGCCTATGCCGAAGACCGTTGCCGGGCCACCTATCCGGCCTACGAAGAGAAACGGCCGCGGCACTGGGCGGCGTGTTGGCGCTCCGCCGAATTGTTCGGGGGCCGCGATGGCTGAGGCGCGTGACATTTACGCTGCCCGCCCGGCCGTGCTCGATGTGCGCGACCTGAAAAAGCATTTCCCCATCCGCAAAGGGTTATTGCAGCGAGCGGCGGGCACCGTGTTCGCGGTCGATGGCGTCAGTTTCTCGATCAATGGCGGCGAGACGCTCGGCCTGGTCGGCAAATCCGGCTGCGGCAAGTCGACGGTCGGCCGCACCATCTTGCGGCTGATCGAACCGACTGCGGGCTTTATCAAGATCGACGGTTGCGACATCACCCGTTTGAGCAAGACCGAACTGCGGCCCTATCGCCGGCAGATGCAGATCATTTTCCAGGACCCGTTTTCCTCGCTCGATCCACGCATGTCAGCCGGCGACATCGTGGCCGAACCGATGCGCGTGCATCGCACCGCGCGCGGGCGGGACGTGAAGAAGCGGGTCGCCGCGTTGTTCGACCGGGTGGGCTTACGCAAGGCGCAGATGGACAGCTATCCGCACCAGTTTTCCGGCGGCCAGCGCCAGCGCATCGGCATCGCGCGCGCGCTCGCGTTGCAGCCGAAGCTGATCGTCGCCGACGAGCCGGTGTCGGCGCTCGACGTCTCGATTCAGGCGCAGGTGCTCAATCTGATGATGGACCTGCAAAAGGAGATGGGCCTCGCTTATCTCTTCATCTCGCATAATCTGGCGGTGGTCGAGCACATCAGCCACCGCATTGCGGTGATGTATCTCGGCCGCATCGTGGAATATACCGACAAGCGCACGCTGTTCACCAAGGCCCTGCACCCATACACCGAGTCGCTGCTGCTGGCAGTGCCGGTGCCGGACCCGCGCGTCAAGCGGCAGAAGCGGGTGCTGCAGGGCGACGTGCCAAGCCCAATCAACCCGCCCTCGGGATGTCACTTCCACACCCGCTGCCCTTATGTATTCGACCGCTGTAAGGTCGAGGTGCCGGCCTTGCGTGAAGTAAAGCCCGGGCAATTGGTCGCCTGCCACCTGCGCTAGCGCGATATCTCTGTTACAAAACGGCAGCAACACGGAGCCGCAATGCCCGCTCGCCCTTCCAACATCAATCCCAATCCGTTCACAACCCGGCCTGAAATCGAAGGTACCTTCGGCGTCGTCGCCTCGACGCATTGGATCGCAACCGCCGTCGGCATGGCGACGTTGGAAAAGGGAGGCAATGCCTTCGACGCGGCGGCCGCAACCGCCTTCACGCTGCAAGTGGTTGAGCCGCATCTCAACGGTCCGGGCGGCGACGTGCCGGTAATTCTGCATGACGTGCGGCGCAATAAAACCGAGGTGATTTGCGGGCAGGGGCCGGCGCCGGCCGGCGCCACGATCAAGCACTACCGCGACGAACTGGGTCTCGATCTTATCCCCGGCACCGGACTTTTGGCCGCATGTATCCCCGGCACCTTCGACACCTGGATGACGCTGTTGCGCGACTACGGCACGATGCGGCTTGCCGATGTGCTCTCACCCGCGATCGGCTACGCCAAAAACGGCTACCCGTTGGTCGAGCGGATCAGCGCCACCATCGACACGGTCAAGGACCAGTTTCGCGACCACTGGCCGACATCCGCCGCACTCTATTTGCCCGGCGGCAAAGTTCCGACGCCCGGTAGCATTTTTACCAATACGACGATGGCCGAAACCTACGAACGCATTTTACGCGAAGCGCAAAGCGGCGGCGGCAACCGCGAAGCGGAGATCGAGCGCGCGCGAAAATCCTGGTCGCAAGGTTTCGTCGCCGACGCGATCGACAAATTCTGCCGCACGCAAGAGATCATGGATACCTCGGGCGAGCGTCATCGCGGCGTGCTCTACGGTCAGGACATGGCCGGCTGGCAGGCCACCGTCGAGCCGCCGATCAGCTACGATTATGGCCGCTACACGGTGATGAAGCCGGGGCCATGGACGCAAGGGCTCGCGACCTTGCAGACGCTCGCTTTGCTCAAAGGCTACGATCTCGATGCGATGAGCCCCACGAGCGCCGACTTCATTCATTTGCAAATCGAGGCGACCAAGCTTGCGTTCGCCGACCGCGACACGTTCTATGGCGATCCGAAATTCGTGAAAGTGCCCGTCGATGTGCTGCTCTCGGATGCGTATAACGACGAGCGCCGGAAATTGATCACGGACCGCGCCTCGCTGGAGCTGCGCCCCGGAACCGTGGTCGGCTTTGGCAAGACGCTCGACGTGCGCCTGGCCGACGAGGCGCGCACCGCGGTTGCAAGCTCGGGGGCTGGCGAACCGACCGTCGGACGCATCGACTGGACGCACGATGACAATCGTTTGCCTGATGCCGCGCAGATCAAGCGCGAACGGACCGGAGCTATTCCCGGCGACACCGTGCATTTCGACATCATCGATCAAGCCGGCAATATGGTGTCGTCCACGCCCTCCGGCGGCTGGTTGCACTCCTCGCCGGTGATCCCGGAGCTTGGCTTTTGCCTCGGCACCCGCGCTCAGATGTTCTGGCTCGACGAGGACCATCCGGCCGCGCTCGCGCCCGGAAAGCGCCCGCGTTCAACGCTGACGCCGACGATGGCCTTGCGCGACGAAGAGCCCTATCTGGCCTGGGGTTCGCCGGGCGGCGACCAGCAGGACCAGTGGATCACGCAAATGTTTCTGCGGCATGCGCACGCCAACATGAATTTGCAGGAGGCGATCGACGCGCCGGCCTGGCACTCCGAGCATTTCCCGTCGTCGTTCTGGCCGCGCATGGCTCGCCCCGGTGTTATGGTGGTCGAGTCGCGCGTGCCAGAGGCAACGGTAAAGGAGCTGCGCGCGCGCGGACACGAAGTCGAGGTCGGGCCGGCCTGGTCGGAAGGCCGGCTGACGGCCGCCTCGCGGCTGGGCAAACGCCGCCGCGCCGCCGCCAATCCGCGCGGCATGCAGGGCTACGCCGCAGGACGCTGACAACTATTTGACGAGCCGTGCCTGCGCCTCGCGCGCGGCATCTTCCATGGCCATGAAC
This sequence comes from uncultured Alphaproteobacteria bacterium, assembly GCA_963709015.1. Classification (GTDB taxonomy): domain Bacteria; phylum Pseudomonadota; class Alphaproteobacteria; order Rhizobiales; family Xanthobacteraceae; genus Pseudolabrys. The sequence goes on along the minus strand of CAVPUU010000009.1, from coordinate 125,823 downwards.
ACCGCGCCCTCATTTCCGAGCCGGTCCACCAGCCGCTCGAGCGCCAGCATGCGGTAGCCGCGCCCGATCACGAACGGATGCATGGTGTAAGTGAGCACGCCCCAGTCGACCGTCTTCTGCATGTAGAGGAACTCGTCGAGCCAACTGTCCATCACCGCGCGCGCTGGCTGCAGGCCGGGCAGGATGGTGGCCGCGGTGCGCACGAATTCGAAATGCGGATAATCGTCGAGCGACCAACTGATCGGCATTTCGATCAGCGCGGTCTGTTCGCCGAAGCTGAACGGCTCGCCGAGCTTGGCGACGTCGCCGCGCCGCGCGCGATAGGGCAGGTAGTCGGCGCCCATCAAGCTCGAAATCGTAGCGGAAGCCGTGGGCGAGCAGCAGGTCGATGGTGTGTTCGCTCAGATCCCATGACGGCGAGCGGTAACCGCGCGCCTTGCGTCCGCTCAAGCGCGCAATGGCATCATTGGCGCGCACCAAATCGGCTTCTTCTTCGTCGCGGCTCTGCATCGCCGGCGGAATATGCGCCCAACTGTGGTGCGCGACTTCGTGCCCGCCCGCCACCACCGCTTCGCATTCGCGCGACCAGCTTTCGAGGGTGAAGCCGGGAATGAACCAGGTCGACTTGATGTTGCGCGATTTGAGCAGGTCGAGAATCCGCGGCGCGGCAACCGCTCCGAACTCACCGCGCGACAGCGGCGTCGGCGTGGTCATGCCGCGGGCGATGAAGCCGGACTGGGTGTCGAAATCGAACGTCAGACAAACGATGTGGCGGGGCAAATGAGAGACCTGCGTTGCGCGGAGCCAGAGGATCGCATCATACTATGACAGGCAAGAGAGGTCATGGCGGTCAAGGAAATCGGCATCATCTTGAATGGCGCCACGGGGCGCATCGGTGCGACCCAGCATCTGGCCAATGCGCTGGCGCCGATCCGCGCCGAGGGCGGTCTTGCTGCGGGCTCCGACCGCGTCGTGCCGCGCCTGCTGCTGCTTGGACGCGACCGCGAGGCGCTTGCCGGGCTGGCGCAGACCTATGGCGTAGCGGATTGGACCACGGATCTCGATGCCGCGCTGGCAAAGCCGGACTTCACGGTGTTCTTCGATGCGGCGGCGACCGAGCAGCGCGTGCCGGCGCTGACCAAGGCGATTGCCGCCGGCAAGCACATCTACAGCGAGAAGCCGGTCGCCCCGTCGGTGGCCGAAGGACTTGCCTTGTTGCGCGCGGCGCAGACGCGCGGGCTCAGGGCCGGCGCGGTCGAGGACAAGATAAATTTGCCGGGCTTGCAAAAACTTCTGGCGCTCGCGCAAAGCGGCTTCTTCGGCCGCGTTACCGGCTTCCGGCTCGATTTCGGCTGGTGGGTGTTCGACGGGGCCGAGCAGCCGAGCCAGCGGCCGAGCTGGAATTACCGGCGCAGCGGGGGCGGCGGGTTGTCAACCGACATGCTCCCGCACTGGCGCTATGTGATCGAAGGCATTCTCGGCCCGATCCGCCGCGTGGTGTCGGCGGTCACGACCGCGATCCCCGAACGCGTGGACGAAGACGGCAAGCGCTATCGGGTCGACGTGGATGACAGTTCGGTTACGCTCGTCGAACTGGCGAATGGCGCGGTCGGTACAATTATCTGTTCATGGGCGACGCGGGTGCGGCGTGACGATCTTATGACCTTGCAGGTCGACGGCACCGGCGGCTCCGCGCTCGCAGGGCTGCATCGCTGCTGGACGCAGAGCAAACCCGACACGCCGACTATCCGCCGTTTCAATCCCGATACCGACATCGGCGCCGACTATCGCGGCCAATGGAAAGAGGTCGCGGGCGCTGAGGCCTACACCAATCCCTACCGCGTCGGCTGGGAAAATTTCCTGCGCCACGTCGTTACCGGCGCGGCACTTAATTGCGATCTTGCCGCCGGCGTCCGCGACGTGCAGTTGGCGGAAGCTTGCTACCGCAGCGCTGCCGAACAGAAATGGATTGCCCTCGATGACGTCACCGGCTAGTCCCACCGCGTTTGTCACCGGCGCCTCAACCGGCCTGGGTTACGCCATCGCCGCCGGCTTGGCGCGCGCAGGCTACGATCTCGCGGTCACCAGCCGCGACACCGCGCGGCTCGACGCGCTATTGCGCGAACCGGCCTTGCAGGGGCGCAAGGCGGTGCCGGTGCGGCTCGATCTGCGCGTCGAGGCCGATATTGCGCAAGCCTTTGCCGCCGCGGTTGAAGCCTTTGGCGACGTTGACGTCCTGGTCAACAACGCGGCCCGCACGCTGGTCAAGCCGGCGGTCGAGGTGACCTGGGCGGAATGGGACGACGTGGTCGACACCGATCTCAAGGGCGCCTACTTCATGGCGCGGACCTATGCCGCGCATTGCATCGCTCGCGGCCGCCCCGGCTGCGTCGTCAACATCGCCTCGACCCACGGCATGACCGGCTTTGCCGGCCGCACGGTCTATGGCACCGCCAAAGGCGGGCTGATCCAGATGACGCGCATGTTGGCGATCGAATGGATCGCGCAAAATATCCGGGTCAATGCCATCGCGCCGGGCACGGCGCTCACGCCGTCGCGCGCGAAGATGTATGACGAGCAAACGCGCGAGCGCATGCTCGCGCGCATCCCGACCGGCCGCTTCATCGCGCCGGAGGAAGTCGCTGCCGCGGTGGTTTTTCTGGCAAGCCCCGGCGCGTCGTCGATCACCGGCGAGACGCTCAATGTCGACGGCGGCTTTATGGCGAGTTGATTTTTACTCCGTCAGGCAAAGCCCGTGATCTGGGCTGAACGACAGAAAAACTTTCTGGTGCGGGGCGACCTGCTCGTAGTGATCGATCTGGATGCCGACTGCGTAGCGCCCGACCTTGACGCGGCATTCCAGCAGGCTGCCGAGATAGGCAGTGTCGATCACCTCGCCCTCGAACAGATTGCCGTTAGCGGCGGCGGGGCGTTCGAAGTGAATGTCGATGTCCTCCGGCCGCAGGCTCAACGTCACTTTCTGTCCGGTGGCGGCGCCTTCGCCGCCGGCGGCCTTGAGGCGCAGCGGCGCGCGGCCTTCGCCGAGCGCGATTTCAACGTCGCAAAAGGCGCCGCTGCGGCCGAGCAAGACGCCTTGCATCAGATTGGCGACGCCGATGAAATTGGCGACAAAGGTATTGGCCGGCCGCGCGTAGATCGTCTGCGGATCGCCGATCTGCTGGATAACGCCGTTGTTCATCACCACCACGCGGTCGCTCATCACCAGCGCCTCGGACTGGTCATGCGTGACGTAGATCGAGGTGATGCCGACGTCCTTCTGCAACCGCACCAGTTCGACCCGCATCTGCTCGCGCAGCTTGGCGTCGAGGTTGGACAGCGGCTCGTCGAACAAAATGACGCGCGGCTCATAGACGATGGCGCGCGCCAGCGCGACACGCTGGCGCTGACCGCCGGACAATTTCGTGGCGTAGCGGTCGGCCAAATGGGGCAAGCCGACCAGCTCCAGCGCTTTGGTGGTGCGATCCTTGATCGCCGCGGCAGGCGCACGCCGCACGCGTAGGCCGTAGGCGACGTTGTCGAACACCGTCATGTGCGGCCAGACCGCGTAGCTTTGAAACACCATCCCGATATTGCGGTTTTCCGGATTGAGATAAACTCCGCGCTGCGGCGCCGCCACCACGTCGCCGCCGATGCGGATTTCGCCGGCATCCGGCCGCTCCAGCCCGGCAATGCAGCGCAGCGTCGTGGTCTTGCCGCAGCCCGAAGGGCCGAGCAGCGTGACGAACTCGCCTTGTTTGACGGCCACGCTGACGTCATTCACGGCCAGTTCGGCGCCGAAATTCTTGCTCAGGTGCTCGATCTCGACCATGACGTTCGCGCTCATGGCAGCACCGCCAAAGTGCGCTCTGGATCGAGCCGTAGATAGACCTTCTCGCCGGCCTTCAGGCCGGTGCGCGGATGCGCCAAGACCTTCCATTCGAACTCGCCCCAGCGCACGCGACAATCGACACAATTGCCGAGGAAGATCGCCTGGATCACCTCGCCTTCGAGGCCGGTGCCGCCGCCGTTCTCGCGCGAGGCCTGGACGTTCTCGGGCCGCACCGAAATGACGGCGTCAACGCCGGCCGCCATGCCGGCGACAAGCCGGCACGGCAGCCGAACCGTGCGGCCGGCCGTGGTGACCTCGACTTCGCCGCGTCCGGGCGCGGTCACCGCGGTCACGCGTCCTTTGAGCAGATTGGCGACGCCGATGAAATTGCTGACATAGGCATTCGCGGGCCGGGCATAGATTTCGCGCGGGCCGCCTTTCTGCTGGATGCGGCCCTTGCTCATCACGACGATCTCGTCGCTCATCACCAGCGCTTCGGCTTGGTCGTGCGTCACGTAGATCGAGGTGATGCCGACTTCGTGTTGAATGCGCTTGAGCTCAAGCCGCATCTGCTCGCGCAGCTTGAGGTCGAGATTGGACAAAGGCTCGTCGAACAGCAGCAGGCGCGGCCGCGACACGATCGCGCGCGCCAGCGCCGCCCGTTGTTGCTGGCCGCCCGAGATCTGGGTCGCGAGCTTATTCGCCATTTGACTCAAGCCTACCAGTTGCAGCACATCGGCGACGCGGGCGCCGATTTCGGCGCGCTCGACTTTCCGGATCTCCAACGGATAGGCGACATTCTGCGCTACCGTCATATGTGGCCAGATCGCGTAACTCTGGAACACCATGCCGATATCGCGCTTCTCCGGCGGAAGGAAGAGGCCCTTGGCGGGCGCCGTATAAACGACGCCGCCGACACGGATTTGCCCGGCGTCGATGGTGTGCAGCCCGGCGATGCTCATCAATGTGGTAGTCTTGCCGCAGCCGGAAGGGCCGAGCAGCGTCAGGAATTTTCCCTTGGGGACGCCGAACGACACGTCGTCCACGGCGCGGTCGCTGCCGAATAATTTCACCAGGCCCTGAACTTCGACGTAGTGGCCGGCCGCGTTCCGGGCCTCGATTGCGCCGTTCGTGCTGGCCGCGCTCATGCCGTCAATGCCTCGCGCCCGGCGATACGCCGGAAGATGTAAACGCAGGCGAGCAGAATGGCCGTCTGCGTCATCGACAGCGCCGACGTCAGCGTTTCGTTCTCGTAGTTGGTCAGATAATAGACGCCGACCGACAGCGTCTCGGTGCCCGACGTATAAAGAATGATCGAGATCGACAACTCGCGCAGGAAGATGATGAACAGCAGTACCCATCCGGCGAAAATGCCGGGCTTGAGCAGCGGAATGGTGATCCGCCGCAGCGTCGTGAACCACGACGCGCCCGCCATGCGCGAACTCTGGTCGAGCTCTTCCGAGATAGCCAGCATCACCGACGAGACGTTGCGTTGGCCATAGGGAAAGAAGCGCGTGATGTAGCCGAGCAACAGAATCCAGAGCGTCGCGTAGATCGGCGTGCGGATGTAGGTGACGAGAACCCCCATCGCGATGACGATGCCGGGGAAGCCCACCGGAACGACGCAGAGGAAGTCGAGCAGCCGCGCGCCGAAGCCTTTGGTGCGGTGAATCATGTAGCTCATCACCAGCGACAGGATCATGGCGATGGTCGCGCCGGCGAAGGCGAGGATGAAGCTGTTGACGATGCCGTTGGTAGCCGCAGAGATGTGATCAGGCGCCCAGAAAAACAGCGTGCGGACATAATTGTGCAGCGTCAGATCGCTCGGGATGATGCGGGCTTGCCAGACCGGGTGCAGGCTTACCACGAACAGGCATAGAATTGGCAGCACCATGGCGACGAGGATAAAGGTGAGATTGAACGCGAACGCCGCCCATTTCCAACCGCCGAGATCGATGACGTTCGGGCGGAAACCCTTACCGGTCACCGTGGTAAAGGAGCGCGGCGCGATGTAGCGCTGCTGGATCCAGATCAGCAGCACGGTAATGACGCCGAGCGCCATGCTCATGGCCGAGCCGAGATAGACGTTGGCGTCGTCGCCGACCGCTTTGGAGAAGATTTGCGTGGTGAGCGTCTGCCAACCGTAGGGTGCCGAGAGCTTGAACGGCACGCCGAACTCGCCGGCGGTGGTGACGAACACGATGATGGCCCCGGACAAAATGCCGGGCGCGACCAGCGGCAGCGTTATGGTCATGGCGGTACGCACCAGCCCGGCGCCGGTCGTGCGCGCTGAATCCTCGAGCGAGGGGTCCATGCGCCGCAACGAGCCGACCACGAACAGATAGACGAGCGGGGCGAAGAACAGGCCGGTGACCCAGATCACGCCATAGAGATTGTCGACGTTGAGCAAGTTGCCCTGAACGCCGAAATAGTCATGCGCCCAGGAATTGAGGAGCCCGGTCTTGCCCCCGGCCAGATTATGCCAGGCGATCGCGCCGACGAAAGGGCTCAGGAAAAACGGCACGAGATTGAACGGCTCCATCCGCTCGCGCCCGGGCGAATTGGTGCGCGCGTTGATCCAGGCGAGCGCGACGCCGAAGAACGTCGCGATCACTGTGGAACCCGCACACACAATGAGCGTATTGGCGAAGGCTTTGGGAATGACGCGGTCGGTATAGAGCGTCTTGTAATTATCGAGCCCCCAGACGGTATCGAAGCCGCCGGGATCGAGCACCCGAAAACTGCTGACGACGAGCACCAGCAGCGGCAGAATCACCGCCACCGCGACGATGATGCTCACAACGATGGTGACGACGAACTCCTGCGTCACCAGGCTTCGCCAGCGGCTCGCCGCCGGCGCCGGTAACGCATTGTCCGTGAGCGTTTGCGTGCTCATCGCATCGTCCGCGATCCGTCGCGCATCTTAAACGGCGATTGCGGCTCTTTCGCCGCGCCGGCTCCGCCCGCCGAGGCGGAGCCGTTCGGCGCCAGTCCGTTGTTACTGGAATTTCGCCTGCCACTCTTGCCGTAGGTCTTTGAATTTCGACTGCGCCGCAACCCAGTCCTTCAGTCCGATCAGCTTGGTTTTCTTCATGTCGAAGAGGTAGTGAGCGGCCGCAGGCGGCGGCGTATAGTCCTTGAGGAAGGTGTACATCATCTCGCCAACGACCATGATGTCGGCACCCTCCTTGCTCAGCATGTATTCGACGAACAGCTTGGCGGCGTTCGGGTGCGGCGCACCTTTGATCACGGCAGCCTGGTTGCCGAGCATGACCTGACCTTCCTTGTAGGTGCCGAATTTGATGATCTTTATGAGGTCGGGCTTTTGCAGGACGTTTTGATAGATGCGTCCTGTCAGATTCCACATATCAAGCGGACGTTGACACGAGATCACCATCTGCATCTTCGGCTCGGTACGGAATTCGATCAGCGGATCGGTTGCCTTGAGCTTGGTCCACAGGTCGTCGAGGTTCATGCCGGCTTCCTGCAAGGCGAGCGCGGTATTGTCGTAAGTGAAGCTCTTGGTCAGGTCGGACGCGATAGTCTTGCCCTTGAGCTCGGGTTTGAGCACGTCCGCGTAGGAACTGGCTGTATAATGCTCCATGCCGGGGCAGGAGCTGTTCCAGACCGGCTGGAAAGTATAAGCGAACGGCACGACGACATACGGATAATTGAAATATTGACCCGCTGCGCGCGCGTTGGCCTCGTGGTCCTTCCAATAACCGCTGTCGAGCTTCTCGAACGCGCCGCGCTTCGACGCCTCGTCGAAGAAACCCGGTGCGCTGACAATGAGAATATCGACGGTGTGTTTGCCGGCTTGAATTTCCTGCCGTGTCTGCGCCACCGTCGCGCCGGTGCCCTTGCGCAGATTGTTGAATTTGAAATTGGCGCCGAGATTGTATCGCCTGATGAAGCCTTCGCCGAGCAGCCGGCCGGTGTTGTCGCTGAATTGCGGATTGAGGACCGTCACCGCGCCTTCTTTTCTGGCGGCGTCGACCAGCGCCTTTTCCTGGGGCGTCAAATCGTCGGCGTAAGCGGTGGCGGCGATCAGCGCCGCCGCGGCGAGTGGCGCTGCGAGCAGCGCAAATTTGCAAAATGCCCGTGCCGGATGGCGTAAGCTCATGTCGTCCTCCCAATGGCGCGCCCCTCGCTTCGACTTGCCGGCCGCGGCCGGTGTCGAATGTTGTTTTTTTGCGGTGCCCCCGCGCGCGCTCCCAACGCGCGGTGGCTGCCGGCTGCCCATTTAACCGCAAACATGTGGTCGAAGGCAATTTGTGTATTCGAATATGCCGGTTGTCGCGCTGTGAAATAACGCCGCTCTCGGGTCCCAAGCGCAGGCGAGCGTTGCATCGGGGGCCGTTGCGGGGGTGTTCAAACGGTGCCTAAAGTGCGGTCGTCGGTGTGCGTTGCCGTGGTTCCTTTTTGTCCAATTTCTTTCTCCGCGGCGCCTTTCGGGAGGCACCTGTTTGAAAATCGGAATTCTGCTCGGCGACGATATCGGTCTCGAAGTCGTGCCCGAGACCGTCAATGTGATGAAAGCGGCGGTGTCGCGATCCGGTCTTGCCATCGATTGGCAGCCTCTGCCGATCGGCAAGGAAGGCCACGAGATGGAAGGCAATACGTTGCCGCCGACCACCGAGGCAGCGCTGTGGAAGCTCGATGGCTGGATCATGGGGCCGATCGGGCATGCCGCCTATCCACGCAACGATCCCACCTGGGTCATGCCGCCGGTGCGCAAAAGATACGATCTGTTCGGCGCCATCCGGCCGTCACGTTCCTATCCGAGCGTGAAATCGATCCACGAGGACGTTGATATCGTCTTTCTCCGCGAGCTCTCCGAAGGGATGCTTTATTCGGAAACGGTGGTGGCCGGAGCGCCGGAATTCCGGCCGAACGATGACATCACTGTTGCCATGCGCGTGATCACCCGCAAAGGCTCGAACCGAATTGCGCGCGAAGCCTTCGAAATCGCGCGCACCCGCAAGCGCAAGAAGGTCACCGCCGCGCACAAGGAGCCGGTCTATCGTCTAGCGTGCGGCATGTTCGCCGAGGAATGCCGCAAGGTTGCGCGCGAGTACCCCGACGTGACGTTCGAAGAAACGATGATCGACACCATTTCGATGAAGCTGGTGATGACGCCGCAGCAATACGACGTGGTGGTGACCACCAATCAGTTCGGCGACATCCTTACCGACATCGGCGCCGGACTGGTCGGCGGTCTGGGCCTCGCGCCCGGTCTCTGCATCGGCGAGCGCCAGGCCATGGCGCAGGCTACCCACGGCTCGGCGCCCGATATTGCTGGCCGCAATATCGCCAATCCTTACGCCATGATCGCTTCCGGCCAGATGCTGCTCGCCTTTCTCGGCCGCAGGCACAACGATCCGAAGGCCACGGCCGCCGCCGGCTTTATGCAGGCGGCGATCGACAAAGTCGTCACCGAAGCCAAACACCTGACCAAAGACCTGGGTGGCAGATCAAGTACCCAGGAGATGGGCGACGCCATCGCCGCGGCCGTCTTGCAATAGTGAACCCGAAACAGGCAACGCCATGTATAGTCTTCAGCTCAGCTCCGAACAGATCGAATTCCGCGACACGGTGCGCGACTTCGTCACGCGCGAAATCAAGCCGGTCGCGCTCCAGGCGGACCGGCTCGACGTGCGCGACCGCAGTCTGCCCGTCGATCTGCTCGACCAGGCTTCGCGGATGGGTTTGCGCAGCTTGGCCTTGTCGGAAGAACGCGGCGGCGCCGGCGCCGACGCGCTCACCTCTTGCATCGTGACCGAGGAATTGGCGGCCGGCGATGCCGACATCGCCGCCGTGCTTTCGGAGACTTCGCGGCTCTCTCATGCGCTGTTCGATCGGGCCATGAGCGATGCCCAGCGTGACGCATTCCTGCCTAAATTTATTAACGGTGACCGCTATCATCTTGCCTTCGCCGGCCACGAGCCGAACCGCGATACGCGGCTGGGCGTCAACTATCATCGTCCGGTGACAACCGAGCTTGCGATCGAGGCTGCCGCCGTGAAGTCGGGAAGCGACTGGATCATCAATGGCGTCAAGGATTGCGTCGCTAACGTGCCGATCGCCAAGCTGATCGCGGTACTGGTGCAGATCCCTGGGCGCTCGCATGCAAGCGTGATTCTGGTACCTGCGGACACGGCAGGCGTGAGCATTCGCGTGCACGACAGGGCCTGGCAGCACGGCGTCTGCGGCGAGGCCACGTTCAAGGATTGCACAGTGCCTGCGGGCAATCTGCTCGGTGAAGACGCGGCGGCTTTGCTGACCGGCGCCGACGCCCCCGGCCGTGGCAGCCCGCTATCGCAGGCAGTCAATCTCGGCATCGGCCGCGCCGCTTACGGGGCCGCGCTCGACTACGCGCATTTGCGCGTGCAGGGCGGTCGTCCGCTCATCGAGCATCAGGCGATCGCCACCAAACTGGCCGAGACCGCGATCCGGCTCGAGGTCGCGCGCGCCGCCATCTGGCAGGCGGCCTGGGCCTCCGATCATCCCGAAGCGGTCGCCGACCGCAGCCTGCCCGACCTGCCGCTGCAAACGGTGGCACAAGTGTTCGCATCCGAAGCCATCATGAAAGCAACGAAGGACTCGGCGGAAATTTTCGGCGCCATGGGCGTGATGCGCGACATGCCGTTACATAAGTACATTCACGATGCCCGCGTATGCCAGCATAGTGGCGACGGCAACACCGACGCCAAGTTGCGCATCGCCGAAGAACTGGCCGGCTACCGTCGCGCCGGCAACAGCGCGATGGCGCTGGCCGGCGAATAAAACGAAATATTTCCAAGCGAGGATGCTCCCGTGGATTTCACTCTGAGCAACGAACAACGCTCCTGGCAGATGGCGGCGCGCAAATTCGCCGAGGAGGAGATCAGGCCGATCTCGCTCGAACGCGACGCGATCGACACCCCGCGCGAGACCTGGGATTGGGAGATCATCAAGAGAGGCTCCAAGCTTGGCTTCCGCACCATGGCGGTGCCGAAGGAATGGGGCGGGCAAGGCACCGATTTCGTCACCCAGACGCTGGTGATGACCGAGCTCGCCAAGGCCGACAGCGCGATCTCCAAAGCTTTCAGCCAGAATTGGAAATGGAGCCATTTGATTTCGGCCACCTGTACCGAGGAGCAGAAGCAGCGCTTCCTGCCGGCTTTCGTCGCCGACGATACCTGGGTACTCGGTAAGGGCATCACCGAGCCGAGCGCGGGCTCAGACAACCGCATGCCGCAGGACGATCCGAAGACCGGAATTAAACTGCGTGCCGAGCGCAAAGGCGACGAATGGATCCTCAACGGCGAGAAGACGTTCATCGCCAATGCGCCGATCGGCAAGCTTTTCTTCATCGATGCGCGAACGGACGCAACCGTGCCGCCTAAACAGGGCACCACGCTGTTTTTGGTACCGAGCGACACGCCCGGTTTCCGCATCGGCAAAGTATTCAACAAGAGCGGCTGGCGTTTCTACCAGAACGGCGAAATGATCTTCGAGAACGCGCGCGTGCCGCACGCCAATGTGGTCGGCGACGTGGGCGGCGCGATCCGCAAGACCGGCGGCGCCGGCGGCGACACTACCGGCGGCGATCTATTCGGCGATCTCGAACTCGCCGCCAATGCGCTCGGCATTTGCGACGACGCCTGCGCCACCGCGTTGAAGTACGCCAAGACCGAGAAGCAAGGCGGCCAGGCGCTGTTCGCGCAGCAGAATGTGCAGCTACAGGTCAATAAGATGTTCATGCTGACCGAGGCGCTGCGCTCGTTCGTGATGCGGGTGGCCTGGGAGCACGACATGAAAATCCACTCCCAAAACGCCGGGCTGGCGATGAATTATTCCTGCGACGTGGTGCAAGAGGTGACCGAGCTCTACATGGAGGTTCGTGGCGCCAAAGGTTGTCACATGGACCACCATACCGACAAGCTGGTGCGTGACGCCTTCATCTGGAGCCACCTCGCCGGCGACAGCGTGTCGCGCATGAAGGTGGCGCGCCGGCTCGCCGCCTAGCGCGCGAGTTTCACCGGCGCGCCGTTTTCGAGCGAGGCGATTACCGCCTCGAAGGCGCCGATCACGTCGAGCATCTGCTCGGGCCGCACCGGAAACGGTGTCTTGCCCTCGGCTGCGTCGGCAAAAGCTTCCAGCAGCGTGCGCAGCGAATTGACGTGCTCAAAGTTTCGTTCTTCCGTCGGTCCGGCGATTTTCGATACGATCAGCATGTCTTCGCCGCGTGCCTCCGCCGAGCCGTCGGTACCGAACACATGGCAGCGCCAGAACATCGGCGCCGCGCGCACGGTAGCCATGACAGCGGTTGCACCTTCGGCGAACTCGACCAGCACCGCCACCGCGTCGCGCGGATCGGGCGGCCCCTTTTTCGAAACGCTGCGCGCGTCGACATAAGAGATTGGTCCGGCGAGATTGACGAAGGCATCGAGCACATGAAGTCCCGCGCCGGTCATGCCGGCGCCCGGCGATTCATTCGGATCGTCGCGCCAGCCGCCGGAAACATGCGTCGAGTGCTCGTTGGAGAAGTGCCCCTCAATATGCAGGACCTTGCCGATTTCGCCGCTCTCCACCACGCGCTTGAGTTCTCGCATCGAGGCAAAGCAGCGTTTGTTGTTGCCGCTGCCGAGCGGCACGCCGGCCGCGCGTACGGCCGCGACCGCGCGCTCGGCCTCGGCGCGTATGAGCGCCAGCGGCTTCTCGCACCAGACCGGCTTGCCGGCCGCCGCTACCATGCGCACTTGCTCGACATGCAGCGAATGCGGCGTGGCGAGCAGGATCGCCTGCACTTGCGGATCGGCGATCGCGTCATTCAGATCGGTAGACAACCGGAAGCCATGCTTCGCCGCCAGTTCGCGCGCCAGTTCGGGCTCCTTGGTCACGCCGTGCACGATGCGCAGGCGGCTACTTTTGCCTTGAATTGAACCGAGAACGGTCTGGCCCCAGCGGCCAAGGCCCACCATGGCTGCATTGATCATTTTCGCACTCGCGCTTCCAACGATCTTGCCAATGTCTGTCAATCGATATGACATGACAAGCGCAAGAGTGAGGGGTGCTGCCAATGAAAGCGATGGTGTTGCGGGGGCCGAACACGGCCTTCGAAATGACGCAGGTGCCGGATCCGACGCCGGGGCCGGGCGAGGCCGTCGCCAAGGTCATCACCTGCGGCGCAGGCCTGACTATCCAACACGCCAAGGCCGGCCGCCGTAAAATCGAGTTTCCACGCATCATCGGGCACGAAATCACCGGGGAGATCGTCGCGGTCGGCGCCGGCGTGTCCGCGCTCAAGCCGGGCGATGGCGTGACATCGTACTTCTATCTCAACTGCGGCCACTGCCGTTTTTGCCTCTCGCAGCTTGAGCCATTATGCGAGAACAGTGGCGGCAATGTTGGGCTGGAGTGCGACGGCGGCTATGCCGAATACATCAAGCTGCCGGCGCACATCTTCATCAAATATCCGGAAGGGCTCGACTACAAAAAGCATCCGGCCGAAATGGGAGTCATCACCGATGCGCTGGCGACGCCGTACAAAGTGCTGCGCCGGGCGCAGATCAAAGGCGGCGAGACGGTGGCGGTGATCGGTGCCGGCGGCGGCATCGGCATCCATCAATTGATGATGGCGAAATGGGCGAACGCGCGTGTGATTGCCGTCGATGTCGCCGCCAACAAGTTCGAGGCGTGCCGAAAAGCGGGCGCCGACGACGTGGTCAATCCGAAAGACGGCGACATGGTCGAGGCGCTGCGCGACCTCACGCACGGCAAGGGCGTGGACGTAGTGGTCGATTACGTCTGCACCGCGACGACGCTGGAAGCCGGCATGAAAGCGCTCGGGCCACGTGGCCGCCTGGTGGTTCTCGGCGGCGCCGCGCAGCCGTTCACGGCGCCCGGGCGCGACATGCTCACCAACGAACAGGCGATCCTCGGCAGTCGCTATGTCACGCGCAGCGAAATCCTCGATGCCTGTGATCTGGTGACGCGCGGCAAAGTATGGCCGCTGGTCACCGTTACCCGGCCGCTGCAGGAGGCCGAAGCGGTGCACGATCTGGTCGAACGTGGACAGGTAACCGGGCGAGCGGTATTGCGCGTGGCTTGAGGCAGGCATGCGCCGCCGCGCTTTCGGCGACTAAGGAAAGTGGCTACGATCCTGACAGCAATATAAACGCGAGAGGAAAACGACCATGAGCCAGCGCTTGCCCGGACTGTCGGATGCCGAGGCCACCGGCGTCGCCAAGGAAACGCTGGCCGGCTCGGCCAAGCTGCTCGGCCGCTCGTCAAACCTCTTGCGCATCTTGTCGGCGCACACGCCCTATCTCGCGCGCTGGTTCATCGGTTTCGTCGCTGCCGTGCGCCAACCCAATGTCGGCGCGGCGTCGGACGTGAAACTGCGCAATCTCGCCACCGTCAAGACCTCGATGACCAACGAATGTAATTACTGCGCGACCCACACCTCGATCTACGGTCAGACGCTCGGCGTCAGCGAAGCGCAGCTTGCAGCAATGAAGGGCGACGCCTGGAAGACCAGCCCGCTGTTCAGCGAGCGCGAGAAAGCAACGATCGCCTGGGCCGAGGCCGTGACGCTCAACACCGCGAAAAGCGACAAGGCGCTGTGGGAGACCATGAAGCGGCTGTTCAACGATGCCGAGATCGTCGAGATCACGCTAGCGTCGGCGATGTTCAACATGATCAACCGGCTCAACGACACATTCTGGACGAGAGCTGAAACCGTCGAATACAACCGCCGTCAGGGCAATGCCGTCAAAGGTGTCACCGTCACGGACATCGAGACCTTCGCCAGTGGTTTTGCCGCCGCCGGCGAGGCGCAACGCCGGGCCGAGAGGTCGGTCGCGGCGGAGTAGGCGGCTTTATTTCTTGCGGATACGGAAGCTGAGCAAGCCCTCCGCTTCCGCCTTGCCTTCCAGCACATCGCCGGTTTGCCGCAGCAGGTTCGGAATATCGATCGCGGTCAGCGGATCGGTGCATTCGGCCACGATCAGATCGCCGGTCTTGAGGCCGGACAGCATCTTGCGCACTCGCAATGCCGGCAGCGGGCATTTCAAACCGCGCAAATTCATGGTTTTTTCGGTCATAATCGATTGAAAAGCCTCGTTATATCCACCGATCTGTTGGGGTAGACTGAATATTCTGAACCCAACAAGGTCAAGCTCCCGAACATGGCTGCGGCGTCCGACCCGATACAGACGATTACGCGGCTGACGTCGCTCGCTGAGGTGCTGGCCGCGGTCGATTCCGGCGTGAAGCCGGTCACGCCGCAGACGCTCAACGTGACTGCGGCGGAAGGCCGTACGCTCGCCGCCGACGCGGTGGCGCCGGCGCGCCCGAGCGCGGCCATGGCCTTGGTGGACGGTTGGGCGCTCGCCGCGGACGATACCTTGGGCGCCGGGGACTATAGCCGACGCTATTGACGATTTCGCCGCAGCGGGTCGAGACCGGACAGCCGATGCCGGCCGGAACCGACAGCGTGGCACCGCTCGAGGCGGTGAAGGTGACCAAGGACCGCGCCGAGGCGCTGGTCACTATTAGTCACGGCGACGGCGTTTTGCCGGGGGGCGGCGACAGCGATCCGGGCGTGCCGTTATGCCAAGCGGGCGAGCGCCTGTGCAGCACCGATCTTGCCGCGTTTGCCGCCGCGGGCCTCACACGTGTGACGGCGCGCGAACCGCGCGTTCGCGTCGTGCCGTTGCGTGGCGCCGACGTCATCGCCGCCGCCGCGCGTCTGCTGGCGAACGATATCGAGCGGCGCGGCGGTGTGGCACAGCTCGACGATGCCGGCGGCGATCTTGGCGCTGCCTTGGCGGATGAAGCGGTAGACGCCGTCATTGCGATCGGTGGCACCGGCAGCGGCCGCAATGACGCCAGCGTGCAGACGCTGGCCCGCGCGGGCAGGCTTACCGTGCACGGCGTGGCGCTCACGCCCGGCGAAACGGCGGCGTTCGGCTTTGCCGGACAACGCCCCGTGCTTTTGCTGCCGGGGCGGCTGGATGCGGCGCTTAGCGTTTGGCTCACGATCGGGCGCCGCATCCTTGATCGCCTTGCCGGAACCAAGACCGACGAGCACGGACCCGCCGAGACCTTGACCTTGGCGCGCAAGGTTACTTCCACCGTTGGTCTGGCCGAGGTGGTGCCGGTGCGGCGCAAGGGCGACAATGTCGAGCCTTTGGCGGCAAAATATTTGCCGCTGTCGGCGCTGACACGGTCCGACGGGTGGATTTTGGTGCCGGCGGACAGGGAAGGCTATGCCGCCGGCGCGCCGGTGCAGGTAAGGCCGTGGCCATGAGAATAAAAAAATGAGCGAAAGCCGCAAACCCGAATTGGACGAAAACGCTGCGCTGCTCGCGCGCGTGCGCGCCGCCGCGCTCCAGGAGCAATTTCTCGAAGTGGTTTCCGCCGACGAGGCGCGCCGCCGTTTCGACAAGCCTGCATCGATCGCTCGCCGCTCCGGGCGAAACTTTGCCTCTTGGCGCGGCGCTGTCGCGCGTGCTCGCGGCACGATGTGGTCGCGCCGGTCGATGCGCCGCCGTTCGACCGCTCCAATGTCGACGGCTTTGCGCGTGCGCGCCGCCGATACCGCCGGCGCCAGCGACGGCGCGCCAAAGCGTCTTTCGCTCAATGCCGAAGTGATCGCCTGCGGCGTTGCGCCCGCTATCGAAGTTTCGCCCGGCACCGCGACGGCGATTGCGACCGGCGGCGTCATCCCGCGCGGCGCCGATGCGGTGGTGATGATCGAGCACACTGAGCTGATCGAGGGCGATGCCGCGCCCGCGATCGACGTTGCGCCGCGCCGCGGCGAGCGGGCAATTCATTTCCTATGCCGGCTCCGACATTGCCCGCGGCGAAACGCTGCTGCGCCGCGGCACGCGCATCGGCTCGCGCGAGATCGGCATGCTGGCGGCTTGCGGGTTTGCCGCGATCGACGTGGTGCGACGCCCGCGCGTCGCCGTGCTCTCGACCGGCGACGAACTGGTCGAGCCCGGCCGGCCGCTGCGCCCGGCCGGCGTCTACGACAGCAACGGCGCGATCATCGCCGCCGCCGATCGTCGAAGCCGGCGGCGAGCCGGTGCCGTTCGGCGCGTTCCCGACGAGGATGTGGCGCTCGAATTGGCCGATGCGCACCGCGCTCGATCCTGCGACATGGTGGTGCTTTCGGGCGGCACTTCGAAGGGCGCCGGCGACCTGTCGCACCGCATCGTGTCGCGGCTCGGCACGCCCGGCATTCTGGTGCACGGCGTCGCGCTCAAGCCCGGCAAGCCGCTCTGCCTCGCGCGTCATCGGCGACAAGCCGCTCATCGTGCTGCCGGGATTTCCGACCTCGGCGATCTTCACCTTTCACGCTTTCGTGGCGCCGCTGATCCGCGCCCGCGCCGGCGCTCCGCCGAAGCGGCGCAAACCGTCACGGCGCGGGTTCCGGTGCGGATCGCATCCGAGCTTGGCCGCGAGGAATTCGTGCTGGTTTCGCTGGTCGCCGGCGCCGACGGCCCGATCGCGTTTCCGAGCGGCAAGGGCTCCGGCTCGGTGACGGCTTTTTCCCAGGCCGACGGTTTTTTCGCGATCGATGCGCTGGCGTCCGCGCTCGATGCCGACACCAGCGCCGAGGTCACGCTGATCGGCAGGCCGCGCATGCGCCGGATCTCGTCATCATGGGTAGCCACGATGTCGCGCTCGACGTCGTGGTCGGCGCGCTGGCCGAGCGCGGCTTTTCGGCGCGCACGCTCGCCGTCGGCAGCCTCGGCGGCGTGGCGGCGGCAAGCCGCGGCGAATGCGATATCGCGCCGGTCACCTGATCGACCCGGCGAGCGGGCAGTATAATGCGCATCTGGCGACGCCCGGCCTACGCTGATGCGCGGCTGGGAGCGGATGCAGGGCTTCGTGTTCCGCCCCGGCGACGAGCGCTTCGAAGGGCGCAGCGCGCAAGAGGCGCTCAAAACGATGCTCGTCGGATTCGTCCGCACTGATGGTCAACCGCAATGCCGGCGCCGGCACCCGCGTGCTGATCGACAAGTTGCTCGAAGGAGTGCGGCCGCCCGGTTACGCCAACCAGCCGAAGTCGCACAACGCGGTGGCGGCCGGATCGCGCAGGGCCGCGCCGACTGGGGTCTCGCCATCGAGCCGGTGGCCAAGCTCTACGGCTTGGGCTTCCTGCCGGTCGCGCCGGAACATTACGATTTCCTGCTGGTGGAAAGCCGCAAGGAGCGACCCGCGGTGCAAGAGTTCCTCGCGGCGTTGCACGATCCTGCGACACGAGAGCGCATCCGCGCCCTCGGCATGCGCCCCGCTGACGGCTAAGTTCCGCTCCATGCCGTGCGAGGTTCGGACCAGCGTCATGACACTGTCGATCGAACGCTGCGGCGTTGCGCTGTTGTTGCTCGCGTTCGGCTTGAGCGCGGCGCAGGCGCAGCTGCGCGGCCATGGTGGGCCGGTGCGGGCGCTCGCGATCTCGCCCGACGGCAGCCATGCCGTTTCCGGCAGCTTCGATACCTCGGCGATCCGCTGGTCGCTCACGCGCAACGTCGCCGAACAGGTGATGCGCTTTCACGACAGCGCGGTGAACGCGGTAGCCTGGCTCAGGGACGGCCGCATCGTCACCGCCGGCGCCGACGCCCATATCGCGATCTGGACGCCAGGCAAGGCTGAGCCCGACAAGGTGCTCGATGGCCATAGCGGCCCGATCGCCGGGCTGGCGGTGTCGGGCGACGGCAAGGCGCTCGCCTCGGCCTCGTGGGATCACACGGTGCGCCTGTGGCCGCTTAACGGCGGCGCGCCGCGCGTCCTGGAAGGCAATAGCCAGAACGTCAATGGCGTCGCCTTCTCGCCCGACGGCGGCAATCTGGTGAGCGCCGGCTACGACGCCACGCTGCGTATCTGGGGCGTCGTTGGTGGCGTCAGCGTTCACAACCTGCCGACGCCGCTCAATTCGGTGGCCATCGCGCCCGACGGCGAGATCGTTGCGGCCGGCGCTGACGGCAAGGTCTATTTCCTCTCGCCGCAAGGCGAATTGCGCGGCGAATTGCAGGCGTCGCCGACGCCGATCATCGCGGTCGCTATCTCGCCAGACGGCAATTTTGTGGCCGCCGCCGGCATCCGTGGCACGGTGGCGATCATCGAGCGTAGATCGCGCAAGCTTGCGCACACGCTGGTCGGTCCTGGCCTGCCGGTATGGTCGGTGGCGTTCTTTCCCGATAGCCGCACATTACTCACCGGCGGCACCGACCGCACGATCCGCCGCTGGAACGCGGTGAGCGGAGAGCCGATCGGCGGCGTCGCGGTCGGCGCGCCGGACGATCCGCTGGCGGCCTATGCCAGTGATCCCGGCGCGCAAGTGTTTCGCGCCTGCGTTGCCTGCCACACGCTCTCGCCGACGAAGGCAACAAGGCGGGGCCGAGCCTTGCCGGCATTTTCGGCCGCAGAATTGCTACGCTGCCCGGTTATCGTTTTTCCGACGCGCTCAAGCATTTGGACATTGTGTGGACGCCGGAAACGGTGGCCAAAATGTTCGAGGTCGGCCCGATGGCCTACACGCCGGGCACAAAAATGCCGGAGCAGAGGATCGGCTCGGCGGAAGACCGCAAGGCGCTGGTGAAGTTTCTGGCGAAGGCGACGAAGAAAAAATAATCCAGTCATTCCTGGGCGCGTGTTAGCGGCCCAGGCGCTATACGCCGTTTCGCAATGACGGTTACGAGCCGCCCTTTTGCTCGCGCTCGCGCAGATAGTCGTCGGTGGTGCGCACCGCCGGGCGCTTGGGCGCGGCGAAGGGATCGAAATTCTCTTCCGCCATCGCCGCCACACGGCAGTCGGCGCACATCTTGATGATGTCCAGCCGTTTCTTCGAGTCCTTGAACATCCAATGCTGGCCTTCTAGTTTGGCGGCAACCCGCTCGACCGAGCTTTTAACGCCGAACGGCTTGCCGCAGCGGATGCATTCGAACGGCGCTTCCTGCTTGACGATGCGGGCCATCGCGGTCGCGGCGCGGAATCGATCTGCGGCTTCAGCGCGATCACTTTTTCCGGGCAGGTCGCCTGGCACAACCCGCATTGCACGCAGGCGTCCTCGGCGAATCGCAGCATCGGCCGCTCCGGATCGTCCGATAGCGCCCCGGTCGGGCAGGCCGCGACGCAGGACAGGCAGAGCGTGCAGCCTTCGACATTGACCTCGACGGTGCCGAACGGCGCGCCCCGCGGCAGTTGCACGATGTCGATCGGCGTGGGCGCCGCCGCATGCAGTTCGCGCAGCGCATGTCGCACCACGTCGCGTTTGAGGCCGGTGGCCAAGAAAGTGGCCGGCTTGGCCGCGCCGTCCATCGGCGCGATGGCGCGCAAAGCTTGCCCGAGCGTATCGGGATCGTCGGTCGCGATGGTGGAAACGCGCCCGCCGGCAAAACCGAGACCGGAAAAGATCGGTTCGGCCAGCGCGATGGTCTTGGTGAGGCCGCTCACGTCGTGGCGCGGTTGGGCATGGATCAGGAAACGCACCGCCGAGGCGCCGTAAGCAAACGATGCGGCGACCGATTCCAGCCCGACTTGCGTCACCTCGTTCACCGCACCGGCAGCACTTTGCCGGCAGCCGTCGCCGTGCCGCGCCAGCGCGTCAATCAATGCGCCGCCGTGCGCGGCGTCGTGAAATGTCACGACCGCCTGCCGGCCGCCAGCCTCGCGATATGCGCCAAGCAGCGCACGCAAGTTTCGCAACAGCGCGTCGGACGGCGGCAGTGCATAGGCCGCGGCGCCGGTCGGGCAGGCGGCGGCGCATTGTCCGCAGCCGGCGCAAATCTGCGCATCGATCGCCACATGATCGCCGGCCGGCGTTATCGCGCCGGTCGGACAAAGATCAAGGCAGCGGCGGCAGCCGACGATCCTGGAGCGCGAATGTGCGCACAGATCCTCGGTGAAGGTAATGTAGCGCGGCTTGTCGAAGGTGCCGGTGAGATCGCGCGCCTTGAGCACCGCGCGCAACACGGCAGCGGGATCGCCCGGATCGGCGCGCAGATATCCCTCGCGCAGATCGGCGGCCGGAAACAACGAGGCGCCTCAGGTGAGATCGATCACGATGTCGCAGCGCGACACCGCGCCATTGCGCGCTGGTCCGAACATCAGCGCGCCGCGCGAGGACGGGCTGGGCGCGGCGTAGTCGTCGACTGTCAGTTCGAATGCGCCGAGATAGCCCTTGGCCTGCCGAACGACGCCCTTCACCACCGGAAAATCGGTCACCCGCTGCGGCGCCAGATCTCCGGGCGGCTTGATCAGCACGGTGACGTTGAGATGCTCTTTCAAAAGATTGGCGGCTTCGATCGCCTGCTCGTCCTTGCCGTAAATCAGCGTTACGCCTTCGCTGGTCAGCGGCACGAGGGTAATGTCCGGCGCAGGCTCCGCGCGCCGCAATCAGCGCCGCCATTTTCGGACCGGCCGCCCTGGCGTCCTTCGACCAGCCCGCGGTCTCGCGAATATTGATGAAGGTGATTTCGCTGCCACGCTCGCTCTCGCCGCGACCTCGCGGAACAGCGGCGCTTCCTGCGTGCAGGCCACGGTGAGCGGCGCGCCGTCGGCAGCCAATTTACGAAAGCGCTCGAATTCAGCGCGACAAAACTGACGGCCTTCAATGATTTTCGCGCCGCGGCAGACACGCTCGACCGCCTCGCCATCGAGCGGCATGGTGTCTTCGCAGGAACAGATCAGGATGTTGCGTGGCCGTTCGGCCATTAAACTCACGAGCCTTTTTGCGTGTCCCCGCGTTTTGACGACAAAAACCCGCCTTTGGCGGTGCTTTCGCTCTTAACCCTCGCGGCCGCGGGACTGGGCCTCGAGACCCCCTGAAGCTATGATTATAGGTATTCAAACAAGAAAGTAACAGCGAGGATCAATGCCACTGGAGACGCGGGCCCGCCCGCTGACGAGCGAACTGACGCTGCCGCCCCCCTTCGCGCTGGTGCGCCTGCGTGAATTGGGCGACGCTTTCGCGCATGCAGCATCGATTGCGCCCAAGCAGGGCGCCGGCACGCTGGTCTATGTCGGGCGCTTCGACCTTGCCGAATTCGCGGTGGTGCTGGAACCGGACGAACCACTGCGCCAGGCGCGACGGGCCTTCTATGCCGGCATGGCGGCTCTGGCCGACGCGCTCGCCGTTCACGCACAACCGGAAACCGCCATCACCATCGACTGGCCGAACTCGCTCGCGGTCAATCGTGGCATGGTGGGCGGCGGCCGCCTAGCTTGGCCGCAGGGAACGAGCGAGGACGAAACGCCGCCCTGGCTGGTGTTCGGCGCCATGATCCGCACGGTCTCGATGGGCGGCTCCGACCCCGGCTTGAACCCGCTGGTCACTGCGCTGGAGGAGGAAGGTTTCTCCGACGCCATGTCCGATCAGGTGGTGGAGAGTTTCGCGCGCCACTTCATGGTTGCCATCGACGCCTGGCAGGAGCATGGCTTCGGCGCGGTGGCGCGCAGCTATCTGGAGCGGCTGGCGCCAGAGCAGGGCCTGCGCCGCGATATCGCCGAGAACGGCGACCTGCTCATACGTCGCATAGGCAAGGCCGAAGTCGAGCGCAGGAAATTTTTGCCGAAGCTCGCCGTGCCTTCCTGGTTCGATCCGACGGCGAAGGGACCGCGCGTGTGAAACTGTTGCGCACCATCCGGCTCGATGCTTCGGACACTTTCGTGTTCGAGAGGGCGGCCGAGCCCGGCGAGTGGGCGGTGTCCGGCGCCTTCGTGTTCTGGGGTCGCGGTCCGGCGGCGCTGGAAGGCAAGGCACGCTCGGCCTTTCGCGGGGGACTTCTCGGCGTCGCCTCGCTCGGCTGGTCGACGTTGGCGCAGATCGTCGAGGCGAGCGAAGACGACCGACTGGCTGTGGTCGATACCCTGGCAAAGCAGCTTGTCGCGAAATTCGGCGCGCCCGACATGGGCGTCGCCCGCGCGGCGGCGGAAGAGGAGGTCGCCTTCGCCGAGTTGCTGTGCAGCCAGCCGCAGGATACTTTGGTCGCCGTGCATCGCTCGTTCGACAACGACGACGTGCGCGAGACTTTCCGTACGCTGCGCCCGCGCAACGGGCAGAAGTCGGCGCGCGCGTTTTCCTTTCTCGAAGTCGAAGGCGAAGGCGAGGATGAAGGGCCGATCGAAGCCGTCGATCTCGTCGGGTTGGCCGAGCAGGAGCGCAAATGAAGGACTTCTGGATTTCCTGCGGCCATCATCTGCTCGACCGCGACGAAGGTGGCGGGCTCAAGGTGACCGATGAATTCCTGAAGGTCTATCTGGCGCGGCCGGAGCTGATCCCGCCGCCGGAGGCCTGCATGGTCGAGCGCACGCTGCATGCGACGCTGCTTGCCGATCCGCGCATGCCGGTGGCGGCCTCCGACATCGCGGCGATTGCCGATGCCGATGCGCGCGAGAACTGGCAGATGCTGATTGCCTTCCGCAACCATTTGCTGCGTCATAAGACGCTGGAGGCCGCCTATGCGGACTTGTTGCGCAGCGACATCGGCAAAACGCCGCCCTTGTTCGTCAACCAGTTGGTGCACGTGATTCTGCGCAACGCGCTCGACGGTGTGACCGACGCACGCGTGGTGCGCGCGGCCGAATTGTTCTTCCGCACCCAGCGGGCCGCCATACACGAAGGTTCGCTGATCGCGGCCGATGAAGAAACCATAGGCGGCATCAATACTTCGCCGGTGACACCGCTGGTTTCGATGCTGGGCATTCCGGCCGAAGCCGAGATCGACGTCATCAACGACGATAACGCCGAAAGCTACTGGGAGCGCAGCGACCGGTTCGATATGGCGCTCGATCTGACCGGCGGGCGCGTGGGGCCGGCGGCGCTCGCCGAGGCGATGCGGCGGTGGATCGCGCACGTGCTCGGCGTCGAGGCGACGATCGAGCCGCTCACCGATCTGCGCGACGCGCCGCTCAGCTGGTACGTCGGGCTCGATGCCGACGCCACCAAGATCGGCGACCGGCTGTGGAATGCGGATGACATCGACGAGGCGGCAATGTCGCGCGTAATCGCCGTGTTCGCGCTCACGTTCCGCGACCCGTCGATCATGCTGGACAAGGTCAGAGGCGAGCCGGTCTATCTGATCCTGGCCATGACAACGGACAAGACCATTCGCATGAAGCCGCAGAATCTCATCACCGGCCTGCCGATCAGGCATCTGGAGGCAGTCAGTTGAGCGTCTCCCCGCTGCAAACCATTGCGGTCGGCATCGTGGTCGAGCGCACCAAGGGCGTCACGCAGTGGAGCGATTTCGTCTGGCGTCCGCTACGCGTGCTCGCCGGCGCGCCGGAAACGCCGCCCTGGACCAAGCTCACCGACGACGGCGAGCGAACGACGTTTTTTGCCGGCATCGCTGAGATTGAATTGTACCGCACAGAGACTCCATATTACCGGGCCAACCTCGAATCCGGGGCGCCGGCATTATGGGTATCTCTGCGCGCCGCGGATACCGAACCGCCTTACACGATCGGAGCGGTGACTGCCGATCCGGCGGAGGGCGAAAGTCTGACCGAGACGGCGACCGACATGGTCGAGCAGGTGCCGATGCCGGAGCCGATCCAGCAGCTTATTGCGGCCTTCGTCGCCGAACATCATGTCGAGCAACCGTTCACTAAACGAAAACGCGATCGCGCGGACCCGGAAGCGCTCGGGCGGCGCTTGCCGATGCGCGACGACGAGCAACGATGAGCGAGCCGGAAAAATTTCTCGATCGATGGTCGCGGCGCAAGCGCGAAGCGGCGGACGAATCCGCGCCGGTCGAGGCGAAGCAAGTTGCTGGCCCTGTGCCGCCGCCGGCCGAAGCGAAAGAAGCGGCAGCAGAAGTTCCGTTCGATCCCGCCAGCTTGCCGCCGATCGAATCGATCACGGCGGAATCCGACATTCGCGCGTTCCTCAAACCCGGCGTGCCATCCGAGCTCACGCGTGCGGCCCTTCGTCGCGCCTGGTCCGCCGATCCAGCGATTTGCGACTTCATCGGCCTGGTCGAGAACCCGGGGGACTTCAACGACCCGCATGGCGTGCTCGGCTTTGGGCCGATGCCCGCAGGCGGGGATGTGGGTCGTTTGCTGGCGCAGGCGATCGGCGCACCCCTGCCCGAGGAGCCCGGCGCGCGGCAGCAAATCGGTCTCGCGCGGGGCAATTCCGGACAAGGTCCTGCGCCCGCAACGGATTTAGCGCAGGCGCAACAATTGCCGCAAGACCAGCTGGCGTGCAGCCAAGACCTCGCGGCGCCGGAAAAGGATTTTGCGCATAGCGGTGAAGATGATGTTGCAGCGCGAAATGCCTCTGCCGACGGGGAAGGCCTTCCAGCATCTGGCCGGCGTGGGCACGGCGGCGCGCTCCCGAAATAATGATTAGGCGTATAGCCTTTGGCTATTGACCCTGTATTCCGTGCGGGCCTAGCTTTTAACCATTCGAAACTGGCCAGTTAAGAGCCGGTTGCGACAAGAAAGCGGAGGGGCTCGGGCGGGAGCCGAGCGAACATGACCGACCGGGGACTTCAGGAGGCGATTCGTGCCGCGGGCGGCGTCACCGAGCTTGCGCGTCGTATCGGAATTTCCCAGCCGTCGGTGTCGAACTGGTCGCGCATCCCTGCCGAGCGGGTTCTGACGGTCGAGGCGGTGACCGGCGTCGCGCGCGCGATTTTGCGGCCCGACCTTTACGACGAGAACAACCAAACGACCGGAATCGACGAGGTCGATCTTGCCCGGGCGCAGGAATACGCGCTGCTGGGGGCCTTGCTGACGCGGGCTCCCGATGCGGAATTTCTCAAGCGGCTGGCCGCGCTGCGCGGCGATCCGACGCCGCTCGGCGTCGCCCACGTGGGTCTCGCGGATGCGGCCAGTAACGCCGATGCCGGGAAAATCGAGCGCGAGTTCTTTAATCTGTTCATCGGCATCGGCCGCGGCGAGTTGATGCCCTACGGCTCCTATTACATCGCCGGCTTTCTGCACGAACGGCCGCTGGCGCGGTTGCGCGAAGATCTGGCCACGCTCGGCATCGAGCGCGCCGATGGCCAATACGAATCGGAAGATCACGCCGCTATCTTGTGCGAAATCATGTCCGGCATAGCCGGCGGCCAATTCCCGGCGTCTGCCGGCGCCGACCGCCAACTGTTCGAAAAGCATTTGGCGCCTTGGCTCGGCCGCTTTTTCGCGGACCTCGAGCGGGCCGAAGGCGCGGACTTCTACCGGCGCGTCGGAGCGATTGGCCGGGTGTTCATGAATATCGAATTCGGAGGCTTTCGCGCTGGCTGAATGAAGCGCGAGCGATGGGACTTTCCGTCTTCAAGGAGGACTGGCGATGACAACAAACCCTAAAGCCAACCTGGCACGCCGCAACTTCCTGCGCGCACTGGGCGCCGGTGCCGGTGTCGCAGTAGCGCCCGCCGCCTTTGTGAGCGAAGCGAAGGCGGATACAGAGAACAACGATGAAAAGCGCAAAGCCCGCTACAAGGCCGACTCCGCCGAGGTGAAGACCTATTACCGCGTCAACCGTTATCCGAGCTGAGGGAGGCACGCCGTGCTGATCAAAAGAACAGAACGTCAGACGCGTCGCGGTACGCTCGCCGCCCTCGCCAATCAGGACAACAAGGGCCTCGATCGCCGTACCTTCCTGCGCCGGTCGGGTCTCGCCGCCGGCGGCCTCGCCACCCTCGGTGCCTTGCCGCTCGCCAGCGTGCAAAAGGCCAAAGCCGGTCCGCCGCCCGCCAAGGGCGCCGCGGTCACCATCCGCAAGAACGTCTGCACGCATTGCTCCGTCGGCTGCACTGTCACTGCTGAAGTGGTCAACGGCGTCTGGGTCGGTCAGGAGCCGAGTTGGGATTCGCCGATCAATCGCGGTTCGCACTGCGCCAAGGGCGCCTCGGTGCGCGAACTGGTGATGGGCGAGCGGCGCCTGAAATACCCGATGAAGTTAGTCAACGGCCAATGGACGCGCATCAAGTGGGACCAGGCCATCAACGAGATCGGCGACAAGCTCGGCCAGATTCGCGAAAAGTCGGGACCGGATTCGGTTTACTGGCTCGGGTCCGCGAAGTTCTCCAACGAAGGAACCTATCTGTTCCGCAAGCTGGCGGCATTCTGGGGCACCAACAACCAGGACCACCAGGCGCGCATCTGCCATTCGACGACGGTGACCGGCGTGGCCAATACTTGGGGCTACGGCGCGATGACCAACTCCTACAACGATATCCGCAACGCCAAAACGCAGATCATCATGGGCGGCAACCCGGCGGAAGCGCATCCGGTGTCGTTGCAGCACCTGCTGGAAGGCAAGGAGCTCAACAAGGCGAATTTCATCGTCATCGATCCGCGCCTGACGCGTACCGCCGCGCACGCCACCGAATATGTGCGCATCCGGCCCGGCACCGATATCCCCGTGCTTTGGGGCATGATGTGGCACGTGTTCAAGAACGGCTGGGAAGACAAGGAATTCATCAAGCAGCGCGTTTACGGTATGGACGAGGCGCGCAAGGAAATCGAGAAGTACACACCGGAAGTCGTCGAGAACATTTCCGGCGTGCCCGGCGCGCAGCTTGAGCGCGTCGCCAAGATGTTCGCCACCGAGAAGCCTTCGACGCTGATCTGGTGCATGGGTCAGACCCAGCACACGGTCGGCACCGCCAACGTGCGGGCAAGCTGCATCGCGCTTCTCATCACCGGCAACGTCGGCAAGCCGGGAACCGGCGCCAACATCTTCCGCGGCCACGACAACGTGCAGGGCGCCACCGACATCGGCCTCGATGTGGTGACGCTGCCGTTCTACTACGGGCTTGCCGAAGGCGCCTGGAAGCATTGGGGCCGCGTCTGGGAAGTCGACTACGACTGGCTCAAGGGTCAATTCGACAAGAAAGACCCGAAGAAAATGATGGAGACGCCCGGCATCCCGCTGACCCGCTGGTTCGACGCGGTCTTGCTGCCGAAGGACAAGGTCGGGCAAAGCGACACCGTGAAGGCGATGATGGTGTTCGGCCACGCCAGCAACTCCATCACCCGCATCCCGGAATTGGTCAAAGGCATGGCCGCGCTCGACCTGCTGGTGGTCGCCGATCCACATCCGACCACCTGGGCGTCGCTCGCGGTCAATGGCGGGCGCAAGGACAACACCTATCTGCTGCCGATCTGCACCCAGTTCGAGACTTCGGGCTCGCGCGTCGCCTCCAACCGCTCGCTGCAATGGGGTGAGCAGATCGTGCTGCCGATCTTCGAATTGAAGGACGACAGCGAAGTGATTTACCTCCTCGCCAAGAAGTTTGGTTTCGAGGACAAGATGTTCAAGAACATCAAAGTCGAAGGAAGCAAAGTCCCGCCCGAGGACGTGCTGCGCGAGATGAATCGCGGCAGCTGGTCGACCGGCTACTGCGGCCAGTCGCCGGAACGGCTCAAGGCGCACATGAAGCATCAGGCGGCGTTCGATCTGGTGACCATGCGCGCGCCCAAGGATACCCCGGAGGTCGGTGGCGATTACTACGGCCTGCCGTGGCCCTGCTGGGGCTCGCCGGACGTCAAGCATCCGGGTACCCCGCTGCTCTACGACACCAACAAGAGCATCCAGGACGGCGGCGGCACTTTCCGAGCCCGCTTCGGTGTCGAGCGCAACGGCGTGTCGTTGCTGTCCGAAACCTATTCCAAGGACTCGGAGATCAAGGACGGCTACCCGCAGTTCACCTACGGCGTGCTCAAGAAACTCGGCTGGGACAGCGAACTCACGCCGGCGGAGCTTGCCACCATCCAGAAAATCGGGGGCGCCAAGCCCGACGATGTAGCTTGGTCTACCGACCTGTCGGGCGGCATCCAGCGCCTCTGCATCAAGCATAACGTCATCCCCTATGGTAACGGCAAGGCGCGTGCGGTGGCGTGGGATCTGCCCGATCCGGTGCCGACGCACCGCGAGCCGATCTACTCGCCGCGCGCCGATCTGGTGGCCAAGTATCCGACCTATCCGGACGCCGTGAAATTCCGGCTGCCGAATATCGGCTTTACAGTGCAAAAGACCGCGGTGGACAAGGGAATTGTCAAGCAGTTCCCGCTTATCCTCTCCTCTGGCCGGCTGGTCGAATACGAGGGCGGCGGCGAGGAAACACGGTCCAACAAGTGGCTGGCCGAGTTGCAGCAGGACATGTTCATCGAGATCAATACGTCCGACGCCGCCGAACGCGGCATCAAGGATGGCGGCTGGGTCTGGGTCACCGGCGCCGAGAACAGCTCCAAGGCCAAGATGAAGGCGCTGGTCACCGAGCGCGTCGGCAAGGGCGTCGCCTGGATGCCCTTCCATTTCGGCGGTTGGTACGAAGGCGAGGATTTGCGCAGCAAATATCCGCAGGGCGCCGACCCTTACGTGCTCGGCGAAAGCGCGAACACCATCACCACCTACGGCTATGACCCGGCGACGGGCATGCAGGAACCCAAAGTCACCCTCTGTCAGATCAGAGCGGCATAGGAGGCGGGACCATGGCTCGAATGAAATTCCTCTGCGACGCCGATCGTTGCATCGAGTGCAATGCGTGCGTCACCGCCTGCAAGAACGAGCACGAGGTGCCTTGGGGCATCAACCGCCGGCGCGTCGTCACGCTCAATGACGGCAAGCCCGGCGAACGCTCGGTGTCGATGGCGTGCATGCATTGCACCGACGCGCCCTGCGCGGCGGTTTGCCCGACCAACGCGTTCTACACCACTGCCGACGCGGTCGTGCTGCACTCCAAGGACATCTGCATCGGCTGCGGTTATTGCTTCTACGCGTGCCCGTTCGGCGCGCCGCAGTACCCCAAGGTCGGCAACTTCGGATCGCGCGGCAAGATGGACAAGTGCACCTTCTGCGCCGGCGGTCCGGAAGCCGACAACACCAAGGAAGAGTACGAGAAATACGGCGCCAACCGGCTGGCCGAAGGCAAGCTGCCGCTATGCGCCGAAATGTGCTCGACCAAGTCGCTGCTCGCCGGCGACGGCGACGTCATCGCGCAGATCTACAAGGAGCGGGTGGCCAAGCGCGGCTACGGCTCAGGCGCCTGGGGCTGGCAGACCGCCTATCGCGAATTGATCGCGACCTGATTTCGTTGCGGCGGTGCGGAAACCCCGCGCCGCCGGTTTCGCCACTGAAAAAGACTTGTGTTGGGAGGAATGACATGGCGAAAGTTTTTGCCCATCTGCGCCTGATCGTTGGCGCGCTGGCGCTAGCGTTCGTGGTCGCAGCGGCATTGCCGGCCGCGGCGCAGCAGCCGAGCTCGGTCAATCCGACCGCCGACGCGGTAAAGGAGCAGCAATTGCTCCAGCAGCTCAACAAGATCGAGGGCCGCGGCACCATCCCGGATGTGAAATCCTACGTGCTCGAGCATCCAGCCGGGCGCGATTGGCGCGAATTCCGCACCGTCACTCTGAAATGGATCGGCGGCATCGCCATCCTCGGCATTCTGGCAGTGCTGATTATTTTCTATCTCGTGCGTGGAATGGTGAAACTCGAAAGCGGGCGTTCGGGGCGCAAAATCGTGCGCTTCAACACGTTCGAGCGCTTCGTGCATTGGATGACCGCGACCTGCTTCATCATCCTGGCGATCTCGGGGCTCAACATCACGTTCGGGCGGCCGTTGCTGCTGCCGCTGATCGGGCCGGAAGCCTTCACCTCCTGGTCGGAGCTGGCGAGATTCGGGCATCACTATCTGAGCTTCCCGTTCACCCTCGGCGTCGTTTTCATCTTCCTGATGTGGATCGGCGGCAATATTCCGAACAAAGTCGACGTCGAATGGT
The DNA here is from genome assembly GCA_963709015.1 of uncultured Alphaproteobacteria bacterium. Classification (GTDB taxonomy): domain Bacteria; phylum Pseudomonadota; class Alphaproteobacteria; order Rhizobiales; family Xanthobacteraceae; genus Pseudolabrys. The sequence continues at coordinate 95,258 of CAVPUU010000009.1, read as the reverse complement.
TCAAGCGCGGCGGCGGCATTGTCGGCCACGACCATCCGCCGGCCTACCGCTTCAACGCCGGGCAGAAGGCGATCTACTGGATCGTCGTGCTCGGCGGCGGCGCCGTGGCCGCGACCGGCTATCTGCTGATGTTCCCGTTCTACGGCACCACCGTCTCAGGCATGCAGACGGCCGAGGTGGTGCATGCCATCGTCGCCGTGCTGTTCATCGCCGCCATGCTCGGCCACATCTATATCGGTACCATCGGCATGGAGGGCGCCTTCGAGGCCATGGGCGAAGGCACCGTCGACGTGAATTGGGCCAAGGAGCATCACCGCCTCTGGTTGGAAGACGAAATGGCCCAAACCAAGGGCACGGGGCCAGGCCCGGCCCATGGGGACGCCCGCCGAATAAACGAGCACATCACTAAGCGTAGAACGCCCGGCCTTCCAGCCGGGCGTTTTGCTATAAGGAGCCATGCGCATCATCGGTCTCGCCGGCTGGAGCGGCTCCGGCAAAACCACGCTGATTACCAAGGCCATTCCGCGCCTGATCGCGCGCGGGGTTCGCGTTTCCACGATCAAGCACGCGCACCACGGCTTCGATCTGGACACGCCCGGCAAGGATTCCTTCATGCACCGCGCCGCCGGCGCCACCGAGGTCGTCATTTCATCGGCCAACCGCTGGGCGATCCTGCACGAATTGCGCGGCGCACCGGAATGGAATCTGGCGGACCTGCTCGCCAAGTTATCGGACGTGGATCTCATTCTGGTCGAAGGCTTCAAGCGCGACCGCTTGATTCCGAAGCTGGAAATTCATCGCGTCGCCAACGGCAAACCGCTGCTGCATCCGGAGGATCCGAGCATCGCCGCCATTGCCTGCGACAGCGCGCTGCCGGCGGCGCAGGTCCCTGTGGTCGATCTCAATGACATCGAGGCGGTGGTCGACGTGTTGCTCAAGTACGCCGTGCCAATGAGCCCGGCCATCATGCAGGGGTCTGTTTGATGGCCCAGCTCACCGACGATTGTTTCGCCTTTTCCGGCCCGCTGCTGCCGCTCGAAGACATGGAGCGGCTGATCGGCGAACGCGTCACGCCGGTGGCCGAAACCGAGCGCGTGCCGTTGCGCGGCGCGCACGGCCGCGTCACCGCCGCCGACATCAAGGCGCCGGTCGATCTGCCGCCTTTCGACAATTCGGCGGTCGACGGTTACGCCGCGCGCCACGCCGATCTCAAGCGCGACGGCGACACTAAACTTGCCATAGCCGGCCGCCTGACAGCCGGCGCGCAAGCCGGCCTGGTCCTCAAGCCCGGACAGGCGATTCGGATTTTCACCGGCGCGGCGATGCCGGCCGAAGCCGATACCGTGTTCATGCAGGAGGACGTGACGGTCGATGGCGACAGCGTGACGGTGCCGAAGGGTCTTAAACTCGGCGCCAACCGCAGGCTCACCGGCGAGGATGTTCCCAAAGGCAATGTTGTGCTGCCGGCCGGCACGGTGCTGGAGCCGCAGCACGTCGCGCTTGTTGCCGCGCTCGGCATTGCCGAAATCAAGGTGCGGCGGCGTTTGAAAGTGGCCATTTTCTCCACCGGCGACGAAGTCGTGGAGCCCGGTTCGACCCGCGGCGCCGCCGCGATCTACGACGCCAACCGCTATCTGCTGAGCGAATTGCTGGCGCGGCTCGGCGCCGAGGTGACCGACTTGGGTATTTTGAGAGATAAGCCGAGCGAACTGATGCGCGCGCTGCAAGCCGCTGCCGGCGGTCACGACCTTATCGTCACGTCGGGCGGCGTATCGACCGGCGAAGCCGATTTCGTGCGCGGCGCGGTCGAGCGCATTGGCAGCCTGGTGTTCTGGCGCGTCGCCATCAAGCCGGGCCGGCCGGTGGCGATGGGCGTCATCCGCGGTGCCAAGGGCAGCGCGGCTTTCGTCGGTCTTCCCGGCAATCCCGTTGCGGCGTTCGTGACTTTCGTGCGGGTGGTCAAGCCGCTATTGCGGCGGCTTTCCGGTGCGCGGCCGCAATCGCTGCTGCCGCTGCCGGTACGCGCGGCGTTCGGCTACAAAAAGAAAAAAGATCGCCGCGAATATGTGCGCGTTGCGTTGCATCGTGCCGCCGATGGCGAATTCGAAGCGGTCAAGCATCCGCAGGACGGCGCCGGCATTTTGACGTCGCTGACCGAGACCGACGGCTTGCTGGAATTGCCCGAGGATGTGACGGCAATCGAACCGGGCGCCCGCGTCGGGTTCCTGTCCTACGCGGCGCTAATGGCTTAATCCGTCACCGTGAGGTGGCCGCGCGTAGCGCGGCCCTCGAAGGGCCACGGCATCGCAAGTCGGGCTTGCCCGACTTGCGCCGCGTGGCATTGCCGATCTCGGGTAAACCCGAGATCGGTGGCTGTCATCCTTCGAGGCTCGCGGAGTTTATCATCGGGCCGCGCTTCGCGCGGACCCGTTGGTTCGCACCTCAGGATAACGGAAATCTATTACGCCCCCAACCTTACTGCGGACGTGGAAAATGCCTGGTCGGCCGGTTCCTGTACGCTATTGAGCACGACGCCGCCGATCACCGCAATGATGACAGCCGCCACGCAGGCAAGGATGAATGCTTTCATCGGATTAGCTCCTCTCCCAGACGCCCCATAGTCTGCAACAATAGCAGATATGGAACCGGACAGAGCGGCGGCAGGTTCCAAAATTTCAAAGCCCCTGATGCTGCAATGCAATGCGCTCGGCTCGCTCGGCGTCTTCCGGCGTATTGACGTTGAGGAAGGGATCGACGGGCTCGGCCGGCCACTCAGCGACCGCGACGCCGTGCCGCGCCGTCCAGACCTCGATCTTGCGAAGATCTTCTTCGACCAGCGCCTTGCGCAGGTCCGCGCGCAGCGCCAGCGGCCATAGGCCCACCACGGGATGACGCCATTCGCCCGAGCGCGCGCAGGCCAAGGGTACGCCGGCGCCCATTTTGCGCCGCGCCTGATGCAACCGTTCGACCAGATCGTCCGGCAAAAACGGGCAGTCGCCCGGAACGCTGAGCAGCCATTCGATGCCGTTGTTTTGCGCCGCCAGCCAGTCGAGCCCGGCGAGAACCCCGGCGAGCGGGCCGGGATAATCCGGCACGTTGTCGGGCACCACCTCCACGCCGGTATCGGCGAAGCGAGCGGGATCGCCATTGGCGTTGATGATGATGCCGGCGCATTGCCCCGAGAGCGTCGCCAGCACCCGGTCAAGAATGGAAATGCCGCCGATCTCGATGCGCGCCTTGTCGCCGCCGCCCATGCGGCGTGCCAAGCCGCCGGCAAGAACGAGGCCGAGGGTGGGGGGAACGGGTACCGACATTGCCACGGACCCTCCTTACCTCCCCCTGGAGGGGGGAGGTCGCCAGCCGAAGCGCAGCGAAGGCTGGCGGGAGGGGTGAAATCTTCTTTGCAACGGCTCACCCCACCCCGGCGCGCTGCGCGCGCCGACCCTCCCCTCCAGGGGAGGGTGAAGTGGAGTTCGCCGAATGCTCACTCATCGCCGATCGCCGCCTTGCGCCGGTGCTTGGAACTTTCTTCTTCCACAAAGTTAAGATCCTGATCGAACACTATGCGGTCCTCGCCGGCGAGCGCGACGAAACGCTTGCCGCGCGCGCGGCCGATCAGCGTCAAATTCGCCTTGCGCGCCAGTTCGACGCCCCAGGCGGTGAAGCCGGAGCGCGAGATCAGGATCGGAACGCCCATGCGCACGCACTTGATCACCATTTCCGAGGTCAGCCGTCCGGTGGTGTAGAAAATCTTGTCGGCGGGCGAGACCTTTTCCTTGAACATCCAACCGGCGATCTTGTCGACCGCATTGTGACGGCCGACGTCTTCCATATAGACAAGCGGCTGGTCTTCCTTCGCCAGCACGCAGCCGTGGATGGCGCCGGCTTCCAGGTAAAGCGACGGCGTGGTGTTGATCTTGTTGGTCAGCGCATAGAGCCACGAGGTACGCAATTCCGTTTTCGGCAGCGAGACGTTCTCCAGCGCTTCCATCAGATCGCCGAACACGGTGCCCTGCGCACAGCCGGAGGTCTGCACCTTCTTCTTGAGCTTCTTCTCGTAATTGGTCTTGCGCTTGGTGCGCACCACGACCACCGCCAATTCCTCGTCGTAATCGACGCCGGTGACGATATCGTCCGGCAAAAGCATATTCTGATTGAGCAGATAGCCGATCGCCAGGTATTCCGGATAATCGCCGATGGTCATCGCCGTGACGATTTCCTGCGCGTTAAGGAAGATCGTCAGCGCGCGCTCGACCGTGACCGATGTCTCGATCCGCGCGCCGGTCTGGTCGATGCCGGCGACGCGCTCGGTCAGCCGCGGATCGTGCGGATCGGGCTTGATGATGTAGCTGTCGATTTTCCTGTCCATAGCGCGACTATAGCAGACTTTTCATCCCGCCGAATATTGCCCACGCCGGTGGGCACGACGATTGAGTTTCCATGTGCGGCGCAGTGGCTCTAATATGGGGTCAAGGTTGACGGGTCGCCAACGGCTCGCATGACAATTCGGGAGGGATATATGTTTCGCGCCACCAAGGACATCATTCTGCCGACCACCATTACCGGCTCGCTGCCGCGGCCGAGCTGGTACACGGAAAATCTCGGCACGCGGCACTTCCTCGAGGCCATGGTGTCGCGGCGCTTTCGCGAGCAATACGAAGATGCGCTGACCTGCTATCTGCGCGACCAGGAACTGGCCGGTCTCGACATCGTCACCGACGGCGACTGCCGCTTCGACGACGACGTCGGCGGCCAGAGCTGGACGGCTTATCCGCCGAACCATATGACGGGTCTCGATATCGCGCATCCGGTCCCGACGCCGGCCGGGCGCGGCGGCATCTGGTTTCCGCGCGGGCACATCCTGCACGACTATCTGGAATCGCGCGTCATGCCGGTAATCACCGGCCCCATCGGGCGCGGCAATCTGCAATACACCGCGATGTGGAAGGCGGCCCAGCGCTTCACCGAGAAGCCGGTGAAGTTCGGCGGGGTGTCGGCGGAGATCGTCGCCTTCGCGCTGCAAGACAAATACTACAAGAGCATCCCGGAGCGCATTTTCGCGATCGCCGACGCGTTCAACGCGGAATACCACGAACTCGCCGATGCCGGCTGCCCGGTCATCCAGATCGAGGAGCCGCAGCTTCATCTAATTGCGATCCGCAAGATCCAGGACAAGGTGATCAATCAGGAATTGATGTCCGAGGCGTTCAATCGCACCGTGAAGGGTCTGCGCGCCAAGACCGAGGTGTGGGCGCACTCGTGCTGGGGCAATCCGTCGCAGCAGCGCATGTTCGCGGAGGTGCAGAGCTACAAGGCCGCGCTAGAGAACTACAACAAGATCGACGCCGACGTTGTCACCTTCGAGATGTCGAGCTCGGGCGGTATCGACCTCGAAGCCATCGGCAAGATCGTCACCGACAAAAAGATTTCCATTGGCGTCATCGACCATCACACGCTCCAAGTCGAGCAGCCCGAGCAGGTGGCTGCGCAAATCCGTGCCGCGCTCAAGCACATCCCGGTTGAGCGCCTGATGGTCTCGACCGATTGCGGCATGGGCCGCGAGGGCATGAGCCGCCGCCACGCGTTCTACAAGGCGGTCGCGATCGTGCTCGGCACCAATATCGTGCGCAAGGAACTGGGCTTGCCGGAAGCTAAATGCCTCGCCGCCGACGAGCGCTATTCGCTGGTGGTGCCGACGAAGTGAGGGCGTGCAAGGTTAACAAGATCCGAATTCAAGAACGGTAAATCGCCAGCGCTATTTGTCGCGATTTAAATCAGTATTGAGTACGGTGCCCCCGATCGAGCCCGGGGGCTTACCGATGCGACCGTATGTTCTTCGGCTGCTGTCGCTGATAATCGTTGCCGGCGGCATTTGTCTGTCCGTTCTGCCGCAATGGTTCGCGCCGACCGAAAAGCCGGATGCTGTCGCGGCAATCGATTTCGACGCCTTGCACCGGCAAGCCAGCGACGCGCTCGACGCTCTTCGCCGGGCGCAGTTACGGCACGCCCAGGCAAGCCCCGCCGTCTTCTGATCCGCCCGCCTACTTCGCCAATGCCTTCTGGCACGCGTCCCAGATTTTGGCGGGCGTCGCCGGCATGTCCATATGATTGGCGGCGCCGTTCGGGGTTGCATGCGCGATCGCGTTCATCAGAGCGGCAATCGCCGCCGTGGTGCCCGCCTCGCCAGTGCCCTTCACGCCGAGCGGGTTGCTGGTTGCGGGGACTGACATCACCATCTCGCGTAATTCGACCGGCATGTCGTGGGCGCGCGGCATAGCGTAGTCCATGAACGAACCGGTCAGCAGTTGACCGCCTTGCGGGTCGTAGATAGCGTTCTCCAAAAGCGCCTGGCCGAATCCGTTGGCAAGGCTGCCGTGCACTTGGCCCTCGACTACCATAGGATTGAGCATGTTTCCGCAGTCGTCGACCGCGGTGTAGGTCACGACATCGACTTTGCCCGTATCGGGATCGATCTCCACCTCGGCGATGTGGACGCCGTTCGGGAAGGTGAGCGGCGTCTCGGCCTTTTCCTTGGTGTCGAGGCTCTCTGCCATTTCCTTGGCGCGGCGCGCGGTCTCGAACAAGGAGATGCGGCGGTCGGTGCCAACGACCTCGAAACTTCCGTTGCGGTATTGAATGTCGGCCTCCGAGGCTTCCAGCAGGCCGGAGGCGATCTTCTTGCCTTTCGCCAGCATGACGTCGGCGGTCTTGACGATGGCGTTGCCCGCCGCCATTGCCGAGCGCGAGCCGACCGAGGCAAAGCCGACGATTTCGCGTGAGCTATCGCCATGCCTGTGCTCGATGGTCTTGCGGTCGATGCCGAGATGATCGGCCAGCAGCCGGCTGAACACCGTGGCATGGCTTTGTCCGGTCGATTGCACGTTGAGCGCCATGATCAGTCTGTCGCCGCCGGGAAATGCCAACGACGCACTTTCGGTCGGCAGCGCGCCGGCATGCTCGAGCATACAAGAAATGCCGATGCCGCGCAGTTTCTTGCGTTTGGCTGACTCGCGCTTGCGCTTGTTGAAATTCTTATGGTCGCTGAGTTCGAGCGCCTTGGCGAGCATTGCCGGGAAGTCGCCGCTGTCATAGGTCGTGGTTACCGCGGTTTTGTAAGGCATCGAAGAGGGCGGGATAAGATTTTTCCGACGCAATTGGACCGTGTCGATGCCGGTGACGCGAGCAGCCTCTTCCACCACGCGGTCGAGCGCGTAGTTGGCTTCCGGCCGGCCGGCCCCGCGATAGGGGCCGATCGGCGCGGCATTGGTGAAAACGCAACGCGAGGAAAAATCGATCTTCGGAATGCGATACATGCCGGGCAGGCAACGCGCGACGTTATTGGTGTTGATGCCGACGCCGGCCGGCGTCACATAGGCGCCTTGGCCGCACAGGTGCTTCATGCGCAACGCCAAGAACTTGCCTTTGTCGTCGAGCGCCAGCTCCGATTCGGTGTAGGTATCGCGCGCCTGCGTGTCGGTCGTAAAGGCTTCCGAGCGCGTCGACATCCAATGCACCGGCCGCCCGGTTTTCTTGGCGGCGACCAGCACCGCCAGATATTCCGGATAGACCGGTGTCTTCATGCCGAACGCGCCGCCGACATCCTCGGTGATCACGCGCAGCTTGTCGGGCTCGACGCCGAGGATCGGCGCCGCTTGGTTACGTATGGTGCCGGCGCTTTGCGAGCAGGCGTAGAGCGTGTAAGTCCCGCTCTCGGCGTCGTAGACGCCGGTGGCGCCGCGGGTTTCCATCGAGGCCACCACCATGCGCTGGTTGCGCACGGTGACGCGTGCGACATGCGGCGCGCTTTTGATGATTTGATCGACTTCGCGCTCGTTGTCGGCGCTCTCGACCATTCCGGGCCAGTCGATGGCAAGATTGTTCGGCGCTTCGGCATGCAGTTGCGGCGCGTTCGGCTTGAGCGCCTCGCGCGGGTCGATGACCGCCGGCCTCTCCTCGTATTCCACCGCCACCAGATCGGCGGCGTCCTGCGCGGCCCCGAGCGTTTCCGCGACCACCATGGCGACCGCCTCGCCCACATAAAGCACGCGCTCGCCCGCGAGCGTCGGCCGGAACGGCTGCACCAGCTCCTTGCCGCTGCGGCCCGAAAGCGGTGGATGGCGGCCTGCGCTTTTCAACCCGGCCGCTGCGATGTCCTCGGCGGTAAGCACGGCCAGCACGCCCTTGGCGCTGCGCGCCTGGCTGGCGTCGATCGAGGCAATATGGGCGCTGGCATGCGGCGAGCGCACAAACACGGCGGCGGCCTGGTCGGGCAGACGCGGGTCGTCGACATATCTCCCGGCGCCGCGCACCAAGGCGTCATCCTCCAGGCGCAGTTCGGCTTTGCGGTGGTCGAGGGTCGAATTCATGCGGGGTTCCCGGTGAAAATGGCGTCCGTTTATAGCCGAAACAGGGCTGCCCGACAGGGGCTTGCGTCCGCTTTACGGCTGCGGCACTCAGGCGCTCCCAGTTTCCGGCGGCAAGCCGGTTTTTCAGAGGACGAAATGAGCAAAGTGCGCACCATCGACACCCACACCCACATCCTGACCCAGGAAACCGCCGCCCTGCTGCGCAAGGCCGCGCCCAAGATTCCGGTGGTTATCACGCCGGACGACGCTGAGGCCGCGCTGCTGGACGTGGGTGGCGTGCTCTACCGGCCATTCCCGACCGGCGGTTTCGACCTCGCGCGCCGCCTGAGCGATATGGATGCAACGGGCGTCGACGTGCATGTGCTCTCGGCCACGCCGCAGACCTATCTCTACAACCAGGACGCGGCGCTGACGGCGGTCACCGCCGCCATCCAGAACGACCAAATGGCGAAGCACATCGCCGCTCATCCCACGCGCTTCATGGGAATCGCCACGTTGCCGATGCAGGCGCCAGAGCGCGCCGCCGACGAGCTTAAGCGCGCGACGACCAAGCTCGGCCTGCGTGGCGCCATGATCGGCTCGCACGTCTATGAGAAGAACCTGGACGATCCGAGCTTCGAGCCGCTGTGGGCGACCGCCGAGGAACTCGGTGCCTTCATGTTTATCCATCCGGTCAACGTCGCCGGTGCCGACCGGCTGAAATCCTATTACCTCGGTAACCTCATCGGCAACCCGCTTGACACCACCATCGCCGCGGCCTGCCTCGTCTTCGGCGGCGTGCTCGACCGTTATCCGAAACTGAAGGTCATGCTCGCTCATGGCGGCGGCTTCACGCCCTATCAGGCGGCGCGCTGGGAGCACGGCTGGCAGGTGCGGCCCGAGCCGAAGAAGAACGTGCCGGTACAGCCCAATGGCATCGCCAAGCGCTTCATGTACGACACCATCCTGCATTCCGACAAAACCCTGGAAGCGATGATCAGCCTGGTCGGCAGCGAGCGCGTGATGCTCGGCAGCGACTATCCCTACGACATGGCGATGATGGATTGTGTCGCGCACGTGCGCGGCCTGAAAATTCCCGATGCCGACAAGGCCGCCATCCTCGGCGGCCATGCCGAGACAATGTTTTCAGGCAAACAGTCATGAACGTACAGGCTACCAGCAAAACCGGCCGCATTCCGACGGGTGCCGTCGCCGGCCTGATCGTCGACGCCATGCAAAAGTGCGGCGTGCCGGAAGGCGACGCCGGCAAGATCGCCGAATTGATGCTGGAAGCCGATCTCACCGGGGCCGATGCGCACGGCGTGTTCCGGCTGCCGCAATATATTCAGCGGCTCAGGCTTGGCTCGACCAATGCGCGGCCGAACATCACGGTCAAGCGCACCGCGCCGGCCACCGCGCTGATCGACGGCGACAACGGCATGGGTCATCTGGTGGTTGCGCATACCGCGGAAACCGCCATCGAGATGGCACGGGAATGCGGCGTTGCTTGGGCCGGTTGCCGCATGTCCGGTCATGCCGGTGCTGCCGGCGTTTACGCCGCGCTGCCGCTCAAGGCCGGCATGATCGGTATGTATTCGGCCGTTGCCAATGCCAACCACATGCCACTCGCCGGCGGCGCCGAGCCGCTACTTGGCACCAACCCGGTGGCGATCGCGATTCCCGCGGGCGAAGAGCCGCCTTTGGTGCTCGACATCGCGACCTCAATCGTGTCCTACGGCACCATCAAGAATCACCGCCTGCTCAATCGCCCGCTGCATGCCGACTGGATGATCGATCCGAAAACCGGAGCGGCGGTTACCGATCCGCAAAAGACCGCCCAGGCGCTGCTGCTGCCGATGGCGGGCTACAAGGGCGCCGGGCTCGCACTGATCTTCGGCCTGCTCGCCGGTACGCTCAACGGCGCACTGTTCGGCCGCGATTGCGTCGATTTCAACGCCGAACCGGACAAGGTCACCAATACCGGGCAGTTCGTGCTCGCCCTCGATCCCAGCCGCTTTCAGCCGATCGAGCAATTCAAGGCGGAAGTCGACCGTCACGTGCGCAGTATGCGCAATTCGAAATCGCTGCCGGGCAACGACGCCGTGCGCCTGCCGGGCGACCAGCGCGCCAAGCGCCGTGCCGACCGCCTCGCCAACGGCCTGGCTTTGCCGCCTGAATTGCTCGCGCAGCTCGACAAGCTCGCCGCCGAGCTGGCGATCAAACCGCTGGCGGCGCGCTAAAGCGCGCGGCATGCCGGTTTTTGTAATTAATGAACCCTTTTGAAATTTGTTCTGCTGCCGATTTCTATCTTAAGAGGCTGCCCATTTTTTCCGCGTAAATTGCGCCGGCCGAAGGGGTTTCTGTCTACGACGGCGCCGGATATTGCCGCTTGGATCTTATTTATGCGCTTCCCCAAATTGCTTAAAGAACTCGATCATGCCGTCGCCCATGGCACGATTGAACAGCGTACTCAGATACTTCACCGCATCACCGATGTCTTCGTCGCGGGGTCGGAAAGCTATTCCGCCAATCAGGTCGAGCTGTTCGACGATGTCTTCGTCCGTATAGCCGCGATGATCGAATCGTCGGCGCGGGCTACGCTGGCATACCGGTTGGCAAAAGTGCCGCGCGCGCCTTCCATGATCAGCCGCATTCTGGCATCCGACGACCAGATCGACGTCGCGCGTCCGGTGCTGGAGCACTCGCCGCTCGACAATGAGACTCTGGTGACGGCCGCGCGCACCAAAAGCCAACAGCATCTGCTCGCTATCTCTCGGCGCAATTCGCTCGACGAAGCGGTTACCGACATCCTGGTCGAGCGCGGAAACAGGCCTGTGGTGCTCTCGACCGCCACCAATCCGGCGGCGCGATTTTCCGACAATGGCTACAAGACCCTGGTCAGCCGGTCGCACGGCGACGACGCTCTCGCAACGACCGTCGCCTTGCGGCCCGATATCCCCCGTCCGCATCTATTGCGGCTCCTGGTCAGGGCTTCGCGCGAAGTTCAGGTCAAGCTCGAGGCGGCGAATCCATCGATGGCGATCACGATCCAGTCTGCCGTCGCCGAAGCCGCGACCATGATCCTCGACCAGACCAAAACGCTGTCGCGGGATTATACGGCGGCGCGCGCGTGTATCGAGCCGTTATATTCAACCGGCGGGCTCGGCGAAAGCGAAGTCGCCGGCTTCGCGGCGGCGAACCGGTTTGAGGAGACGGCGGTCGCGCTCGCGGTTCTCTGCAACTCGCCGATCGAGGAAGTCGACCGGGCAATGGTTCAGGACCGGCCGGATACGGTGCTGGTCATGCTGAAAGCGATCGGCATGACCTGGCCGACGGCCAAGGCGATCCTGCGTATGCGCGCCGGCGCGCGCGGTATCTCGCCCGGCGAACTCGAACAATGCCTCGGCGTCTTCTCGCGCTTGAAAGCCGCGACCGCTCAGCAGGTTCTCGATTTCCAGGGCAAGCGCTCGCGCTTTACGCGGTCGGGCCGGTCGGCGGCCTGATGGCCTATTTTTCTTCGGCTGTCCCCGCAATTTTCGACCGGCCTGAAAGGTTCAATTCTACGATCAGTGGCTGCTTTTGGCTTTACCGGCAACGTTGATCTGCTCCACCACTTGCTTCCATTTCGCCGACTCGGCAACGAGAAATTCCTTGAAACTCTCGGGCGTCGGGCTCGACGTCGGCAGCATGCTGGCGGCGATCATGTGCTTGCGCACGTCGGGATCGGCCATCGCTTTGACGACGGCGGCGTGCAGCTTGGCGACGATCGCGGGCGGCGTGCCGGCCACCGCGAACAGGCCTTGCCAGGAGGAGCTGACGGCCTCGGGGTAGCCTAGTTCGAGCACGGTCGGCACCTTGGGCAGCGATTCCACGCGCTCGCGCGTGGTCACAGCAAAGGCCTTCAGCTTTCCGGTCTTCACGAACTGAGCCGCCGAAGACAGCGTGACGAACATCACATCGACATTGCCGGCCAGTAGATCGATGACCGCCGGGCCGGCGCCGCCCTTGTAGGGCACCTGCGTCATCTCGAGGCCGGCGGTGTGGCGGAACTGCTCCATGGCGAGCGTATTGAGCGTGCTGACGCCGGCGGCGGCATAATTGATCTTGCCGGGGTGCGCCTTGGCATAGGCCACCATTTCCGTGAGCGAATTGGCCGCGAATTTGGTGCTGGCGACCAGGATGCCGGGCGTTTCAGCGGCGATCGATATAGGGATAAAGTCGCGCTCCGGCTTCACCGCGAGGTCGGGAAAGAAATGTGGATTGATCGAGATGGTGCCGACATTGCCCAAGAACAACGTGTAGCCGTCGGGCGCCGCACGCGCGGCGACTTCCATGCCGACATTGCCGGCGGCGCCGGTGCGGTTGTCGATCACCAGCGATTGGCCGAGCGCGTCCGAGAGGCCCGGCTGAATGAGCCTGATTGCGAAATCGGACGCGCCGCCCGGCGCGAAGGGCACGATGATGTGGATCGGCTTCGCCGGATAATGGGCGCCGTCCTCGGCGGCGCATGGTCCGCAAGCACCGGCGAGCACCAGCAGGCCGAGCACCACGCTGCGCAGCTGCGACCGCGTCATCATGCTCTCCTTCAGAAGAATGGTATCAGGCCGCCGCCTTTATCTCATCGGGATCGAGCGGCAGTTTCACCGGCTGCTTGCGCTTGGCCGACAGATCGAGCGCCTTGGTCAGCATTAGGTTGCGGTGCGCTTCTTCCACCGTTGCCGCCGCCGTCGGCAGGCCGAGCGCGACACGGTTGAGCCACGAGTTGGTTTCTTCCGCCATCGGCCCGCGCAATTCGCCGAGCGCCATGTCGCCGGGCGGATAGCTGCCCATGAAGTCGACCAGTCGCGTGGCGTCGGGGTTGTAGCCTTCCGACTGCGCTTTCGACACCGCCAGCACGATGTCGCGGTGGGTATCGTCGATGGTGAGCACGCCGGTGGTGCCGACGATGCCGACTTCGAGCGAATAAACCGCGCCCGGCCAGGTCACCGGCAGCGCCCAGGAGATATTGAGGTGATAGACGGTGTCGTCGCCGAACATGATCATGCCGGCGGTGGCGTCGATGCCCTTGTAAAGCGGACCCAGCACCTTGTCGATCGAGCGCGCATAGCATTCTACCGGCTGCTTCGGCTCCAGACACCACATGCAGATATCAAGCGCGTGGGTGCCCGAGATCACCATCGGCGAGATGGTTGTCGGATCGTCGGTGCGTTTGTAATTGTCGATGGCGACCAGCCGGTTCATGAAGGCGCGCGAGGTGACCATGGTGACATCGCCGAGCGCGCCGGTGCGGCATTTCTCCTTGGCCGCCAGCCAGCGGCGGCGAAAGCGCTGGGTATAGCCGACCACGGCGTCGATCTTGGCGTCCTTGATCGCTTTCAGCACGCGCGCGGATTCGGCGAGATTGGTGGCGAGCGGCTTCTCGATCAGCAACGGAATGCCGCGTTCGACCGCGGCCATGATCGGATCGACGTGCAAATGCTCATCGGTGCAGATGACCGCGGCGGTCACTTCCGGGCGCTTGAGCAGTTCGACGTGGCTTTGCGTCACGAAATCGGCATTGATCTTCGGCCCCACTTCGCCGGCGCGGTTCGGATTCTTCTCGGCCAGCCCGATCCACTCGACCGCCGGATGGCGTGCCGCCACCTCGCCGCGGAACAGCCCGACCCGCCCGCCGCCGATGATCGCGAGGCCGACGCCCTTTGCTGATTTTTTCATGAGAACCTCTCCACACGTATCCTGGATGCGGTGCAGCGTGCCCCCTCCCTTTGCCTCCCCCGCTTGCGGGGGAGGGTAGGGCGGGGGCCTGCGCTGCGCCCGGGACACGCGGCGATCGTGTTCTTCATCCTGGATTGGCTCCTGACCGGTTTTTTTCCTTGAATTCAGCGATCGCCGAAATGGTTTGGTTCGAAAGCGGCAGATCGACCGGCTCGTTGCGGTCGGCGGACAAATCCGCAGCGCTATAGGTTTCCATCACCCGGCGGGCACTCTCCGGTGTGACCATGACGGGTGTGTCGCGGATGCAGGCTTCCAGGAAGTGGATGGTTTCCGGTCCCATGCCGCCGGCGAAAACCTCGCCGACCTGCTCACCCGGCATGGTCGACATCGGGAAAACCTGGCCGTTGCTCATGGTGTTGAGCCAGTTGTCGCGCTGGGTGTCGTCGAGCACTAGCGCGCCTTCGGTGCCGGTGATCTCGATCCAGGTCGAGCAGTAGTTCGGATAGCTCACCGGGAAGTTCCAGCCGCCACCGATCATCACCACCACGCCATTGTCCATGGTGACGGTGGTGAACATCACGTCGTGCGAACCGTTCACCGGCTTCATGTAGCCAAAGGCGCCCTGTGAATAGACGCGCACGGGCTTGGCCGGCTCCAGCAGCCAGAACACGAAATCGAGATCGTGGGTCGACTCCATCACCACCGGCGATAGCCGCACGCGGCCGGCGATCTTCTTGCCCAGGCTGCGCGACAGATTGCGGCTGACCAGGACCGAGACGACATTTCCGAGCGTGCCGTCGGTAATCTTTTTCTTGGCGTAAGCGATCTTGGTGTTGAATCGCTGCGAATAGCCGATGGTGAATTTCAGATTGTTGCGCTTGGCCAGTTGAATGAGTTCGTCGGCTTCCCACAGTTCGAGCGCGATCGGCTTTTCCAGCATCACGTTCTTGCCGGACTTCAGGCAGTCGCGGCAGATCGGATAGTGGTTCGTCTCCGGCGTGGTCGAGATGTAGACCACCGAAATGTTCGGATTGTTGATGATGTCGTTGTAATCGGGCGTCGCCGTCGCCGGCTTGTAGAGCGCCTTGACCTCGGCCAGCCGATCGGGCCGGATCTCGCACAAATGCAATTTGTCGACCAGCGCGGTGCGCGCCAACGTTTCCGCGCGCGTGCCGCCCACCCATCCGATACCGATCACCGCGACTTCAACTCGTTTCACCGGACGTTTCCCTTCGATGTTTTTTGTTGTTCGCGCGGCACACTAGCTTAGGCATGAAGTGACTGGAAGAGCGTGCTTTTCAGCCCGCGAAAGCGGTTTGCCCGACGCCGAACACTTGCGCGGCGAACTGCGGATAGACCTCGGCAAGCTGCAGCGCCACCATCTCGCGCATGAGCTTGAGCGTGGCGGGCGAGGGCGCTGGCGTTTCCGGCACCTCCGCCGGTCTGTCAAAATCGAAGCCGGTGTTGTCGATGACTTCCTCGGCCGTGTGGCCGGGATGCACGCTTGTCAGCGTGAAGCGGCCATTCGCGAACGAGAACAGGCAGCGGCTGGTGACCAGCGCGATCGGGCCGCCCGGACGATAGACGTTTTTCGCGCTGGCGCCCGGCGCGCTGATGAAATCGACGCGCGGCACCAGCGTGCGGCGCGAATGCTCGATGCGGAACAGGATTACCTTCGGCACCACGTAATAGAGATAGGCGGAGCCGAACGAGCCGGGGAAGCGCACCTTCGGGTGATCGTAGTCGCCCGTGCTCACCAGATTGACGTTGCCGGCGCCGTCGATCTGGCCACCGGACAGAAAGAATACGTCGATGCGGCCCTGGCCGGCACAGTCAAACAATTCGCGCGCGCCGTCGGTGAAGAAATTGTGTTTTCGGCTTTGCAGCAGCGACACGTAGGGGCGGCCTTTTCCGCGCTCGCGCGCCAGCAGCGCGGCGGTGGCCGGGATCGGCGAGGCATTGCCGACGGCGACATGCCGCACGTCGCCGATCAGCCGCGCGATCACGTCGGCGAGCAGCTCTTCGGGAAGGAAGTTTTGTGCCGTCACGTGCAAGCCTCTCGGACTCCCTCCCCCGCAAGCGGGGGAGGGTTGGGGGAGGGGGAACGATCCGAGCAAATGCCCTCTCCCGACGCGCGTAAACGCGCTTATGGCGCGTCGACCTCCCCCGCTTACGGGGGAGGGATAAGAAAAATTACGCCGCCCGTTTGTCATAGACATACTTTTCGCAATAGGCCGCAAAGCCCTGCTCGGTCGCCGCCATGCGGGCATATTCCGCGAGATGATCGGCGTCGGCGGCATAGTGATCCGGCAATCCGAGCGGCCAGGCGCCGCGCTCCGCCACCGCGATGCTGTCGACATAGAAGCCGGGCAGCGTACCGGCGGCGAGCACCGGATCGTCGAGCAGATTGCCGTCGTGAATTTTTTCCACCGTCACGATGGTCTTCCCCGCTGCGTGCGCCATGGTGGCGAGCTCACGTTGCCGGCCGATCCAGACATTGCCGAAACGGTCGGCCATCGGCGCATGCAGCAGCGCCACGTCCGGCTTGATCGCGGGCAGCAGCACGATCGGATCGGAGTTGCCGAACGGGCTGTCGATCACCTTCCAATCGTCGCGGTATTTCAAAACATCGGAGCCGATCAGCCCGCGCAGCGGCATGAACGGCACGCCTTTTTCCGCCGCTTGCAGCGCGGCGTGCAGCGCCGGGCAGGTGGCGTCCATCATCTTAATCGCGCCCGAGGTCACCGCCGTGCTGAAACGCGGTGCCGGTCCGAACTCGCCCAGGCTCACCGCACTGGTTTCCAGCGTCGCGATACAGCCGGCGCCGATCAGCAAATCCGCTTGCAGGCTCGACGTCGGCAGCGCCACCAGATGCAGCCGCTTCACGCCGCGGCGGATCAGCGCGCGCGTCGCCTCCATCGGCACGCCCGACACTTCACGCGGCACGACCACCATGCAGCCGTCGGTCAGGGCGGCAAGCGCATCGTCAAGGGATTTCACCGCTTGAAACATAGTGCCAACTGTCTCATTCTTATGCTTGCCAGGTCCACTGGATTTTGCGACGTGGACCCATGGCCACGGCCCTGCAAGACAAGCTGCGCGCCAAGCGTTTCGTAATCACCGCGGAAGTCACGCCGCCGGTCACGGCTGACCGTAACGAGTTTCTCGCCAAGGCGCTGCCGCTCAAGGGCCTTGCCGACGCGGTGAACATCACCGACGGCGCCGGCGCGCGCCCGCATCTCGGCGCGGTGACGGCGGCGGCGATGCTGGTCGAGCAAGGCATCGAACCGATCCTCCAACTCACCTGCCGCGACCGCAACCGCATCGCGCTTCAGAGCGACCTGCTCAGTGCTGCCGCTTCCGGCGTGCGTAATCTGCTGATGTTGCGCGGCGACGATCCGAGCGCGGGCGATCAGCCCGACGCCAAGCCGGTGTTCGATCTCGATCCGCGTCGACTGCTGGAGACCGCGCGCCGCCTGCGTGACACTGGCGAATTGCCGTCGGGCCGCAAGGTTTCCGGCAACGCCGGTTTCTTCCTCGGCGGCGCCGATAATCCGATCGATCCGAAACCCGGCTGGGCGCCGACCGGGCTTGCAGCCAAGGTCGCCGCCGGCGCGCAATTCGTGCAGACGCAGTTCTGCATGGATACCGGCGTAGCGCGCCGCTACGTCACGCGGTTGGCGGAACATGGTCTCACCGATAAGATGTCGCTCATCGTCGGTATCGTGCCGCTGCGTTCGGCCAAGTCGGCGCGCTGGATCAAGGAAAAACTGTTCGGCGCCATCATTCCGGACGCGCTGGTCGCGCGCATGGATGCCGCGAGCGACCCCGCGGCGGAAGGCCGCCGCATCTGCCTCGAACTGGTACGCGAATTGTCCGGTATCCCGCAGGTCGCCGGCGTGCACATCATGGCGCCGAACAATGATGCGGCGGTTCCGGATGTGATTCGCGCGGCGCGGGAGAGCATCGGGCGGTTGGTGGAAGTCTGAGCGCCGCCACGATCTCTCTTCCCCTCTCCTCTTGAGGGAGAGGGTGCCCGAGCGAGCGGCGATGCTAAATCTTACGACAACGCTGCCTTCACCCGCTCCGGCGAGAACGGCACCCGCCTGATGCGCACGCCGGTGGCGTCGTAGATGGCGTTGGCGATCGCCGCCGCCACTGGGCGGATCGACGGCTCGCCGGCGCCGGACGGCGGGATCTCGGGGTGATTGATCAGCACCACGTTCACCTCGCCCGGCGTCTCGGTGATGTCGAGGATCGGATAACTGATCCAATCCACGCTGGTTACCGCCTTCTTGTCGAAGGTGACTTCCTCCCACAGCGTGCGGGAAACGCCTTGCACGATATTGCCTTCGATGCATTTCACCAGCCCATCGGGATTGATGATCTGCCCGCAGTCGTGCGCCACCGTGAACTTGCGGGCGAAGATTTTTCCGGTCGAGCGGTCGACATCGACCTCGGCGATTACCGCCACGCGCGTGCCGTTGCGCTGCGCATAAGCGATGCCGCGGCCAGACACTTTGTTGCCGATCTGATCCTTGCGCGGCGAGGGCCGTGTGTCCCAGTTCGCTTTCTCAGCCGCGGCCTTGATGACGGCGACGTCGCGCGGCTCCTTGATGTGACGCAGTCGGAACTCGATCGCGTCGGCGTTCACCGCCGCCGCCACTTCGTCGATGAACGACTCGCTGGCGAAGTGGATCTGCGGCCCGACCGGATCGCGCAGATGCGACGTGCGCAACGGCGACGAACGCTCGAGCAGCGGCGGAATCGTCTCCCACGACAGTTTTTTGTTGTCGAAGGCGTAGGATTCCGCCGGCACGCCGAACCCATCGCCGGATTTCAGCGCCACACCCATGGTCTGCCCGCTTAGCGTGTCATAGGGCTTGCTGCCATTGGTATTCACATCGACGCGCGAGAAGCCTTTGCTCGAGAACTCGTAAGCGTTGACTTTGCCTTGAGCGTCGAGTGCCGCGCGCGCCTTGTGCGTGGAGGCCGGGCCCTTGGGGTCCCAGCCGGTGCCCTGGTCGCGCATGTATTGCAGCCGCACCGGTTTGCCGACGGCTTTCGCCAGCACCGCCGCGTCCATGGCGGCGTCGTCGGCGTCGTTGCGGCCATAGGAGCCGGGCCCCGCCATCCAGATCACCCGCACCTTGTCGACCGGCACGCCGAGCGTGAGCGCTAGCCCTTGCTGCACGAAATGCGATTTCTGCGTCCCGCTCCAGCACGTGACTTGAACGCCATCCTGGCCGTCCTTGATCTCGACCAGCGCGCAGGCCGGTCCCATGCTGGCATGCGACTGGAACGGCCATTCGTAATCCGCCTCAATGATTTTCGCGGCGGTTTTGAAGGCGTCGTCGACATTGCCATTTTGTTTTTCCACACGCGCCTTGCGTATCGGCGCCTTGCGGATGTGGTCATACAGTGACGCTTGATCCGGGAACGGCGGCTCTACCGTCGACCATTCCACCTTCAGTTTTTCCGCCGCCTGGATGGCATCCCATTCCCGGTCGGCGACGACGCCGAGGAAGCCCTTGTCCCAGACCACTTTGGCGCCGGGAATATTCTGGATCGAACTCTCGTCCACCTTCACCGGCACGCTGCCGGCAACCGCCGGACGGATCATGCGGCCGTGCACCATGCCGGGCACTTTGATGTCGGTGACGAAGTCCTCGATCGCGAACACCTTGGGCGCCACGTCCTCGCGCTTGATCGGCTGGCCGACGATTTTGTGCTCGCTCGGCTTTTTCGGCTGCGCCTTGCCTGGGGCGTAGAGCGCATTGCCGTATTGCTTGTTCCAGTCGAGCTGGACGTTGAAATATTTGCCGCCGAGCATCTGCGCATAGGAAATGCGTTTCGACTTGTCGTCGCTAACGCTCACCACACCGCCGCTGACAGCGAGCTTGTCGGCCGGCACCGACAACAGGCCGGCCGCCATCTCGACCAGCACACGGCGCGCTTCCGCCGATGCCATGCGCATCTGCTTGCCGCCGAGCTGGACGCCGGTCGATCCCGACGCGCCGCCTTGGTTCACCGAGGTCGCGGTGTCGCCCATGATGACCTTGACGCTCTTGAACGGAACATCGAGCTCTTCCGCCACGATCTGGCCGATGGCGACATGCAGCCCGTGCCCCATGTCCATCTTGCCGAAATAGGCCGCTATCGTGCCGTCGGCATTGACCGCGATGTAGGACGACAATTGGTCCGGCATCAGCGGCGGCTTTACGCCAATATTCGCACCTTGCGCGTAGGCCGCGTTAATGGACATCACAGTGTCGAGCGAGACGGCTGCGCCGACCGATACTACCAGCGCGCCGCCGCCGAGCAACACCGAACGCCGGGAGAACGACGAGGTCTTTTCAAATTTTGTCATGGCGCTCTCCCTCAACCCATTATCTCGGCGGCACGCTTGACCGCCTTGAGAATGCTGATGTGCGTGCCGCAGCGACACTTGAGACCGGAGAGCGCGTCCTTGATCTCGGCTTCGCTCGGCCTTTTCTTGGTCGCCAGGAAAGCGGCGGCGGTCATGATCCAGCCATTGATGCAGTAGCCGCACTGCGGCACTTGCTCCTCGACATAAGCGGTCTGGATCGGGTGCGGCTTCTCGGGCGTGCCAAGGCCGGCCAGAGTCACGATCTTGCCGTTGCCCGCCGAGGAGAGCGGCGTGATGCAGGAGCGGATCGCCTGGCCATCGAGTTGCACGGTGCAGGCGCCGCATTGTGCCAACCCGCAGCCGAAATGCGGATTATTGAGACCGACATCGTTGCGCAAAGCGTAAAGCAGCGGCATGTCAGGGTCGGCGTCGACCGTATGGGTTGTGTCGTTGACGTTGAGCGTTATGCGCTGATTCATGGCCAGCTCCCCGGGCGTGGGACAGTGGCTTACGGCCGACCGTCCTCGTCGCGGAACATTGCGGCGCGTCGTTGGCCGACGCTTGCGGTGCCAAGCCTAGTCCCGCACACTGGCTTTGGGAACGTATGCCCGCATCAAAATAATGTTAAAGTCGCGGGGGAACAGACGCGAAAAGGGCCTCGTAAAAGGCTCGCAAAACAGGGAGGACCCGCGCCATGATCGTCGCCCGAACCCGGCTTGCTGCACTTCTCGCTATTTTCGCCGTGGCAACGGCGGGCCTGCTGGCGCGCCCTGCCCCCGCGCAGCAAAAGGTTTGGAAGCACGCTTTGCTCAATGCCAAGGCCGATGCCGGCATCTTCATGATGGCGGAAAAGCGCGGCTTTGCGCAGAAGCGGGGTTTAAATGTCGAGCTTTTGCAGGTGAAGGACGATCAGATCGGCCTCAAGGCGCTGATCGCCGGCGAAGTCGACAGCTTCGAAGGTGGTCCGCAGGGCGTATTCGCGGCGGCCGCACACGGCGCCGATGTCAAGATCCTCGGCTGCCATTGGGTCGTGCTGCCACACGGCATCTATGTGCGCAACGACATCCACAAGGTCGAAGACCTGAAAGGCAAATCGATCGCGGTGTCGGCGCCCAATTCCATGCCCGATATGCTGGCGCGTTTTGCGCTCGCCAAATACGGGATCACCGCCGACCAGGTGAAGCTCGCCGCCGTCGGCGGCGACCGCGAGCGCTATCAGGCGCTGGCCGGCGGCGTGGTCGAAGGCGCCGTGGTGTCGAACGAATACCAGCCGACCATGCCGAAGGATATCCACCTGCTGATCGCCGGCCGCGACGCGGTGCCGAATTTCCTGCGTGTGTGCATCATCAGCACCGGCAAGGTCCTGGCCGGCCGCGGCGACGATGCCGTGCGCTTCCTGGCGGCGGAAATGCAGGCACTGCGCTATGCGTTGGCGCACAAGGCCGAGACGGTCGCGCTCACGCAGGAGATCATCCATGCAAAGCCCGACGATCCGCGCGCGGCCTTCGTCTTTGACGACGCGGTCGCGCACCACGCCGTCGATCCCGAACTGCCGATCCCGGCGGACAAGCTCAACTGGATGCAGAACCAATTGGTCAAGGCGGGCAAGCTGCCCGGGGTAATTCCCCTCGCCAAGATCAGCGCGCCGGAATATCGCGAAAAGGCGCTCAAGCTAGTAGGAGCCAGCCATTGAACGGCTAAACCTGAATTTTCTCCGCCACCCTGGGGTGGCCGCCACCGATCTCGGGTTTACCCGAGATCGGCAATGTTATTCGCCCAAGCCGGCTATGGCCGACTTCGGTGGCGGCCCTCGAAGGGCGACAGCCCGTTATTTGATGCCCGTCATCCTTCGAGGCTCGCGGAGTTTATCATCGGGTGCGCTTCGCGCGGACCCGTTGGCTCGCACCTCAGGATGACGGATTAAAGTGAAGCGGAGACCTGCATGGGTGAGGTCAGTTTCGTCGACGTGTCCAAGCGCTTCAGTATGCGCGTGGACGGCGAACTGCACCACGTGCAGGCGCTCCAGCGCGTCAGCTTCACCGTGCGCGACGGCGAGATCGTGGCGCTGATCGGTCCGTCCGGCTGCGGCAAGACCACGGCCCTGCGCGTCGCCATGGGGCTCGATCCGGCCAATGGCGGCCGTGTTACGGTGGACGGCCGCGAAATTCACGGCTGCGGCCATGACCGCGGCATGGTGTTCCAGCACGCCGAACTGCTGCCGTGGCTCTCGGCCTTGCAGAACGTGATGTTCGGGCTGGAGATGAAGGGTCTGCGTGGGCAGCCGCTGCGCGACACCGCGCGCAAATATCTCGACCTTGTGGGCCTGACCAATTCGCAGAACCGCCGCCCGCACCAGCTTTCCGGCGGCATGAAGCAGCGCGTCGGCATCGCCCGCGCGCTCGCCATCGACCCCAAGGTGCTGCTGATGGACGAACCGTTCGGCGCGCTCGACGCGCAGACGCGCGAAGCCATGCAAGCCGAACTGTTGGAAATCCACGCCCGCACCAAAAAAACCATTTTGTTCGTCACCCACGATCTAGACGAAGCGGTGCTGATTGCCGACCGCATCGTGGTCATGAGCCGCGGCCGCGTGCAGGAAATCGTCGACGTTCCACTCGAGCGGCCGCGCGCCGACTTGAGCATCGTGCGCGGCCTGCCGGCCTTCAACGACACCCGCTACAAGATCTGGCGCATGCTGCATGACGCGCCCACGGTGCACTAATGGCTGACATTGCCGACAAACGTGCCGCTGAAAAACCTGAGGTGGAAGCCGTCGAACGGCGCCCGCTGCCGCGCTGGGCGATCACGCTCGCGTCGACGGTATGCCTGCTGATCCTGTGGGAAATCTTCGGGCGCGACATCAATCCGGTGTTCGGCTCTTATCCGAGCGCGATCGCGGTGGCGTTCTGGGAGCTTTTGCGCACTGGGGAATTGTGGTCGGCGCTCTACGACAGCTTGCGCCCGTTCCTGCTGGGTTATGCGCTTGCGATCCTGATCGGCGTGCCGCTCGGTCTTTTCATTGGCGGCTTCCGCGCGGCGGAGGCGGCGCTCGGCATCTACGTCACCGCCGGCTACGCCATGCCGCTGGTGGCTCTGGTGCCGCTCTTGATCCTATGGCTGGGCCTGGGCTTCGCCGTCAAGGTGGCGGTGGTGTTCCTGATGTCGCTGTTCCCGATTTGCATCAACACTTGGCTCGGCGTCACCGCGGTGCCGAAGACGCTGATCGAGGTCGGAAAATCCTTCGTTGCGCCAAACATGGTCATTCTTCGCCGCATCGTGCTGCCGGCGACGTTGCCCTACATCATGGCCGGCATCCGGCTGGCGGTCGGCCGCGCGGTGGTGGGCATGGTGATCGCGGAATTCTTCACCACCATTTCCGGCCTCGGCGCGGTGATCATCAACTCCGCCAATAATTTCGACACCGCCACGATGTTCGTGCCGATCATCATCCTGATGGTAATGGCGGTCGGCTTGAATTGGCTGATCGGCTTCGTGGAGCGCCTGGTCGCGCCCTGGCAGGCGGAAATCGCGGGAAGAGACCGGGAATAGCCTGTCTCGTCATCCTGAGGTGGCTGCGTAGCCGCCCTCGAAGGATGGCAGCCGGGGCCGTCGCCCACCGATGTCGGGTTTACCCGACATCGGAATCAAGAGTGCACAAGTCGGCTATAGCGGACTTGTGTTGGCTCGCTTCGCTCGCTCCTCAGGCTGACGGAGCCAGCGCCCTTACCGCCTTAAACAGATCGCGCACCTGCGCTTCCGAAATATTCTTCGTGATGAACACCAGGCGGCTTTGCCGGTCGCCGTCGGGCCAGGTTGTCAGTTCGACCGGCGGATGCGCGAGGTGCTGCACGAACTGCACCGCCACCGGCCCTTGGCAGTCTTCCACCGCAAGAAAGCCCTTCACCCGCAGCAAATCGTTGCCACGGAGCTGCATAAGAGTGTCCATGGCCTTGGCGAAGGCCGGCCACGGCATCGGCTGGTCTTGCGTGAGCACAAAACTGCCGATGCCGTCCGAGTGTACGGCCTCGGCCACGAAGGCGTTGCGCTGAGCCTCGGCCGGCTCTGTCAGCCGGCTGGGGTCGAGCTCGCCGTTGACCGCTTCGAGAATTTCGGCGTCTCGATTGAGCGCGCGCAATTGCGCGACGAGCGCTTCGGCGGCGCCTTCGCCGGCGATGTCGGTCTTGGTCACCACCAGCCGGTCAGCCAGGATCGCCTGCCTGCGCGCTTCCGACGACCAAGTGAGCGTGTCGCCGCCGGCTTCCGCGTCGACCACGGTCACCACCGCCTCGATATGGAACGTTTCGCCCAATGCGCGGTCGGTGGCGAAAGTCTGAAGGATTGGCGACGGATCGGCCAACCCGCTGGTTTCGATCACGACGCGCTTGAAGTCGGGCAATTCGCCGCGCTCGCGCTCGATCACCATGCGCCGCAGCGCCAGTTGCAGGTCGCTGCGCGTAATGCAGCACATGCAGCCATTGCCGAGCAGCACGGTCTCGTCGGCGCTGGAGCGCACCAGCACGTCGTCGATGCCGGTTGCGCCGAATTCGTTGACCACCACGGCGGTGCCTTGGCCCTCCGGCGTGGCGAGGAAGCGGCGCAGCAGCGTGGTTTTGCCGGCGCCCAGAAAGCCGGTGACCACGGTCACCGGGATGCGGTGGCCGCGAACGCGCTTGAGCCGGCGCCCGAACATCCCGGCAGCCGGGGAGGGGAAGAGGGAGTTCATGGCGTCATAGCCGGTTCATCAACCTCGTTTACCCGAACGAGGACCGTCGTAACATACATCGGCCGCAGCGCGTAATTTGAGGGGGCAGACGATGCGACGGTTCGCCTACTCAATCATCCTATTGATGATGCTTCAGATCACAGGAACAGCATTCGGACAATCAGCGCCAAGTCCGGAAATCGCACCAAACGGCAAACTGCGCTCCGGCATGATCGGTATAACCGTCTTGGGTGGCGTGGCCGAGCCGGTCGCCAAGTTCGTCGCCGAAAAACTCGGCGTCTCCTTCGAGCGGGTTATGTATCCCAACCCGGAGGCTTACGCGAAAAGCTTCGGCAAAGGCGGGTGGGACTTGGCGGTCGGCCCTCGCGTTCTGGCGACCGCCGACAAGGCAGACCAGACCGCAGACTTGTGGCTGATTGACCTGATCTACGTCGCCGCGCCGGGACACGACTTTGCCAACGCCTCTCAGGTCGACCGGGCCGGCGTGAACGTTGGCGTGATCGAAGGCAGTCCGTCGGATCGTCTCCTGAGCCATAATCTCAAGTCTGCGAAAATCGTGCGTATTCCGCTGAGTCCTCATATCGCTGCCGACGCGGCCGATCTTCTGCTCAGCGGCAAAGCGGATGTGTTCGGCGCCGACTCTAGCGTTGGCTATCCCGCCGCTGCCGCTCTGTCCGGCGCGCGTGTCGTGTCGGGGACTTTCAATATCGTTCGGGTTTCCGCCGCGCTACCGAGAGGCAAGTCGCCCGAGGCGCAAGCCAAACTCGCCGAGATCGTGAGCGAAGCGAAACGTACTGGCATCGTGCAAAAGGCCATTGAAAGCGCGGGCCTTAAGGGCGTTCACGTCGCGCCCTAAAAATCCATCTCCAGCGTATACAGCCCGCCGGTGTGTCGATCGACGGTGTAGACGATGCCGCGCTCGTCGGCGAATACGTCGTTGAGCTGCACCGCGCCCGCCGGCGTGCCTTTCGGCGGTGGCGGCACGAAAGCGGCGACTTCCTTCGGCTGGTAAGGATTGGAAATGTCATAGGCGCGCAGGCCGCCGTTGAAGAACGTGCCAAGCACGATCTGGTCGGACTTCCACGCCGTTGGCAGTTCCACGTTCTCGTGGATGTTGTGCGCACCGAAGCGGCCGCCGCGGTCCTTGTAGGCATCGACCGGCGGCAACGGGCAGGTGGCGATCGACACCGGATGGGTCTCGTCGCGCATGTCGAGCACCCAGATCAGCTTCGGCCAATCTTTGCCCGCGTTCTCCGTCAACTCGTCGGTCACCAGCATCAGGTTGCGGTCGAACAGCGGCACGGCGGTGTGCATGAAGCCGGTATAGGGCGGCGAGTTGGTCCAATGCGAGATCACCTTCGGGTTGGCCTTGTCCTTGATGTCCATCACGAACATGCCGCCGTCGATGTAGCAGAGATAAAGCCGGTCGGGCCGCGACTGATAAACGTTTGTATTGTGCGCTCGGTACCCCTTGTCGAGCGGATGCCGCGGCGGCGGCGCGATATTGTCGGTTGCCGAAGTGCCGGGCATCCACCAGCGGCCGATTTCCTTCGGCTTGGTCGGATCGCGCACGTCGACGCAGCGGTAGAATTGGTCGTCCAGCGGGTTGCTCGGCTTGAAGTCGGGCGCGCCCGAGGCCGTGTGCACGTATTCGCCGTCGCAGAACCACAGTTGATGTACGCCGCGCGAGGTCGCCCCGGAGCAATCGAAGAACGAGATCGAGCGCGGCTTCTCCGGCACCGATACGTCGAACAGCTCGACCCCGGCTGGCTGCTGGCCGGTCTTCTGCGTCTGATACGCCACCGCCATGATGTTGTTCGCGGAGCATTCGAGCGAGTTCGACCGCATGAAGGACTGCGGCAGGTCGGTCTGCACGACCACTTTGGGATTGCGCGGGTCGGAGACGTCGACGCCGGTGAAATTCTTCGGCGCGCTCTCATGCGCCAGCCAGATGATGCGGCGGCCGTCCTTGGCGATCGCGATGGACATGCCTTCGCCCATGCCGCCGAAGCCGCCGAGATCGTTCTGGGCGAGCAGCTTGAAATTCCAGGTGATGGGCTCCCCGGTCTGGGTGAGCGGATTGCTGGCGGCGGGCATTAACGTCTCCGGTGCTTGTCTTTGTCGTGGAAAGGCCGGCGCGGACGCGCCGGCCTCGAGGATGGTGGGCGATCGGCTAGGCGCTGGCCTGCTTGAGGAATTCCTCGCGCAAGGTCTTGCTCCAGTCGGGGATGGCTTTGATCTTCTTGGCCTCGAGCAGGATTTCGGCCTGCTTCTGCATATACGGCTTGATGTCGGCCGGCCAGCCGGGATTGACCTCGACGCGCGCGATCGCCTTGGAGAAGGTGTCGTGCGACATCTTGTAGCCCTTCGAAGTGTAAAACGAATAGATAGTATCGGCGACCTTTTTCGGATTGTTCTTGAAGTCCTTCGCCACGTCGAGCCATGCCTTGAGATAGGCGACAACGGTCTGCGGATTCTTCTCCACGAACTCGGGCGTCGCCGCCATGAACACCGGCAGCTTGTCGAAGCTGTAGAAATCCACCAGCGTATTGGCCATGCCGTCGGCTTCCGCAATGGCGTTGTACGGCTCGACATTGACCATGGCATCCACGGTCTTGGCCGCCATGGCGGCCACCATGTCGTTCACGTTCATGCGGATTTCCTGGTAGTCGCCCTTCTTCAATCCGGCGCCGGTCGCGATCTGGTCGACGAAGATATTGCCGGTGGACGAGCCGGTCTGGTTGGCGACTTTCTTGCCGCGCAGATCGGCGACGGTTTTGAGCCCGAGATCCTTGCGCGCCATCACGCGCGCGGTTTTGCCGACATATTCGATCATGGCGATAGCGACCAGGCCGCCTTTGTCGGCGCCGATGACCAGCGAGGGGCCGGCATAGGTGCCCATGTCGACCTGGCGCGCCACCATCTGCTGCATTGTCAGGTTGCCCGACGGCACCGCGAATTCCTCGAACTTGATGCCGTGCTTCTCCAGATAACCCGAGCGCAGCAGGTAGTAAGTCGGCATGCCCCACATGTTGGTCTGATAGCCTTGCCGCACCGTCTCCAGCGCCGCGCCGGCGCCGCGCACGCCCAATCCCGCCGCCAGTACGCCGGCGCTCGCTCCCGCCAGCGCGTGGCGGCGGGTGATGCCTTTTTGCAGAAGTGTCATACTCATCCTCCCTCTATTGCTTGCGTATGATCTTTTCCGAAGACCGTTTGCCACTTTCCGGGATCATGCACTTAGCTTTCCATTGGCCGCCTGTTTCTCCGTCTCGCCGGCGTTCGCGTCATGGCCGAGATGTTGCAACAACTGTTTCTGGCATTCTAGAAACTCCACGCTGAGCGGATCGCGGGGGCGCGATAGTGGAATCTTGACCACGGCTTTTACCGTTCCGGGATGCGGCGTCATCACCACCACGCGGTCCGCCAGATAGACCGCCTCCGCCACGTTGTGCGTGACATAAATGATGGTCTTGCGCGTTTCCCGCCACACCTCCGCCAACAGCCGTTGCATGTCGTCGCGCGTCAGCGCGTCGAGCGCCGCGAATGGCTCGTCCATCAGCAGCACCGCCGGATTGTACGCCAGCGCGCGGGCGATGGCGACCCGCTGCTGCATGCCGCCGGACAGATGATGCGGGAATGAGCCGGTGAATTTTTCCAGTTTCACCAGGCGCAATTGTTCGCGCGCGATGGTCTCGCGCTCTTGCTTGGGAACACCCTTCATTTCCAGCCCGAACGCGACATTGCCAAGCGCGGTGCGCCAGGGGAACAGCTGGGCGAAATCCTGGAATACCACGCCGCGGTCCATGCCGTGGCCGGTCACCGCTTTGCCGCCGATGCGGATTTCGCCCGAGGCCGGCGCCAGGAATCCGGCGATCATGTTGAGCAGCGTCGACTTGCCGCAGCCGGACGGTCCGACGATGCAGAGAAACTCGGAAGCGTCGATGTCGAAGTTGACGTCTTTGACCCCAGGCACCTTGCCGCCGGGCGTGTCGTACACCAGAGTCACGTCGCGAATTTCAATATGGGCCATGGCCTATCCCATTGCGGTCGCGGACGATACTATACTTGCGTGATAAAAAAAGCCGGGCGGCCGTGTTGGACCGGCCTGATGGGGAGGACACGATGACAGCGCCTTGTCGCGCGCAGTTGCGCGCAATCATGTTTTCGATTGCCGTGCTGCTTTTTGCCGCCCCGGCCGTTGCGCAAACCTATCCGACGCGTCCGGTGCATATGATTGTCGCCTATCCGCCCGGCGGCACCGGCGACGTGGTCGCTCGCCTTCTGTCAGACAAACTCGGCGCCGCGCTCGGGCAGGGCATCGTGGTGGAAAATCGCTCCGGCGCCAGCGGCGCCATCGGCGCGCGCGCGGTCGCCACCGCGGTGCCCGACGGCGAAACGCTGCTGCTGGGGCAAACCGGGGAAATTTCCATCAACCAGCATTGGCTCAAGGACATCGGCTACGACCCCGACAAGGACCTCCAGCCGGTCGCGCTTTGCGCGGTGGTGCCGCTGGCTCTGGTGGTGCCGGCCAAAGCGCCCTATTCGACCATGAAGGAATTTCTCGCTTTCTTGAAAACCGGCAAGCCGGTCACCTTCGCCTCCGCCGGCATCGGCACGCCCGGCCATTTTGCCGGAGAACTGCTCAAGTTGCGCACCAAAGCCAATATGACGCACGTGCCATACAAAGGCGCGGGGCCCGCGCTCAACGATCTGGTCGGCAGTCACGTCGACATGTATTTTCCGGGCTTTCCGGCGGTGACGCCGCTGGTCAAGGCAGGCTCGTTAAAAATCCTCGCGGTGTCGTCTGCCACGCGCGCGCCGTCGGCGCCCGATGTGCCGACCGTGGCGGAGGCCAGCGGCATCAAGAATTTCGATTTCACGCTCTGGGGCGGCGTGTTCGCTCCGCGTGGGACGCCGAAGGACGTAGTCGCGCGGCTCAACGCGGAGATCAACAAGATTCTTGCCGACGAAGAAATCAAGAAGAAATTCGCCGTCCTTGGCGCCGAGATCAGGCCGATGTCGATCGCCCAGTTCACCGACTTCGTGCACGCGGAAAGCGCCAAATATATCGACATCATCAAGGAGACGGGCGCCAAACCGGAATGAAATGAGTTCTGAATGATCTTCAGTTCTTGGCCGAACGCATCATGCCCCAGCGCAGCACCGTCGCGCGCTCGATGGAGCCGAACACCATGCGCTCGAACAGGAAGCCGATGGCGCCGATGACCACGAGGGAAGCGAGCATGACGTCGGTGTTGAGGAATTCCTTGGCGTCGAAGATCACCCAGCCCAGGCCCCAGTCGGAAGCGGCGATCATCTCTGCGCCCACCACCGCGATCCAGCAGCGCAAGAAGGCCTGACGCATACCGGTAATAATAAAGGGCGAGGCGCCCGGGATGATCACCTTCCAGAACAGCTTGTGCTCGTCGGCGCCCATGGCGCCCGCCGCCCGCAGCCAGATCGGATTGACCGAGCGCACGCCCGACCAAGTGTTGAACAGCATCGGGAAGGTGGCGGCGTAGAACACGATCAGGACGGTGGTGGTGTTGCCGATGCCGAACCACAGCATGAACAACGGCACCAGCGCGAAGGACGGTATCGGCATCAGCGCGCTCACCAGCGGCAGCACGAAGTGCTCGACACGCTGAAAACGTGCCATCAAGATGCCGAGCGGTATGCCGACCACGACCGCGAGCGAGAAACCGAACATCACCCGGTACAAGGTGAAGGCGGCGTGCTCGATCATGCTGCCGTCGGCGATCATCGCGAACAAAGTGCGCGCCACGGTCTCCAGCGTCGGCAGCAGCGCGGGCGCGAAATAGCCTGAGCGCGCCGCCGCCTCGTAGACGGCGGCCGCCGCCGCCAGGCTGGCGGTAGCGCGCACGATCGATTGGATGCGTTGTCCGTTCTCGGTCATGAGGTGATCATTCCCCAGCGTACCACGGTGTAGCGCTCGATCTTCTCGAACACGAATTTCTCCAGCGCCAGGCCGATGATGGCGATCACCGAGATGCCGGCGAGCATGACATCGGTATTGAGGAATTCGCGCGCGCCGAAGATCAGCCAGCCGAGGCCCCAGGGCACCGCGGCGAGCATTTCGACGGCGACCAGAATGCGCCAGGCCTGCGCCAGGCCGAGCCGCAGGCCGGTGAGGATATAGGGCAGCGCGCCCGGCAGGATGACGTGGCTGAACAGCCGCCGGTCGTCGGCGCCCATTGATTGCGCCGAGCGCACCCAGATTTCCTTCACGGCTTTGACGCCGGTCCAACTGTTGAAGATGATCGCGAACGACGACACGAAACCGACCAGCAGCACGGCGGAAAAATTGCCGAGCCCGAACCAGAGCAGAAACAGCGGCGCATAGGCGAGGCCGGGGATCGGCGCGCAAATGCTGACCAGCGGCAGCAAGATGTCCTCGGCCCGCCGCGAGCGCCCCATCAGCACGCCGATGCCTACCCCGAACACCGCGGCGAGCGCGAAGCCCGAGAGCAGGCGGATCACGGTCTCGATGGCGTGATGCGGAAGGATGCCGGAAACCGTAAGCTGCACGAAGGAGAACGCCACGTCCTCGAGCGGGGGAAACAGCCGGTGCGGGAATACGCCGGCCCAGGCGACGATTTCCCAGATCGCGCCGACGACTAGAAACGGGAACGCATTGCGCGCGATCAGCCGCCAGCGCTCGCGGCCGGCGTTTGGCCGTCCCGGCGCGCCGGATACGGTGATGGCGACGGCATTTTGCATGGAGCGGCGGACGTCCTCCCATAATTCGCCGCGCGGCCTCATCGGCGGGCCGTGGCGGCGGTCTTGTTGTTGTCCTTGTGGACAGGATAATGCGCCCCGAAGGCCTTCCACAAGGACGCACGAACGGCTAAAGCCGCGCGAACGGTTTTAACGGGAGTTTCGTGATGTCGAAGACTGCGCAAAGGATCGGCTGGATCGGCGTCGGCCGCATGGGCACGCCCATGGCGGAGCGCCTGCTCAAGGCCGGCCATGATGTGACGATCTGGAACCGCACCCGCGCCAAGGCCGAGCCGCTGGCCGCCAAGGGCGGCAGGATCGTCGATAAGCCGGTCGATCTCGCCGGGTGCGACGTGGTGTTCGCAATCGTCTCCACCGGCAAAGACGTCGAAGAAGTCATGTTCGGCAAAGACGGCCTGCTCAGCAGCGCCAACAAGCCGAAGATGGTGGTCGATTGCTCGTCGATCTCGGTCGAAGAATCCGCCGCCATCCGCAAGCGGTTGACCGAGCGCGGCGTCAGCTTCCTGGCCGCGCCGGTGTCGGGCAACGCCAAGGTCATCAAGGCCGGAAAGTTGTCAGCCGTGGTCTCCGGTCCCGAGGCTGACGCCAAGATCGCGATGCCGCTGATTGAGGTGTTCGCCCCGCAGGGCGTCTCCTATGTAGGCGACGGCGAGCTCGCGCGCATCTGCAAGATCGCGCACAACGTCATGCTCGGCGTCGTGATCGAGAATTTGATCGAGATCACGCTGCTCGCCAACAAAATGGGCGTGCCGCGCCACGCCTTCCTCGCCTTCATGAACAACGGCGTCATGGGCTCGATGTTCACGCGCTACAAGACGCCGGCGCTGGTCAATCTCGACTGGACCACCACCTTCACGCCGGAGCTGCTGCGCAAGGATCTCGATCTCGGCCTCGAGCTCGGCCGCGAATGGGACGTGCCGATGCCGGTGACCGCCGCGACGCGCGAGGTGCTGCAGTCGCATTTCGGCGCCGCCATGCTGCAGAAAAATCCACGGGAATATCTCAGCAAGGATTTCGCCGCTTTGGCCGAAACCATGGCGCTTGCCGCCGGCATGAAGCTCACGCCGGAAAACAAGAATGTCGGGACCGGGCTGGAATAGTTAGAACCGTCACCCTGAGGCGGCGGCCGTCGAAGGGTGACGGCCAGGGCCTTACAGATTTTGGCCGTACATCCTTCGAGGCTCGCGCTTTGCGCTCGCATCTGAGTTTGAGGATGACGGATTAAGTTGGGTGCGTGCAGTTCACCTAAAAAAAGGGCCCCTTGCGGGGCCCTGTGTGCATAAGGTGGAGGATTCACGCCGCCGTTAAAGCCAAAAGGGAGGAAAACGGCGGCTGCGCACGAGATCCACTCAAGCGGTCGCGCGCAGAGATCACAAGTAAAATGCCCGTAAATTCCTTCCTAGACTTGCATACCTCGTATAACGCATCATCGCGCCATGTGAGACGGGAACTGAAGGTATGACTTACAAGCTCTACAACGCGCCGCAATCGACCTGCAGCCAGCGAGTTCGCTTTGTGTTCAACGGAAAAGAGATTCCGTTCGACGAAGTGAAGCTGAATTTGCTCGAAGGCGACCAGCTCAAGCCCGACTACCTGAAGCTCAATCCGAATGGGGTGGTGCCCACCCTCGACCATGATGGCGCGATCGTGATCGATTCGACCGTCATCACCGAATATCTCGACGAGGTGGAACCGCGGCAGAGTTTCACGCCGGCGGACCCGGTCAAGCGTGCCCGCATGCGCGCGCTGATGCATTTCATCGACGAGATGCCGGCCGCCGCCGTGCGGGTTCCAACCTTCAACCTGGCGTTCCTGCCGAATTTCCAGAGGATGAGCCGCGAGGCCTTTGTGGCGATGGCGGAGTTGAAGCCGCTGCGCCGCGAATTCATGATCGCCATGGGGCAGACCGGCTTCCCCAAGGCGGAGATGGATGCCGCGCTTACCCGCCTGCGCCGCGCGTACGAGCGCATGGACCGGGAAATTGAAAGCAGCGGCGGACCGTGGCTGCTCGGCAAGAAAATCAGCCTCGCCGACGTGGCGGCAATGCCGGCGCTGGTGCGCATGGACGATCTCGGTATGCCCGGCTGGCACGACCTGCCGCGCATCGTCACCTGGTTCGACAACATCCGCGCGCATCCGGCGTTCAAGCCGACTTTTTATCCCGGCTCGCTGCTCTCCGAGCGTTTCCCGCATCTGAAGGAAAAAGCGCCGGCCTGAGCGGCCGCGCCGCGCGGCTTCGCGCCGTCCGTTCGAGCTACTATCCTGGGATCGGGCGCCGGCGCATAGTGCCGGCCGCGCCGCGCTATTTTCAAATACGGAGGCCTTGGCCAATGAACCCCATCACCTCGCTCATCACCATCGTTTTCGCCGTCATCGGCGCGCTGCTGTTCGCCGCCCATATGCAATTGCCGGGCATCGGCTTCGGCATCCTCGCCATCCTCACGCTGTTCTCGCTCAAGATGGCGAACAACTGGGAGCGTTTCGTGATCCTGCGCGCCGGCAAGTTGTCGAGCGTGAAAGGGCCCGGCCTGTTCGCGATCATCCCGATCATCGATGCCATCGCCGCGGTGATCGACGAGCGCATCCAGACCACACAGTTCAACGCCGAGCAGGCGCTGACCCGCGACACGGTACCGGTCAATGTCGACGCCGTCATCTTCTGGCACGTGCACGACGCGCAAAGCGCCGCGCTCAACATCACCGACTATCGCCTGGCCATCGATCGGGTGGCACAGACATCGCTGCGTGAGATGATTGGCTCATCGCATCTTACGGAGTTGTTGTCCGACCGCAAGACAGCCGACGAGGTGTTGCGCACGGAGATCGCGCAAAAGACCGCCGAGTGGGGCATTTCGGTCAACTCGGTGGAGATCCGCGACGTCGCCATTCCGGTCGGCCTGCAAGACGCTATGTCGCGCCAGGCGCAGGCTGAGCGCGAAAAAGAAGCGCGCGTTATTCTCGGCTCTGCCGAAGCCGCGATCGCGCAGAAATTCGTCGAGGCGGCCAATACCTACGGCAGCAACGCCGCCGCGCTGCATTTGCGTGCCATGAACATCATCTACGAAACCACCAAGGAGCGCGGCGCCACCATCCTGATGCCGACCTCGATGGTGGATTCCATGAGCGTCGCGCTGCCGGCGGCAATGCTGGCGCAGGGCGGGGTGGCACCGAAAGCGGGCGGGTAATTTGGGCGGCGGCGTTGCCGTGCATTACCTCTCCCCGCGAGCGGGGAGAGGTCGGATCGCGTCAGCGATCCGGGTGAGGGGGCGTTTCGGCAAGTGCGGCCGCAATGGATTCAAGAACGCCATCTGTGTTTGCGAGAACGTCATTATTCCAAAAGCGTAGCACGCGGTACCGGTGTTCAATGAGCCACTTGTCTCGCGCAGCGTCATTCCTGCTAGTGGCATGCTGCCCGCCATCGACTTCGACAATGAGGCGTTGTTCTCGGCAAGCGAAATCGACGATGAAAGGGCCAATCGGAGCCTGTCGCACGAATTTGTGGCCGTCGAGCATCCGGGCGCGCAATCGGTTCCAAAGTTTGGATTCTGCCTTTGTTGAAAGACTGCGAAGCTCGCGAGCGCGGTCAGTCGAAAAATGATTTGCACCGCGCATGTGGCAACGCCCCCTCACCCGACCGCCTGCGGCGGTCGACCGCTCCCCGCAAGCGGGGAGAGGTAAGGCGCCTCAGTATTTTGCCGAAATCGGCAACTCCTCCGCCGGGAACAGCGAGATCAGGCGGCAGCCTTTGTCGGTGACCACGACCTCTTCCTCGATGCGGGCGGCGGAGAAACCGTCGGTCGCCGGGCAATAGGTCTCGATCGCGAACACCATGCCTTCCTTGATCTCGGTGGGGTGATCCATCGACACCACGCGCGAGATGATGGGGCGCTCGTGCAGATTGAGGCCGAGGCCGTGCGCGAACTGCAAGCCGAAGGCCGCCATTTCGTCCGGGAAGCCGAATTCATTGGCCTTGGGAAACACCTCGCAGATATGGGCCGTGCTGGCGCCCGGCTTGATGCGGGCGATGGCATTGTCGAGCCAGTCGCGCGCCTTGCGGTAGGCGTCGTGCTGCGCCGGCGTGGCGCGCACGACGTTGAAGGTGCGGTAGTAGCAGGTGCGGTAGCCCATGAAGGCTTGCAGGATGTCGAAGAAGGCCTGGTCGCCGGGCCGGATCATGCGGTCGGTGAAATTGTGCGGGTGCGGAGAGCAGCGTTCGCCGGAAATCGCGTTGACCGCTTCGACGTCGTCGGAGCCGTGGGTGTAGAGGAACTTGTTGACCTCGGCGACGATGTCGTTTTCGCGGATGCCCGGCCGCAGCATCTCGTTGACCACGTCGTAGGCGCCGTCGACCATCGCGGCGGCGCGGTTCAAAAGCGCGATCTCGTCGGCCGATTTGACCTCGCGCGCGCTCAGCATGATTTGCTGGCCGTCCTTGATCTTCAGGCCGGCTTTTTCCAGCTCGAACATCATCGGCGGCTCGATGATGTCGACGCCGACCGGCATCTTGGCGACGCCGGCCGCCTTGAGGATCGAAGCCATCTCTTCGGCATGGCGCTTCATCAGGCCGAACGCCGGATCGACGGTGCCGCGCAGGCCGACCAGGCCGGCCTTGCAGTTTTCAGGCTTGAGCCAGGGCGAATAGAGTTTGTGATGCACCGCGGCCGAGCCGAAGTCCCACAGGATCGGATCGCTACTGCCGCGCACCAGCAGCGTCCAGCGCGACAGCTTGTCGCGCGCCCATTCGCCGATCTTGGTCGAGGTGACGTAGCGGATGTTGTTGTCGTCGAACAGCAGTAGCGCGCCGAGGTCGGAAGCCTCCAGCGCCGCCTGCGCGCGGCCGAGCCGGTAGCGGTGCAGGCGCCGGTAATCGACGCGCTCCTCGAAATCGACGCCCATGGTGCCGAGCACCGGCAGATGCCGGCCCCAGTTGTAGCGCGGGTTGATGTCCTCGGCAGTGATCTTCACCGGCTCGCGGGTTCTCTCGTCCATGGCGTGCTCTCCCCTTATTGGGCTGTCGTTTGGCCGGCTTTATAGCTGGCGGGTTGGCCGGATTATAGGCCGCCCGCGCGCGAGAAACACCGTCTGGAGCATGAACGAGACGACCCATTGACAATTTCTCTATCTAGGATTATATTCCAGATGTCCGCTGAGCCGAGGGAGTGCCGTCATGACGCGCTCCGCAGGCCAGGCGAGACCGGTGCGCCGGCAATGCGCACCGCAGTCAAGCTTGCGCAGACTGCGCGAGTTTGACGAATGGAGCGCCCGGGGGGCGCCGGGTCCTCTCACCAGAGGACTCGCGCGTCTCGCCAGACGCGCGGCGGGTGCGCACCACACCCGCCAAAGAGGGTCTCACCAGCCCTCTGGCGCCCTCCCGGCGCTCCATTCCCCGTTGGGGAATAAGGAAAAAGGGAAGCCGGCGTGTCCCGCGCCGATCAAAGAACAGGGACGGCGGAGCTTTGACTTGTTCCGCCTCATCCTGGGGAGCCGCGCGCAAGCGCGGCGTCTCGAAGGATGTCGCGGCCTCATGGTTCGAGACGTGCCGCTTCGCGGCGCTCCTCACCATGAGGGGTGAAACCCTACGCCACCTTCTTGCCCCACAGCCGCGCCGAGGCAATGTCGGCGCCCTGGCGGATCGATCGCAGCTTGAGCCACACTGCCGGCTCGATCACCCATTCTCTATTCGTGAACGTGCCGAAGCCGCAGTCGGTCGAGGCGATCACGCGCTCGCGTTCGCCGACCGCGCGCACTGCATCCTCGATGCGGCGCGCCACGACTTCGGGGTGCTCGACGAAGTTGCTGGTGGTCTCCACAACGCCTGGGATCAGCAGCATGTCCTTCGGCAGCGGATGCTTCTTGAACGCGGCGTATTCATGGGCGTGACGCGGGTTGGAAAACTCGATCGACAGCGCGCCGACCTTGGCTTGATAAAGCGCCGGCAGGATCTTGCCGAGCGGGATGTCGTGGATATGCGGGCCTTCCCAGTTCCCATAACAGACATGCAGTCGCACGCGGTCGCGCGGAATGCCGGCGATACCGTCGTTGATCGCTTGGATATGGCGCTCGATCGCCCTGACGAAGCTTGAGTCGTCAAGGTCGCGGTACAGCATGGTGCGGTCCATGGCGAGATCGGGCGCATCAATCTGCAGCAGCAAGCCTGCTTTGTGGATCGCCTGGTACTCGTTCTTCATCTCGCGCGAAATCGCGCTCAGGTATTTGTCCTGGCTGCCGTAGAACGCATCGAGCATGGTCGACGAAATAATGCCGGGCGAGGGCGCCGTCATGAATTGCTCGGCGAACTTGCCCTGCGATATTTTCTTGAAGCGCGCGATTTCGTCATTGATCGGCTTGAGGTCGAGATATTTTAATTCGCTTTGGCATTCCGGCGCGTTCTGCTGCTTGCTGACATGTGGAAAGCGCCGCTTGAGTTGCTCGACCAGTTCGGGGAATTCCTCGAACTCGCGCCCGCGGCGGCGCTTCGACACGCCGGCAAAGCCCGCCATGCGCTGCGGCACATAGGTCTGGAAGCCGACGCGCTGCTGCTCGCCGTCATTGCCGATGTCGATGCCAGCCGACGCCTGCTTGTCCACGACGTGACTGACCGCCTTGTCCATCTCGGCAGCCATCTCGGTGGCGTCAAATTTCTCGCCCGCTTCCTGGCGCACCAGCAGGTCCGACAGTTTCTCGTTGCGCGGCAGGCTGCCGACGTGGGTGGTCAGAATGCGGTCCCGGCTGAAGATCATGTGCGATGGCTCCTACTGGCCGACATTGCGGCAATTCACGGCTCTCTGCATAATACGTCCCAAGTCGGGAGGATACACAATGTCGGTTGCCGAAGCGCCCGCGGCGCAATCGGATGCGGGTTCTCACGTTGGCGCAATCCCACGCGATTACAATTTCGCCGCCGACGTGCTGCAAGGCAATCTCGATGCCGGCAGAGCTTCCAAGCCGGCCTATATCGACGTGCGCGGCACCACGACCTACGGCCAGCTCGTCGACCGCGTGGCGCGCTTTGGCGCCGTGTTGCGTTCGCTCGGCATTAGCAGGGAAGAACGCGTGCTGCTGGCGCTGACCGACACTGTCGATTGGCCGACCGCGTTTCTCGGTTGTCTCAAGGCCGGCGTCATTGCCGTGCCGGTCAATACGCTGCTGACCGAAGACGACTACCGCTTCATGCTGGCCGACAGCCGGGCGAAATGTCTGGTGGTGTCGGAAGCGTTATATCCGAAATTCGAAAAAGTTATCGGCGAAGCCAAGGATCTCGCGCACGTCATCGTTTCCGGTGACAACGCGCAAATCTCCAAAGAATTTGGCCATAAGCGCTTTGATGACTTGCTCGCCGCCGCCAAGCCCGAGCCTTACACCGCGCCGACAACCTGCGACGATATGGCGTTCTGGCTTTATACATCGGGCTCCACCGGCAAGCCGAAAGGCGCGGTGCATGTCCACGCTAGTCTGAAACTTACGGCCGATTTGTACGGCACGCCGGTCGCCGGCCTGAAGGAAAGCGACATCTGCTATTCGGTGGCGAAATTGTTTTTCGCCTACGGCCTCGGTAACGCCATGACGTTTTCTTTGTCGGCAGGCGCCACCACGGTGCTGCTGGCCGACCGGCCGACGCCGGACGGCGTTGCCGCGCTGCTGTGCAAACATCCGATCACGGTTTTTTTCGCGGTGCCGACTTTCTACGCCGCGTTTCTGGCCAGTCCGAACGCGCCGCAGAAATCGGAAGTCAAAATCCGCCGCTGCATTTCCGCCGGCGAGGCGCTGCCGGAAGAAATCGCGCGCAAATGGAAAGAACGCTACGGGGTCGATATTTCCGACGGCCTCGGCACCACGGAGATGCTGCACATTTATCTGACCAACGTGCCGGGCGCGACCAAATACGGCACCACCGGCAAGCCGGTTCCCGGCTACGAGATCAAGCTCATCGGCGAGGATGGCAACCCCGTAAAGCAGGGCGAGATGGGCGAGATGTACGCGCGTGGGCCGACCAGCGCGATCATGTATTGGAACAACCGCGAGAAGTCGCGCTCGACCTTCCAGGGCGAATGGACGCGCTCGGGCGATAAATATATCGAAGACGCTGACGGCTACTACATCTGCTGCGGCCGCGCCGACGATATGCTCAAAGTCTCCGGCATGTACGTCTCGCCGTTCGAGGTCGAGGCCGCGCTGTCCTCGCATCCGGACGTTCTGGAAGCCGCCGTGGTCGGCTGGGGCGACGAGCAGAAACTGATCAAGCCGAAAGCCTTTGTCGTGCTCAAATCGCCGGACAAGGCCAGCGACGCGCTGGTGCGTGCCTTGCAGGAACACGTCAAGGCCAAGCTCGCGCCGTTTAAGTATCCGCGCTGGATCGAATTCCGCAAAGAACTGCCGAAAACGGCGACCGGCAAAATCCAGCGCTTCAAGTTGCGGGCGGAAGGGCCCGGCACGCTGTAATGGCACTCTCCGACTCCGGCTTTCTCGACATCGGCACCCAGAGCCTCGAATACCGCATGATCGGGCCGCGGCCGGACGCTGCACCGACGCTGGTGCTGCTGCACGAGGGCCTCGGCTGCGTCGGCCTGTGGGGGAATTTTCCAGAAAAGCTGCAAGCCGCGACAGGCACCGGTGTTTTCGTCTATTCGCGCGCCGGTTACGGGAGATCGACTCCGGTCAAGCTGCCGCGTCCGCTTTCTTACATGCACGACGAGGCGCGTGAAACGCTGCCGCGCCTGCTCGAAGCGATCGGCTTCCAGCGCGGACTATTGCTCGGCCATAGCGACGGCGCCTCGATCGCCGCGATCTATGCGGGCAGCCGTCAGGATCACCGTGTTTGCGGTCTCACGCTGATCGCGCCGCATTTTTTCACTGAGGATGCCGGCATCGCTTCCATCGTCGAGGCGCGGAAGGCCTACGAAACGAGCGATTTGCGCGTGCGGCTGTCGCGTTGGCATACGCAAGTCGATAACGCCTTCTGGGGCTGGAATAGCGCGTGGCTCGATCCCGGTTTCCGCAAATGGGACATCACCGAATTTCTCGCCTATATCCGCGTGCCAGTGCTGATCGTGCAGGGCGAAGACGACCAGTATGGTACGGCCAAGCAGATCGAGGTCGCGCAACAGGAGTGTTACTGCCCTGTCGAAGTCGCGTTGCTGCCCGGTGCCAGGCACTCGCCCCAACGCGACGCGCCGGAGGCGACGCTCAAAGCAATCGTGGATTTCACCGCCCGCGTTTTAGCGAGCGAGACAAGTACGGCGTAATTCAGATGTCATCGCCCGCGTAAGCGGGCGATCCAGTAATCCCGATCTCTGAAATTAAAATATTGGCGCTGCGAGTACTGGATGCCCCGCTTTCGCGAGGCATGACAGCATCAAATCTTACTCCGCCGCCTGTTTGGCGGCGCTCGAATGCGCGGACACCAAATAATCCATCGCCGCCTGCACGCCGCCTTTCTTGTGCGGAACGCCGGCGAGCGCCAACGCCATTTCGGTCGCCGACAAAGCACCCATCAGCATAGTGTCGTTGATGTCGCCGAGATGGCCGATGCGGAAGTATTTGCCGGCATAGGCGCCGAAGCTCGCGCCATAGGAGATGTTGAAGTTCTCCAGCGCCAGCGCGCGGAACTTTTCGGCGTCATGGCCTTCCGGCAGCAGGATTGCGGTGATCGTCGGCGAATATTGGCTGGCGTTCTTGTTGAGGTTTTCCAGTCCCCAGGTCTTCACGGCGCGGCGGGTAGCTTCCGCCAGCCGGCGATGCCGGACGAACACGTTGTCGAGCCCTTCCTCGTGCAGCATGTCGATACCGACGCTGAGGCCTTGCAGCATTTGCGTCGCCGGCGTGTAGGGAAAAAAGCCGATTTTGTTCATGGTCAGCATCTCGTCCCAGGCCCAGAACGATTTCGGCAGCTTGGCGGTCTTGTTCGCCGCCAGCGCCTTGTCGCTGATAGCGTTGAACGACATGCCGGGCGGCAGCATCAGGCCCTTCTGCGCGCCGCCGACCGAGACGTCGACGCCCCATTCGTCGTGCCGGTAATCGGTCGAGGCGAGCGAGGAGATGGTATCGACGAAGAACAGCGCCGGATGACCGGCTACGTCGATCGCCTTGCGGATCTCGCGCGATCGGGGTCAACGCGCCGGTCGAGGTTTCGTTGTGCAGAACGCAGACCGCCTTGATCTCTTTATTCTTGTCCTCGCGCAGCCTGGCCTCGATCGCCTTCGGGTCGGCGCCGTTGCGCCAGTCGGTCGCAATGAATTCAGGCTTCAGGCCGATCTTCTCGGCCATTTTTTTCCATAGCGTGGCGAACTGGCCGGTTTCCACCATCAACACCTTGTCGCCGGGCGATAGCGTGTTGACCAATGCGGCTTCCCAGGCGCCGGTGCCGGTCGCGGTGTAGATGATCACCGGATTGCTGGTCTTGAAGATGGTCTTGATGCCTTCCAGGCACTTCTTGGTCAGCTTGGCGAATTCCGGCCCGCGGTGGTCGATAATGGGGGTATCCATCGCCCGCAACACGCGGTCGGGAAGCGGGGTCGGCCCCGGAATGTGGAGAAAATGACGCCCGACTGCACGCGATGAATTCTTAGCCATTGGTATTCGCTCCTAAACCGCAGCTTTTCATGGATTTTCGTGGCTTAAACCACACTCCGGTCCCGGCGAGGGAGCGGCGCTTGTGGCGTTGAACTATGAATGCAACATTGCGGTCAAGCGGTTTTCCGCACAGCAAACAAGCCGTCTATGCATAGGCTGAACGAAGCCCAAAAAGGAAAAGAGCTGTGGCGGTCTTAGTGCCCGGCCTGGAACGGCGGCTGAAGGCCGAGTTGAGCGGAGACGTGCAATTCGACCGCTTCACCCGCGGCCGTTACGCCACTGACGCCTCTCATTACCAGGTTACGCCCGTCGGCGTGGTCGCCCCGCGCACGATAGAAGAAGCCGAACGAGCGATAGGGTTTGCGCGGGCCGAGGGCGTGAGCGTTCTGGCGAGGGGCGGCGGAACGTCGCAGGCGGGACAGGCCGTCGGCGAATTGCTGGTGGTGGACTGTT
The DNA here is from genome assembly GCA_963709015.1 of uncultured Alphaproteobacteria bacterium. Taxonomy (GTDB): domain Bacteria; phylum Pseudomonadota; class Alphaproteobacteria; order Rhizobiales; family Xanthobacteraceae; genus Pseudolabrys. The sequence goes on along the minus strand of CAVPUU010000009.1, from coordinate 52,324 downwards.
CCAAATATCTCACCCGGATTCTCGATCTCGACCTCAAGAACGCGCGCTGCGCGGTCGAGCCCGGCATCGTACTCGACGAGCTCAACCGGCAGCTCAAGCCGCACGGCCTGTGGTTTCCGGTCGATATATCGACCTCGTCGCGCGCCACCATCGGCGGCATGGCCGGCAATAATTCCTGCGGCGGCCGCTCGCTGCGCTACGGCACTATGCGCGATAACGTGCACGCCATCGAAGCGGTGCTGGCCGACGGCACTCTGGCGCATTTCGGCAGCATCGGCGGCAGCCTCAACGACGTGCCGGCGCCGCTGCGGCCGCTTGCCAAGGATTTGCTGGCGATCGGCGCCCGCGAAGCGGACGAGGTCGCCGCGCGCTTTCCCAAGGTGCAGCGCCGCGTCGGCGGCTACAATCTCGACGCGCTGGTGCCCGGCAAGAACGACATCAATCTCGCGCACGTGCTGGTCGGCTCGGAAGGCACGCTTGGCTTTTCAACGCGCATCGAACTGAAACTGTCGCCGCTGCTCGGCCGCCGCGCGGTCGGCGCCTGTCATTTCGGCAGCTTCCGCGAAGCGATGGATGCGGCCCAGCACATCGTGCATTTGCTGCCGATCGCAGTCGAATTGATTGACCGCACCATGATCGAGCTGGCGCGCAAGATCCCGATCTTCCGGCCGACGCTCGACAAATTCGTGCGCGGGATACCGGCCGCGATTTTGCTCGTGGAATTCGGCGAGGACGATCATGAGGAAAACTTGCGCCGCCTGCGCAAGCTCAAGCACATGATCGGCGATCTCGGCTTTTCCTGGGACAAGAGCGGCGACAAATGGGGCGGCATGATCGAAGTGCTCAACGCCGATTTGCAGGCCGCTATTACCGATCTGCGCACCTCCGGCCTCAATATCATGATGTCGATGAAGGAGCAGGGCAAACCCGTCTCCTTCGTCGAGGATTGCGCGGTGCCGCTCGAGCATCTCGCCAATTATACCAGCCGGCTCACCGCGATCTTCGAGAAGCACGGCACCCGCGGCACTTGGTATGCGCACGCCGGCTCGGGCTGCCTGCATGTGCGGCCGGTTCTCAATCTGCGTCTCGAAAAAGACGTGCATGCCATGCGCGCGATCGCCGAGGAGGTCTTCGCCGTGGTGCGCGACTACAAGGGCTCGCATTCCGGCGAGCACGGCGACGGCCTGGTGCGCTCGGAATTCAACGAGCCGATGTTCGGCTCGCGCCTCGCGCGCGCCTTTGAGGAGGTGAAGGATCGCTTCGACCCGAAGGGTCTCTATAATCCAGGCAAGGTCGTGCGGCCGCCCAAGTTCGACGACCGCAGTCTGTTCCGCTACCCGCCCGGCTATCGTGGCGACGACATCAAGACTTATCTCGACTGGTCGGTCTATTCGGGCGCCGGCAACGGTTTCCAGGGCGCGGTCGAGATGTGCAACAACAATGGCGCTTGCCGCAAACTCGCGGGCGGTGCCATGTGCCCGAGCTACCGCGTCACCCGCGACGAGCGCGACGTCACGCGCGGTCGCGCCAATACGTTGCGGCTCGCGGTCACCGGCCAGCTCGGGCCCGACGCGCTCGCTTCCGATGAGATGGCCGAAACGCTCAAGCTGTGCGTCTCCTGCAAGGCGTGCCGGCGCGAGTGCCCGACCGGCGTCGACATGGCGCGTATGAAGATCGAGGTGCTGGCGGCGCGCGCGGCCAAGCATGGCCTGACGCCGCACGACTGGCTGGTCGGCTTCTTGCCGCATTACGCGCCCCATGCCGCGCGTTGGCCCTGGCTGGCCAATCTGCGCGACCGCGTTCCGGTCGCGCGCACGGTGTCCGAAAAGTTTGCCGGCTTTTCCCGGCGGCGCAGCCTGCCGAAATGGCGGGCAGACACCTACCGCGACCGTTCCGACTGGGCCTACAAAACCGCGCCGGAAGGCCAGCCGATGCGCGAAGTCGTGCTGTTCGCCGATACCTTCAACCGTTATTTCGAGCGCGAAAATCTTGACGCGGCGCTGCGCGTGCTGGTGGCCGGCGGCTACCGCGTCCATGCGGCGCTGCCAGCGGTCGGCGAGGGGCGGCCGCTCTGCTGCGGGCGTACGTTTCTCGCGGTCGGCGCGATGGACCAGGCGCGCCGCGAGATGGAGCGCACGCTCGCCGCGCTCGCGCCCTACGTGGCGCGCGGCGTGCCGGTGATCGGGCTCGAGCCGAGTTGCCTGCTCAGTTTCCGCGACGAGATGCCGGCGCTGATCAAAAGCGAGCGCGCGGATGCGCTGGCAGGGCAGGCGTTTTTGCTGGAAGAATTCCTCGCCCGCGAGCAGAAAGAAGGCCGCCTAAAACTACCGCTTGGGCCGCTGCCGAAAAGGGCGCTGCTGCACGGCCATTGTCACCAGAAGGCGTTCGACGTCATGGGCGCGGTCGAGAACGTGCTCCGGATGATCCCGGAGCTTGCCGTCGAGGCAGTGGAATTGAGCTGCTGCGGCATGGCCGGCAGCTTCGGCTATGACGCCGAAACCATCGACGTCTCGCTCAAAATGGGCGAGTTGTCGTTGCTGCCGGCGGTGCGAAAGACGCCGGCGGACGCGCTGATCGTGGCTGACGGTACCTCGTGCCGGCATCAGATCCATGACGGCGCCGGCCGCGACGCACTGCACGTGGTGCGCGTGCTGGCGATGAGTTTGGAAGCGGCCGGCTAGCCGCCGTAGAACAAATTGACCAACGCCATAGGAACAATCGGCACATAAGTGCACAGGAACAGGACGAACAACAGCGCCGCCAAGTAAGGTATGTTGTCCTTCGTCGTGTCCCAAATATCCGCCTTGGCGATGGCGCACGCGGTCATCAACACGCTGGCAACCGGCGGCGTCTGTTGCCCGATCGCGAGATTGAGCGTCACCACCAGCCCGAAGTGAATGGGATCGATGCCGACCGCGTTGATCATTGGCATCACGATCGGGATGACGAGGATGATCGCCGCCGCCGAGTGCAGGAACATGCCGAGGATCAGGAAGGCGACGTTAAGCAGCAGCAGCACCACGTATTTGTTGTCGGTGATATTCGTGATGGCGTGGCCGAGTGCCTGCGGCAATTGCGCCTCGGTCAGGAACGTCCCGATCAGGGCCGATGACGCGACCAGCAGCATGACAACCGCGGTCTGGATGCCGCCATCGACGCAGGCTTTTTTCAACTCGCGGAAATCGAGATCGCGGTAGATCAGGCCGCCGACGACGATTGCCGCCACCACCGCCATGCCGGCGCCTTCGGTCGCCGTGACGATACCGCCGAAAATGCTACCAAGAATGGCAATCGGCAGGATGAAGGCCCACAGCGCGTCCTTGAAGGTGCGCCAGACCTCGGAGAGGCGGAAAGCTTGCTCGCGCGGAAAGTTGTATTTGACCGCATGGTAATAGGCGGCGCCAGCCATGGCCAAGGCGCCGATAAGGCCGGGAATGATGCCGGCGACGAACAGCTTGACCACCGAGGTCTGCGCCATCACGGCGTAAAGCACCATCGGAATGGACGGCGGGATGATGATGGCGAGGCTTGCCGCCGATGACATCGTGGCCGCCGCGACTTCCTTGGAATAGCCGCGGTTCTTCATCGCCGGAATGAGAATGGTGCCGAGGGCGGCGACGTCGGCGACCGCCGAGCCGGAAATCTCGGCGAAAAACACAGATGTGCCGATAGCCACCATCGACAACCCGCCGCGGACCCAGCCGACCACCGCTGTCGCAAATGCGATCAGCCGCCGCGATATCGACGACGCGTTCATGATCGCGCCGGACAAGATGAACAGGGGGATCGCCAGCAGCGGGAAACTCGAGGCGCCGTCATACATTTCCAGCGCCAGGTTGGGCAGCATATGCGGCCCCTGGACGAACACAATCGCCACCATGGCGACGAAACCGAGCGCCACCGCGATCGGCACGTTGAGCACCGCCAGCCCAATCATGCCGGCCAGCATCAGGGTGATCGTCATCGGCGCGGCTCCGCGCCGGTGCCCAAGTCCGGCGCGCCATGCGACATGGCTTCGATCGCCTCGGTGTCGATGAAGCCGGCGCCGCGGGCGTCGCGCAGCAGTTTCGGCAGGCGCAGCGTTTCAGCGAGGGTGAACAAGGCCGCGCCGATCGGGACCGCCGACGCGGTGAAGCGTTGCGGCATCCACTCGAGGCTGACCAAGTTGTCGCTACCAAGGACGACGAGGACCTCTATGCCGGTCCATGTCAGCATGATGAAAAATACAAAGACGACAGCTTCGGCGAACAGCGTGGCGATCAGCCGGATTTTCGGCGGCATGGCATTGACGAATCCGGGAACGCCGATGTGCGCGCCCCGCAAGGCTGCCAACGCGGAGCCGTAATAGGTCAACCAAACCAAGCCGACGGAGGCGACCTCGTCGTACCAGGACAGCGAGTGGCCGACATAGCGGAAGCAGAAGCCGGCGATGACCAGCAACGTCAACGCAGTCACCAAAATTACCACGATGGCTTCAAGCAGGCGCTCTAGACCCGCGCGCATACGGTCGAAAATCAAGAAGCTGCTCCCAAAGTTAAGGGCCGCCCCGCGGCGGCCCCCTCAAAACGGCTTGCGGAATTATTTTCCGAGTGCCAGCGACTTGTCGATCAGTTCCTTGCCGCCGGGCACTTCCTTGGCGAATTCTTCGTAGATCGGCTTGCTGGCTTTGATGAACGCGTCCTTATCGGCGTCGTTGATCTGCATGCCGGCGTCCTTGAGCTTCTTGAACAGGCTTTCGTCAAGGCCGGCGGCGATCTTGTAGACTTCCGGCTGCATTTCGACGGCCGTGTCGGCAAGGATTTTCTGCACGTCGGCCGGCAGACGCGACCAGCTCGCGCCGGCGGTAACGTAGGCCGGCGTGTAAACGTGGCCGGTCATCGACAAATATTTCTGCACTTCATAGAAGCGCGCCGGATAAATCTGCGCCAGCGGATTTTCTTCGCCGTCCATCACGCCGGTTTGCAGCGCGACGAATACTTCGGAAAATGCCAACGGGCTCGGGTTGGCGCCGTAAGCCTTGAACATCTTCACGCGCCAGGTGCCGCCCGGCACGCGTAATTTGATGCCCTGGAGATCGGCCGGCACCTTGATCGGATGTTTGTTGTTGGTGATTTGACGGAAACCGTTTTCCCAGACGCCGATGATGCGGTAGCCGGCCTTTTCCGCGATCGGCACCAGGGTCGGAACGACGACTTGATCACGGATCTTCGCCATCTGCTCGCGGTTCTTGACGAGATAGGGCATCTCGAACAGGCCGAAGGCCGGCACTTGTGACGACATGACGGTCGAAGGCAGCGCGAGATCGATGGTTCCGAGCTTCAGCTTCTTCATCATCTCGCCGTCGCTGCCGAGCTGGCTCGAACCGTAGACGACGACCTTCGCCTTGCTGCCGAGCTTGGCATTGGCGCGCTTGGCGAATTCCTGCGCCGATTGGTCGAACAGCGATCCTGGCTCGCCGACATGGCCGAACTTGATTTCGGTTTGCGCCATGGCGGTTCCCGCCGAGAGTACGGTCGCGAAGGCAAATGTGAGCAAGACTTGTGCAAGTCGCATGATGATCCTCCCGAGCTATTGTTTTGCGCCGCCGGCCTCATGGTAGGGTCGCGGTCGATTTTATTTTTAATATCAATGCAAAACTGCGCAGATTGTGCAAGCGGGCGATTGTCGCGCCGCGGACCGCAAGCCGGGCGCGATTATTGAGTTGCGGGCGGCTGGTCAGCGGCTATCTTGCCGCCAATTGATTTGGGGACGGCCATGGGCGCGCCTAATTTCGAGCTGAATCCGGCGCCGCGCGCTGTCAAAACTTATTCTTTGCGCATCGCCATTTTGGCGATTCTGGCCGTCGCCATACTCGGAGGCGGGCCTGCTTGGGCCGAGGATGATGAATACGGCTCGCGCGCGCCGTTTCCGGCCGGGCCGTTGCGGCAAATCGATGATGTTCTCAAACCCTACGGCATCCGGCCGAGTTTCACATATAGCGGCGACGTGCTGGGCAATGCGTCGGGCGGAATCCGGCGCGGAGTGATCTACGAGGGTCACATCGATTTTGGCATCGAGGCCGATCTGGAAAAACTTTTCGGCTGGTCGGGTGCGAAATTATACGGCAACGTCGTCAACAATCACGGCGACGGGCTCTCGCGCGAATATATCGGCAACCTGATGACGGTGAGCAGCATAGAGGCGCTCAATCACACGCGCCTCTATGAGCTGTGGATCGAACAGGCTGTCGGCAAGAACGTATCGCTGCGATTTGGCCAGTTCGGCGCCGACGCTGAATTCAACAACAGCAAATATGCCAGCGGCTTCCTCAATTCCACTTTCGGCTGGCCGGCGCTCTCCAGTATAACGCTTCCCGCCGGCGGTCCGGCCTTTCCGCTGACCGCACTCGGCGTCCGCGCCAAGGCTACGCTTTCCGATCAACTGACCTTGTTGTTTGCCATGTTCGACGGTAATGCAGCGGGTCCGGGCGCGGACGATCCGCAAAACCTCGATCCGCATGGCGTCAATTTCCGCCTGCGCGATTTGCCCTTGCTGATGGCCGAGATGCAATACAGGTATCGGCTCGACGCGAGCCGGCCCGGCACCCTTAAGCTCGGCGGCTGGCTTCACACAGGTAATTTTAGCGACCCCCGCTTTGATACCAACGGGCTGTCGCTGGCGGATCCCGCCAGCAACGGCATGCCGTTGCAGCATCGCGGTGCCGCGGCGCCCTATGCCGTACTCGAACAGATGCTGGTGCCATTCGATGCCAAAGGCGCTACGGGCATTGCGGCCTTCGGTCGGCTTCAGGCTACGCAGTCGGATCGCAGCGCGGTCGATTTCTATGCAGACTGCGGTGTCAATGTCAGTGGATTCTCGTCGGCGCGGCCAAACGACGCGATCTCCGTCGGTTTCGGCTACGCTGGGATATCGTCGGCCGCGCGTGGTTTCGACCAGGACGCGCTGCGTTTTGGCGCGCCGACGACCGTTCGCAGCTACGAGGCGGTGTTGGAGGCAACCTATTCGGCGCAGATCGCCCGCGGTTGGACCGTGCAGCCGGATTTTCAATACATCATGCATCCTGGCGGCGGCGCGACCGATCCGAATTCGCCCAGCGGGCAGCGGATACCGAACGCGCTTGTCCTCGGTATGCGCATGACCGTGCAATGGGGCGCACGCGACCCCAATTCCTTGCAATAGGCCGCGCTGCGAAGCAGCGGCTAAAAAGCGACCCGCCCGGACGGGGACATGCCGGGCGGGTCTTTAACGATCGGCGCGTGGGTGGACGGGGCAGCGCCGACCGCAGCCTCTGAATTCGATCAGTACGGGACGACGTTGCAGAATTTCACCGTGCGCAGGTTGCCCCAGCGATCGTAACGGCCGACGTAACGGCATGAATAAGCGGGCTCGTAGTAATAGGCGTTCGACGATGCAGCGGCGGCGCCGACCAGCGCTCCGGCGGCAAATCCGGCGCCGATGCCCCAGCCGTAATGGCCGAAATGCGGGTGCGCCTGGGCCTGGCCGCCGATGGCGGTGAAGGTGGTGGCGAGCGTGAGAGCCGCAAGCGCGGCCGCGATGGTCTTGGCGTTGGTCATGGTTGGTCTCCAAACGGTTTGAATTGGGGCGGCCGTCATTGGCCGCGTAACCATGGGTCGCGCGGCCTGCGAACTAGGTTCAAAGCGCTTTCGAACTGCCGCTTGCCCAATCGGGGCCGGCAATGAGACAGTGCGCGGATGACGAAATTTGCCGCGATTTTACTGGGATTTGCCGCCGGTTTGGGGGCGTCCCAGGCGCAAGCACTCGACAAGGTCCGTTTCGGCACCAATTGGGTGGCGGAGGCCGAGCATGGCGGCTTCTACCAGGCGCTCGCCGACGGCACCTACAGCAAATACGGGCTGGACGTGACTATCGTGCCGGGCGGGCCGAACGTGAACAACCGCATCCTGTTGCCGGTCGGCAAGCTCGATTTCTTCATGAGCGCCAACTCGCTGCAATCGTTTGACGCGGTCGAACACAACATCCCTACCGTGACGGTGGCGGCGAGCTTCCAGAAGGACCCGCAAGTGTTGATAGCGCACCCGGGTGTGGAGAAGTTCGCGGACCTGAAGAAGCTCACCCTGTTCGTGTCGAAGGAAGGCATGGCGAGCTACTTCCAGTGGCTGAAGGCCGACTACGATTTCAACGAATCGAAGGTGAAGCCCTATACGTTCAACGCGCAGCCCTTCCTCGCCGACAAGAATTCCGCGATGCAGGGCTATGTCACCTCCGAGCCATATGCGGTCGAGACGCAAGGGCCACTTCAAGCCGAAAGTGTTTCTGCTCGCCGACGAAGGCTTCAACGCCTATTCGACCCTGATCGAGACCCGGCGCGATCTGGTCGAGAAGCGGCCCGACCTGGTACAGCGCTTTGTCGATGCCTCGGCCGTCGGCTGGTATCATTATATCTACGGCGACAGCCGGCCAGGAAACGAACTGATCAAGAAGCAGAACCCGGAAATGACCGACGCGCTGCTCGCCTTTTCGATCGCCAAGATGAAGGAGTACGGCATCGTCGATTCGGGCGACTCGCATCAAGCTCGGCATCGGCGCCATGACCGATGCGCGCATGAAAAGTTTCTTCGACAAGATGGTGCGCGCCGGCGTGGTCAAGGCGAGCCTCGACTACAAACGCGGCTATACGCTGCAGTTCGTCAACAAAGGCGTCGGGCGTCGACCTGAGGCCGAAATGACGCCATCCGGCCCGACATCGTTTCGCTGCGCGGCGTCGGCAAGACGTTCGAGAGCGGCACCACGGCGCTTGACCGTTTTGATCTTGACGTGCGCGACGGCGAATTCGTCTCGCTGCTCGGACCGTCCGGCTGCGGCAAGTCGACCGCGCTGCGTATTATCGCTGGGCTGAGCGAGCCGACCGAAGGCGCGTGGAATGGCCGGATGCGGCCGCCGCCAAGATCGGTTTCGTGTTCCAGGAGCCGACGCTGATGCCGTGGGCGGACGTCGCTGCCAACGTGCGGCTGCCGCTAAGCTCGCGCGAGCAGACGGCGCGCAGTCGCATAGCGCGGTACGTCAGGCGCTCGATCAAGTCGGGCTTGGCCGAGTTCGCTCAACGCTACCCACGCGAATTGTCCGGCGGCATGAAGATGCGCGCTTCGATCGCGCGCGCGCTGGTGACCGAGCCGCAACTGCTGCTGATGGACGAGCCGTTCGCCGCGCTCGACGAGATCACACGTTTCAAGCTCAACAACGATCTGCTGACATTGTGGCGAACGCTCCGGTGCACGGCGATCTTTGTCACCCATTCGGTTTTCGAGTTGGTTTATCTCTCCCGGCGCATCGTGGTGATGACGCCGCGGCCGGGCCGCGTGTTCGCCGACATCTCGATCCCCGCGCCTTATCCGCGCGACGAGCGCTTCCGTACTTCCGTTGATTATGCCGGCTATTGCCGCACGGTCTCCGAGGCGCTCGGCAAAGCCATGGGAGGCGCGTCATGAGCGACCGCGCGTTGCGCATCGGCTTGCCCGTCCTGGTGCTTGCGCTTGTCTTGTTGGCATGGGACCTGGCGGTGCGCGTTTTTGCCATTCAGCCATTTGTGCTACCGGGTCCGGGCCTGGTGTTGCGCACATTGATCGCCGACGGTGGCTTGTTGTGGCATTCGCTGCTGATCACGCTGGCCACCACCTTCGAGGGCTTTGTGCTCGCCGCGATCGGCGGCATCGGTCTTGCCGTTCTGTTCAGTCAGTCACGGCTGATCGAATATTCGCTCTATCCTTATGCGGTGATGTTGCAGGTGACGCCGGTCGTTGCCATCGCGCCGCTACTGCTGATCTATCTGCCGCAGCCTTTGGCGGTGCTGGCCTGCGCCTGGATCGTGGCGTTTTTCCCGGTGCTTGCCAACACCACGCTCGGTCTCGCATCGGTCGATCACAATCTGCTCGCGCTGTTCGAGCTCTACAAGGCGTCGCGCTGGCAGATGCTGTGGAACCTGAAACTGCCTTCGGCGCTGCCGCAGATACTGGCCGGCCTGCGCATCGCCGGCGGGCTGTCGCTGATCGGCGCGGTGGTGGCCGAAATCGCCGCAGGTTCCGCGGGCGCCGGTTCGGGGCTCGCCTACCGCATCGCCGAATCCGGTTACCGGCTCAACATTCCGCGCATGTTCGCGGCGCTACTGTTGCTGTCGCTCGCCGGCATCGCGATTTTCTTCGCGCTGTCGGCGTTGTCAATTATCTCTGCCTGCGCCGCTGGCACGAAAGCGCAATTAGGCGCGAGCATTGATCACAACACGTACTGCGTAATCGCGCCGAGCGCGGCCATCGACACGATGACTTCGATCAGACCGCGGTGCAGGCCGAACGCCAGCACAGCCGCGATCGCCGCCAGCACGGCGGCGCGGATATCGAGCGCGAGCAGATCGAATGCGTACCAGCGAAGCGGGCCCCCATGCATCTCGGTCACTTTGCCGAACAACACATGCAGCGCGAACCAGACCGATAGATTGAGGATAACGCCGACCACCGCGGCGGTGATGGCGGCGAGCGCGCCGGCGAGCTTCCGGTTGCCGCGCAATTCCTCGATGAACGGCGCGCCGGCAAAAATCCATAGCATCGAGGGCACGAACGTGACCCACGTCGTCAACGCTGCGCCCAGCACCCCGGCAGTAAGCGGCGTGAACGGCGCAGCCTCGCGGAAGGCAGCGAGGAAACCGACGAATTGCGTCACCAGGATCAGCGGGCCCGGCGTGGTTTCGGCGAGGCCGAGCGCGTCCACCATTTCGGGCGCCGTCAACCAGCCATTGGTCTCGACCGCCTGCTGCGCCATGTAGGCCAATACCGCATAGGCGCCGCCGAACGTCATCACCGCGAGCTTGGAGAAGAATACTCCGATGCCGACGAAAACATGGTGCTGCCCGAGCGTCAGACGCCGCTAGGACGATCGGCGCCCACCAGATCGCGAGGCCAATAACCGTCGCGATCGTAAATTGCCGCCAGCGGCCGCCGGAATGTCCGGTGACGTCGGGTGTCGCTGACGGCGAGACCGAGCATAGCCGGGCGCGTCCGCGCGATGAGATACCCGGCGAGCGCTGCGGCAATGACGATCAGCGGAAACGGTGCGGCGAAAAAAAAAATGCCGATAAACGCCGCCGCCGCGAGCGAAACCAGAACCGACGACTTCAGGGCACGTTTGCCGATACGGATCAGCGCCTCGAATACGATCACCAGCACGGCGGCCTTGATACCAAACAGTGCGCCGTCGATGGGACCCAGCCCCCGCCCATAGGCGTAAAGCAGGCTCAAGCCCAGCATCACGAAGGCGCCCGGCAGCACGAACAAGATGCCGGCGGCCAGACCGCCGCGCACGCCATGCAGCAGCCAACCGACATAGGTTGCGAGTTGCGTGGCTTCCGGACCGGGCAGCAGCATGGAAAAATTGAGCGCGTGCAGGAAGCGCGGCTCGTCGATCCACTTCTTTTCGTCGACCAGGATGCGATGCATCATGGCGATCTGTCCGGCCGGGCCGCCGAAGTTGATGCAACCGATCTTGAGCCAGACCTGGAAGGCTTCGCCGAAGCTTGGCCGGGCCGCCGCCTTGATCGTGGTCATGCTGCTCACGCGGCCTTCACCGGCCAGTTATGCCGTTCGTCGGCGGCAAAGCGCAGCCATGCGAACAGCGCATCATAAACGATAAACCCGCGCCGCAAGAGGCCATGGTCGTCGTCCCCGGCTAACGCGGAAAGACCAAGCGAAACGGCATGCAGCCCGGCGGCTTCCGGCGCGAGATCGGGCCGCGCCGTGTCGGCGCCGCGCACGATCAGCGCGAGCCGGGCAAGCGAGGCCTCGCCCTCGAGGCCGAACAGCTTGAGCATGGTGTCGAAGCTGCACCGCTCGCCGGCATGGCTCAACTCGACGTCTTTGATGTCGAAGGGCACCGCGCCGCTTTCCCGCGCGACGTTCACCACCTCGTCTGGATCGACGAACAGGATGCGGGCTTGCGGGTCGAGGAAGCGCCGGATCAGCCAGGGGCAGGCGATGCGGTCGATCTTCGGGCGCCGCCGCGTCACCCACAGGCTCGGCCGCTGCGGTGCGATCCGCGCGAACTCGGACTTGGCGACGAAGGGTAGGCCGGCGTCGGTCCAGCCTTGATAGCCCCCTTGCAGCACACGCGCGTCGAAGCCGTTGGCGCGTAGCTGTGCCGCCGCCATCTGGCTCAGTTCATGGCCGGCTTTGCAGGCCAGCACGACTGGCCGTGTCGCATCGAGATCGGCGGCCCATTCCGCGACCTCATCGGGGTCGCGCCACACCGCGCCGGGGAGAAGATGAGGCGACGCCGTGACCGCGTCGTGCCGCCGCACGTCGACGACCTGCGGCGCCTTCGGCGTCGCGATCGCATGCCAGAGTTCGTCCGGGGAAATCGAATACGAAGAGCCAAGCATAGGTCCCCTCCGCAATCGAAGGAGACGGTGCTTGGGCTCGCAAGCCTTCAAGGGAGCGGGGCGACCGCCGCTGGCCCCACGTCTCTATGGTTATCGTACGCAGCCCTGTCTTTCAAGGCTCGTGGGTTTTCAACACTCGCCACGGAGCCACGGCTTCGGTAGTTTTCGAGCGGGAGGCGATCCATGCCCAATAAAATCGATCTCAGCGGGCGTAACGCGGTCATTACCGGCGGCGCGCAAGGCATTGGCCGCGCCAATCGTTTCGACCGTTTCGGGGTGACCGCGCTCGGCGGCGACTCAGGATCGCGGTGATCGCGATGGCGCGAAAGACTGCGGCGGAACTTAAAAGCCGCTGGTCGTCTTTGCCAGTCGCGCAGTCGCCGCCAGACGTCCACCGATTACCGCCAACATCGAACGCGCGCAGCGATGAAATGCCGAAGGCGGTCGGGCGCAACGATATCCTGGTCAACAATGCCGGCTTAATCGCCGGCCCCAAGCTGTAGACCTGGGATCACACGCGGAAGCCTGGCGCGACGTGCCGACGATCAATCTCGACGGCCCGTTTCATTGCTGCCGCGCGCTGGCGCCCGGCATGATCGCGCAGAATTACGGCCGCATCGTCAACATCGCCTGGTCGCCGGCAAGGAAGGCAATCCGAACGCGCCGGCCTATTCGGCCTCGAAGGCCGGCGTCATCGCGCTGACCAAATCGCTCGGCAAGGAACTCGCGAGCTACGATATTTCGGTCAACTGTATCACGCCGGCGGCGGCCAAGACAGCGATCTTCGGCCAGATGACGCAGGAACACATCGATTTCATGCCGTCGAAAATTCCGCGCGGCCGTTTCGCCACGGTCGATGAAATCGCCGCGCTCGCGGCGTTCTGCGCTTCCGCAGATTGTTCGTTTACCACAGGCGCCGCCTTCGACATTTCCGGCGGGCGGGCGACATATTGACCGATCCAGCCACGTTTCGCCGACAACGTCTGACCGGCATCGCGTTGATGTGCTGCGCGGTGGCGTCGTTTTCGTGTCTCGATACCACCGGCAAGTATCTTAATCATCACATGGATACGCTTCAGGTTGGTGTGGGCGCGCTATTTCTTCGCCTTTGTGCTGAGTTTTGTATTTTCGAAATCCGATGCGGCAGCGGGGGCTGGTGAAAACGACCAAGCCGTTTCTGCAAGTCGGCCGCTCCGCGCTGCTGCTGTCTCGACCATCCTCAATCTGTTTGCACTGCGTTGGCTGCAACTCGACGAAGCCCTGTCCATTTTATTCGCAACGCCGTTTCTGGTCGCGCTGCTCAGCGTGCCGATGCTGGGCGAGACGGTCGGCTGGCGGCGCTGGACTGCAATCGGTGTCGGCTTCTTCGGCGTGTTGGTGGTAACGCAGCCCGGTTTCGGCGGCATGCATCCGGCGGCGTTCCTCACGATGTTAGGCGTCGTGTGTTATGCGTTTTATGTGATCTCGACGCGCGTGCTCTCGCGCACCAACTCGAGCGAAACCACGCAGTTTTACACCAACCTGGTTGGCGCGCTCGCCATGACCGCGGTGTTTCCTTTCGTCTGGTCGAAACCGGACGGCATTCTCGTCTCGGGATTGATGGTGCTGATCGGCGCGCTCGGCGGCGGTGGGCACTATCTGCTCATTCTTGCCCACCGCCGCGCCCCGGCGTCGGCCTTGGCGCCCTTTATCTATACGCAGATGATTTGGACGACGACACTGGGCTTCCTGGTGTTCGGGATGTTCCGCACCATTGGACCATCGTGGGTGGGCTGATCGTGGTGTCGTCGGGCCTCTATCTGCTCCACCGTGAAGCCGTCCGCAAAGTCGAGCCTTCTGCCCCGGTTGCCTAAGCGTTGCCGGCGGCGCTAAGTTCCCCACGCAAAAGCGGATTTCGAGGATCATCCATGGCGACAGCAAAAGACCGGGCGCAGGCCAAACCTGGTTCCGGCTTGAACGACGATATCGGCGAGACCAAACGCCTGGCTTTGTATCGCTCGCAGGTGCGCCTGCGCGAAGCGGAACAGCGCGCCTACGACCTGTTCCTGCAAAACCTGGTCAAGGGCACCAGCCATCTCTCGCTCGGACAAGAGGCGATCGCCGCCGGCTTTGCAGAGGCCATGATCAAAGGCGACCTGAGTTTCTGCACCTATCGCGGCCATGCGCACACGCTGGCGCGCGGCGTCCCCGTCGAGAAGGTGCTGGGCGAGTTGATGCAGCGGGATAATGGGCTGATGCGCGGCAAAGGCGGCTCGATGCATCTGACCTCCGTCGAGCACGGCGTGATGGGGTCCTACGCCATCATCGGCGCGCATCTTCCCGATCGCCTGCGGCGCCGCCTGGCGCGCGCAATATAAAGGCGACAAGGACGTCTCGGTCTGCTTCTTCGGCGACGGCACCACCAATATCGGCGCGTTCCACGAGGCGCTCAATTTCGCCGCGGTCTGGAAGCTGCCGGTCGTGTTCGTCTGCGAAAACAATCTCTACATGGAATACACGCCGATCGGCGACGTGACGGCGGTCGAACACCCGGCGGCCGATCGCGCCTCCGCCTATGGCCTCGAGCGCATTGTCATTGACGGCAACGATGCCGACGAGGTCTATCGCACCGCGCAGAGAGCCTTTACGAAAGGCGCGCGCCGGCGAGGGGCCGTCGCTGATCGAATGCATGACCTACCGGCACAGCGGCCATTCGCGCGCCGACCCGGCGAAATATCGTCCCGAAGGCGAACTCGAAAAGTGGAAGTTGCGCGATCCGGTCAAGATTTATCGCGATCGGCTGAAGCAGTTTGGCGTCACCGATAGCGGTGATTGCGGAAATCGACGCCAGCGTGCGCAAGGAAGTGGACGACGCCACCGAGGCCTGCAAGGCCGCGCCCAATCCGCCGCTCGATATCATCACCACCGATGTCTATGCCGATGGAGGCTGGGCATGGCGGAACTGACCTATCGCGACGCCGTCATTCGCGGTATCGCGCAGGAAATGGCGCGCGACCCCGACGTGGTGTTCCTTGGCGAGGATGTGGCGAAAGCCGGCGGCGTGTTCAAGGCGACGGTCGGCCTCTACGAGCAGTTCGGTCCGCTGCGCGTGCGCGACACGCCGATCTCCGAGCAGGCGATTTTGGGCGCCGCCATGGGCGCGGCGATGACCGGCCTAAAGCCGATCGCCGAGATCATGTTCTCGGATTTCTTCGCGGTCTGCTTCGACTATATCGCCAACGAATTTCCCAAGAGCCGTTATATGTCAAACGGGCAAACCAAATGCCCGCTGGTGGTGCGCACCGGCAACGGCGCGGGCTCGCGCTTCGGCGCGCAACACTCACAGAGCGTCGAGAACTGGTGCATGATGATCCCGGGCCTCAAGGTGGTGGCGCCCTCGACACCGCGCGATGTCATCGGCCTCTTGGCGGCTGCGGTGCGCGATCCAGATCCGGTTATTTTTCTCGAACACAAGTCGCTCTATGCGACCAAGGGCGAGGTGCCAGACGGCGAGATCGTCGACACGCTCGGCACCGCCAAGATCGTGCGGGCGGGCAAGGACGCCACCATCTGCGCGCTGGCGCTGATGGTTCCGCGCGCGCTGGCCGCCGCCGAAAAGCTCAAGGCGGAACAGGGCATCGATTGCGAAGTTGTCGATGTGCGCTCGCTGGTGCCGCTCGACACCCAGACCATTCTGGGCTCGGTGGCCAAGACCCACCGGCTGTTTACGGTCGAGGAAAATCCGCGATTGTGCGGCTGGGGCGCCGAGATCGTATCGATCGTGGCCGACGAGTCGTTCTATGACCTCGACGGCCCGCCGGTGCGGATCACCACGCCGCATATTCCGCTGCCGGCCGCGGATATTCTGGAAGACGCGGTGCTGCCGACGGCGGACCGGATCGCGGAGACGGTGAGCCGGAGTTTGAATAGTTAGTCCTCTCGCTCGTCCCCGCGAAAGCGGGGACCCAGGGCAACAAGAACTGGATTCCCGCTTGTGCGGGAATGAGCGGAGCAAGTGGAGACGTCACCATGTACGACAACCTTCTCGCCAATGTTCCGACCGATTTGTGGATCGGCGGCAAGTGGCGCAAATCATCTGACAATCAGCGTTTCGACGTGATCGACCCCGCCACCGAGCGCAAGATTGCCTCGGTCGCCAGCGCCAGCGTCGACGACGCGAAGGCCGCGATTGATGCCGCCGACGCCGCCTTTGCCGGCTGGGCCGGGCGCAAGCCGCGCGAGCGCGCCGAGATCCTGCGCAAGTGTTACGAACTGATCATGCGCGATGCCGAGCGCTTCGCCAAACTGATCACGCTGGAGAACGGCAAGGCGCTGTCGGATTTGCGCGGCGAAGTGGCGTACTCCGCCGAATTCTTCCGCTGGTATGCCGAGGAAGCCGTGCGCAATCTTGGCAGTATTTCGATGGCGCCGGCCTCCGGCGCGCGCATCGTAGCGCAACACAAGGCGGCCGGCATCGCCGTGCTGGTGACGCCGTGGAATTTCCCGGCCGCTATGGCGACGCGCAAGATCGGCCCGGCGCTCGCCGCCGGTTGCCCGGTGGTGCTCAAGCCCGCCTCCGATACGCCGCTCACCATGCTGGCGCTGATGCCGGTGCTGGAAGAGGCGGGTGTTCCCGCCGGCGTGGTCAATGTGGTGCCGTCGCGCCGCTCCGGTCCGGTGGTGAGCGCGATGCTGCACGATAAGCGCGTGCGCGTTGTATCTTTTACCGGCTCGACCGAAGTCGGTCGCAAGCTCCTGCACGAGGCCGCCGATCAGGTGCTCAAACCGTCGATGGAACTCGGCGGCAATGCGCCTTTTCTGGTGTTCGAGGATGCCGACATCGACGCTGCGATCGACGGTGCGATGATCGCCAAGATGCGCAACATGGGCGAAGCCTGCACGGCCGCCAACCGCTTCTATGTGCATGAGAAGGTGCATGACGAATTTGCCAAGAAGCTGACCGCCAAGATGGGCTCGCTCAAGATGGGCAACGGCCTCGACGACGGCATCAATCTCGGCCCGTTGGTCAACAAAGACGGCCGCGACAAGGTGATCGAGCTGGTCGACGACGCGGTCAGCAAGGGCGCCAAGGTGCTGACCGGCGGCAAGACGCCGGATGGCCCCGGCTATTTCTATCCGGCCACCGTGCTCATCAATGTGTCCGACGATTCCAAGATGTTGAACGAGGAAATCTTCGGGCCGGTCGCATCGATCCAGAGCTTCAAGACCGAGGACGAGGCGATCAAGCGCGCCAACGACACCGAATACGGTCTGGTGGCCTATCTGTTCACCAAGGACCTCAGCCGCGGCATGCGCGTGTCCGAAAAGCTCGAGTTCGGCATGATCGGCCTCAACCGCGGTCTGGTTTCGGACCCGGCGGCGCCGTTCGGCGGTGTGAAGCAGTCCGGCCTCGGCCGCGAAGGCGCCCAGGAAGGCATGAAGGAATTCCAAGAGACGCAATATGTGTCGGTGGTGTGGTAGAGCGCGCCGGCACTTTTAGGGGAATCGCGTGGACGTCCTGATGCCGCAGCTTGGCGAGACCGTCGTCGAGGGCAAGATCACGAAATGGTTCAAGGCGGCCGGCGACTCCGTGAAGCCGGGCGAGAACCTGTTCGAGATCGAGACCGACAAGACCTCGATGGAAGTGCCGGCGACCAGCGCCGGTACGCTCACCGATATTCACTTTCAGGTCGGCGAGGTCGCGAAAGTCGGCGCCGTGGTGGCCGTCATTTCCGGGGGCAGCGTTTTAGCGAGCGCAGCGCCCGCGCCGATGAAAGCCCCGGCTGCGCCGCCGCGCGCTACCGCCGCGCCTGCTCAGGTCGTGCAAGCCGCGCCCAAGCCGCGCACCGAGCCGCTCGATCCGTTCCGCGAAGTGCGCACGCCCGAGCACAATTACGGACCCGCAAAAATGCCGAGCGGCGCCTTCACCACGCCGCTGGCGCGCCGGCTGGCCGGCGAGCGCGGCATCGATCTGACGCGGGTTTCCGGTTCGGGACCGCATGGCCGGATCATCGCCGGCGACGTCGAAAAGGCAGCGCCCGCCGCGCCGGCCATGGCTTCCGGCGCCAGCGCCGCGCAGGTCAAGGCGCTGTACGAAGGCATCGCTTACGAGGAAGTGCCGCTCGATGCGATGCGCCGTACCATCGCCAAGCGGCTCATTGAAGCAAAACAAACGATTCCGCACTTCTATCTGACCGCCGACATGGACGCCGGCCGGCTGATCGCGATGCGCGAGGAGGCCAATGCCGCGGCGCCCGCCGCCAAAGACGGCACGCCCGCGTTCAGGCTCTCGCTCAACGACTTCATCATCAAGGCCTGGGCGGCGGCGCTGCAACGCGTTCCTGCCGCCAATGCGGCGTGGGCGGACGACCGTATCCTGCGCTTCCGGCATTCCGATATCGGCGTCGCCGTGGCGCTCGAAGGCGGGCTGATCACGCCGGTAATCCGCAACGCCGAAGCGAAATCGCTCACCGCGATCTCTGCCGAAATGCGCGACCTTGCCGAGCGCGCCCGTGTCCGCAAGCTCAAGCCGAACGAATACCAGGGCGGCTCGAGCGCCATCTCCAATCTCGGCATGTATGGCGTGCGCGAATTCTCCGCTATCTCAATCCGCCGCACGCCACCATCCTGGCCGTCGGCGCGACGCGCCGTGCGCCCATCGAAACCGATGACGGCGGCGTCAAGTTCATCAGCCAGATGACCGTCACGGTGTCGTGCGATCATCGCGTGGTGGACGGCGCGCTCGGCGCCGAACTGCTCGCGGCGTTCAAGAATTTCGTCGAAAAGCCGGTCACCGCATTGGTTTAATAGGAGTTGAAAATGGCTGGCGAAAAGCCCGACGTCCTGCTGGTGGGTGCCAAAAAGCCTGTGCTGATGAAGAGCTTCGAAGGCAAAGTGACGCTGCATCACTGGCTCGACGCCACCGACAAGGCTGCCTTCGTCAAGGAAGTCGGCGGCAAGATCGGCGCCATTGCCATCGCACATCACACCAAGGTGGATGGCGATTTCCTCAAGCAATTTCCCAGCGTCAAGCAGGTGTCGAGCTTCGGGGTCGGCTACGACCATATCGACGCCAAATGGGCGGGCGAACACAGCATTATCGTCACCAACACGCCGGGCGTGCTGGATGAAGAGGTCGCCGATACCGCGCTCGGTCTCCTGCTTTGCACGGTGCGCGAATTATCGCAGGCCGAGCGCTATCTGCGCGCCGGCAAGTGGCCGAATGCCCAGTACCCTCTCACCAAGGCGACGCTGCGCAACCGCACCGTCGGCATGGTCGGCTTGGGCCGCATCGGCAAGGCGATCGCCCGGCGGCTGGAGGCCTTCGGCGTGCCGGTGGTCTATCACAGCCGCAACGCGCAAAAGGGCGTCAGTTATAAGTACTATCCGAAGCTGCTCGACATGGCGCGCGACGTTGACACGCTGATGGTGATTGTGCCGGGCGGCCCGGCGACCGCCAATATGATCAACGCCGAGGTACTCAAGGCGCTCGGGCCGCAAGGGATTGTCATCAACATGGCGCGCGGCTCGGTGGTGGACGAGCCGGCGCTGATCGAGGCGCTCAAGAACCGCACCATCTATTCCGCCGGCCTCGACGTGTTCGCCAAGGAACCGCACGTGCCGAAAGAATTGATGGAAATGGACCACATCGTCTTGTTCCCGCATCTCGGCTCGTCGACCGAGGTGACGCGGGCGGCGATGGACCAACTGGTGGTCGAAAACATCCTGGCCTGGGCCGCGGGCAAGCCGCCGCTGACGCCGGTTGCGGAAACGCCTCTTAAGCCTTCGTGAAGCCGGGGCGCCTTCCATGTGCTATAGCTTCGTCATGGCTCGGTTTGCGGTCATCGGGGTTGCATTGCTGTGCATGACCGGCGCCGCGCTGGCGCAGGCGCCGGCTAAGCAATCCACGAGCCTTAGTGAGTCCGCCAAGGCGGTGGTCGGCACCTGGGAATTCTCCAACGCCGATCGCGACAAGATTTGCACGGTTACCTTGAAGAGCGATCCGGCGCCGGTCGGCTTCGAGATCGAGTTTGACAAGAACTGCGGTGCTCTGTTTCCGCTGGTCAATGATATCGTCGGCTGGGATTATCCGGAGAACGATTTGCTGCACCTGCTTGACGCTCAGCACAAATCGCTGGTCGAATTCAGCGAAGTGGAGGACGGCATCTACGAGGCACCAACGCCCGGCGTCGGCGTGCTGTTTTTGCAGAACGCCGCCGCCGCCGCTCCAGCGTCGAAACCGCCGGAGCAAGTGGCGGGGGAATGGGCGATCGTGCGCGGCAATGGCAAGCAGCTATGTCAGCTGACTTTGGCTACCGATCCGGTGGAGGATGGTATGGCGGTCAAGATCAAGCCGGGCTGCGATCCCATGCTTGCGCGCTTGAATTTCACGCAATGGAAGATCGATGGTGACGAGTTGATGCTGGTGCCGGCGCGCGGCGGAGCTTGGCGTTTCGAAGAAGCCGACTCCAATTCATGGCGCCGCGTTCCCGAGGGTGCCAATCCATATTCGCTGGTTCGGCAGTAATTAGATCAGCCGTAAAGCTTTGAAGCCCCGGCCGCAAATCGATCAGTAGAATTGATATGCATTAAGCGCGCGCAACACTAGCTGTCGGCGATAGGCTTTGTGGGCAAAGATTTGTGCACGGCAACAAGCAACGACGGAATAGTTTTGTCGTATGTCGAAATCCCCCCTGCTGGCCCGTCAACGTACCGAACGGAAATGTTTCCGCTCTTAAAACCCAGGAGGACATCCATGAACTACACATTGCTCATTTACGGCGTTTTTTCGCCGTTTTCTTACCGCACCGCTTGCCCGCTGCGGAAGTGACCGGGCGTTGTCCCAAATCGCCGGCGGAAACAGCGATTGAAATAGGGAATTGCATCGAACCCGCTGGCGTTGGCGATCTCGCTGACGTTGAGCCGATCATGCCGGCAATCCTGCAACATTGTGCGAGCGCGCTGTAGCCTGAGTTCGAGCACGCGTTGACTGAAGCTCGACCCGGATTCGTGTAACAAGTCCTGGACGTATCGATCGGTTACGCCCATTCGGACGGCGAGTTGTTGTGCAGAGAAATCTGGATCGGCGAAGCGTGCGCGGATTTCCTTGATAATTTCATGCTGCCGCGCCGCGCGGAGACCTCGCATTTTCGCGAGCTCGGCCGCGTCGCGTCCGGCGCCCAACGCGAGTGCTACCAGGTCGGTCAAGGTCGTTCCGATATGTGCGAGCAGGTCCGGCTCGGCCTCGGCTTCCTCCCGGGTGGGAAGTATCTCGACATACCGTTGCAAGTGCCGCAGCGCGGGACTGGTCGGCAATGGCCTGGCCACCAGGTCTTCGACCTGATCGACAAGCTCGCGCAACCGTAGCTGGTCGACGGCAATGGCGGAATAGTCGTGCGCGTCGGCGGAACAAAAATTGCCGGGCTCCGTGCAGCTCGCGATCACCGCGGTTTCCGAGTTGAGCAGAGCCTCGCGTCCCAACTGGATGAGCGATAGCGGCGTGTGCCGCCGGTTGAAGCAGAGCACGAAGTGCGTCGCGCGCGGCGTGCTTTGTCCCCGGGTCGTCCACACCATTCGCCCCGTGGTTCCGGAAAACCGCAAGACATCCACCGGCGTCGAACTGTCCTCGAACCGGCTGCCGCGCAGGCGTTGTGAGAAAGGCCGGTGGGGCAGACCCGAGACCTCGTGCGGGGCATAGACTTCCGCCAGGAAATCCTGCCAGGCGGAAATGCGTGCTCGGTCGTCGAACTCGTCAGGAAGATCGTCGGAGGAGTAGGCAATGCTTCGCATGGTGTCGCCCCGTGCGCAGGATACTCCCCGTCTCTGCGAAGGTACCGCAACTCACCGGCGAAGTCGAACGCGTAACGGCCGCCGACTTCGCCCGAGTGCAACCCTGGTTCGCTACAGGTCAAGAAATTTTCTGTCCGGAGTGCAAGCTGTGTTCGGGCTGAGAGAAGCATTGCAGCAACGCGACGAGTTAACATGCGCAGGCTGAGCCTTGGAGCGATCGAAAGCGACCCACTGAGTGGGCCGCGCGTCGCGCCGTCACGGCTGTTTGGGGTCTTGCGTTGCTCGGCGAAGCAGCCGTGAGGTTTGCTTCGAGGCGCGCCGCGCATAAACGGGGGCATGCAAATGAAAAACTATCTGCTTGGTGCGACGGCGGGCCTTGTGAGCCTTGCCGCAACGATTGTTCCCGGCTCAGCCGCGACGTTGGATGACGTCATGGCGCGGCTCGATAGTTTGCAGCGCGACAACCAAGACTATCCACCGCGACAACCAGGCGATGCGGAAAGAAATTGCCGCTCTTCGGCAGATGAGAGCGGCTGACCGGCGGCAGTTCAATCTCCGGCCCTCGAAACGCCCCGAGCCGCCCCTTGGCGCCGGGTGCGTCTTCGGCGATGGCCGCCGATTTTCCCGTGAAGGCCGGGGGATACTTTGAGCCGCCGCAGGCGTTCTCATGGTCCGGTTTCTATATGGGCGTGCACGGCGGTTACGGCTGGGGTTCGAACAACTGGACCCTCAATGATGAGACGCCGCCCTTAGGTCTTACCGGCACGGCAAACCCGCGGTCGAGAGGTTTCCTCGGCGGCATCCAGGGCGGCGCCAATCATCAATTCGGCAATTGGGTTGCCGGCATCGAGGCTGATTTGTCCCTGATCGATGCGGATGCCACCAGTACCGACGCACTTGCCGGCGCTCCCGGCATCAACGCAACGGCGCATTCCCAGATCGACTGGCTGGCGACCTTCACCGGCCGGTTCGGCTACGCCTTCGACCGCTCGCTGCTCTATGTCAAAGGCGGCGTGGCTGGCGCCGAGTTCAAAGACCACTATTCGTACTTTCAATCAGGACTAGGAGGCGGTCTCTTTGATTTCGGCACCCAAAGCAACACACGCATTGGCTGGACGGCCGGCGCCGGTTTTGAATATGCCATCCTTAACGACTGGACGGCCAAGATCGAGTACAACTATCTCGACTTCGGAAGCAAGGATGAGACCTTCGTTGTCACCGGCCCGGGCCGAACGCTCGGTTTGAACCAGTCTATCGAACGCAAACTCCAGCTCGTAAAGCTTGGCATCAACTACAAGTTCGGCGGCGACAGCCGCTGAGGACGTAGCCGTCGCGGAAATCGGCCGCCGACTTCGCGTCAGTGCAAGCCTGGTTCGCAACAGGTCAAGAGATTTTCTCTCCGGAGTGCAAGCTGCGTTCGGGCTGAGAGAAGCATTGCAGCAACGCGGCGAATTTACATGCACAGGCTGAACCTTGCAGTTATCGAAAGCGACCCACCATAGAGTATTAATACCGGTGCTCGAACTCGAGGAGAACACGATGTTCAATCTTTCCTCGCGCATGAACCTGCCGACACGCCTGAGCGGTTTCACTGCGCTCGCCCTCGTAGGCGCCGTTGCGCTGCCGACACCGGCATCCGCCGCTAAATGGATCAAGCGACTGTGTTGGGCCGTATGCAAGCAAACGTAGGCTGCTATTACTCGGCACTGACGCCGCCACACGTCTGGGCGGCGTCGCGATGGCCACGGCCATACGCTGCTTTAGTTGTGATAATAAGGGGAAATGCTCACTGGGGTTCGCGAGGTCCGTCGTCGAAGGGAACGCAGCAGAGCTGGGCTCAGGGCCATTGTCGGCAATGACTTCTCCGCGAGCCACACGTCGAGCAAGCCGACTCTCGCGGCGAAACGGCGCCCTCAATTCGGACGACCGTCAACAATCCCGGCACCGTCAATATGAGGATGGGCGGCAAGCACTAGGTGCGGTCGGGTGGTCCGACCTGCGCCGACAAACATGCGCCTCGATCATTCGATGCGCTTTCAGATCAATGAAAGGAACCTCCCCATGTTCACCGTTTCACGTCTTGCCAAATCAAGCTTGCTCGTTCTGCTCACCGCGACACTAACCACCGCTGCCTATGCCCGCAGTAGCGGACACAGCGGCTCGAATGGGTCGACGGTCTCAGCATGCCGGTCCACGGCGCCGGCCCAGTCCTATGCCCGCATCGTTGCGGGGCATGGCAACCAGACTTTGTCCAAGGGACGGCGTACCGTCACGGGCAACACCACTACAACTGTACTGGAACAATGTCGTTCACATCCCCATTGCGCCGCAGGATGCTGCCAAGTGAGCGATCGTCGTGCCCGGGCAGCGGACAATGCACGATCATTTAGCTGACGCGTCGAGCTTCAACCGGAAAGCCATCACGAAAGTTCTGGTGGGTGATGAGGTCCGCCGGAACAGCAGAAAGTCTCAAATCAGCTTCAGCCCCTTGAAGCTGGCATGTCCGTCTCTGCCGACGATGATGTGGTCGTGCACCGAGATGCCAAGAGGCTTGGCTACGTCGATGATCGACTGCGTCATCTGAATATCCGCATGTGACGGCGTCGGGTCGCCCGATGGGTGATTGTGCACCAGGATCAGCGCGGTGGCGGACAATTCCAGCGCGCGCTTGACCACCTCGCGCGGATAGACCGGCGTGTGGTCGACGGTGCCGACCTGCTGTACTTCGTCGGCTATCACCTGATTGCGCTTGTCGAGGAACAGCACGCGGAACTGTTCCTTGTCGGCAAAGGCCATGGTGGCGCGGCAATAGTCGAGCACGTTCGACCACGACGACAGCGCGGGGCGCTTTTTGACCTGGCCGCGTGTCAGCCGGCCGGCGGCGGCTTGCACGATTTTGAGTTCGGTGATGACGGCTTCACCCGTGCCCTTGACCTCCGCGAGGCGGGCCGGCGCCGCCGCAATCACTTCGGCGAAGGAGCCGAATTTGGCGATTAGTTCCTTGGCAAGCGGTTTGACGTCGCGCTGCGGAATGGCGCGAAACAACACCAACTCGAGCAATTCATAGTCGCTCACCGCCTCTGCGCCGGCCACGCGGAAGCGGCCGCGCAGCCGCTCGCGGTGGCCGTGATAGTGGGGCGAAGCCTCGGAAAGGCCAATCTTACGCCCATTGCCGCCTCGCTTTGCCGTCATGAACTTTGAGCCCACGCCGTGCCTATCGGCATGAGTGTAGTTCAGCCGCGTGCAATCGACGAGGGAGGAGTTTGCGATCGCCGCCAGAAGAGATCAGCGCTTATATGGCGGCTCGTGCAGTTCGGCCGGGGAAAAGGTGAACACCTCGACGCCTTTGTCGGTGACGCCGACAGTGTGCTCGAACTGGGCCGACAGCGAGCGGTCGCGCGTGACCGCGGTCCAGCCGTCGGACAGCACCTTCACATGCGGACGGCCGATATTGATCATCGGCTCCACGGTGAAGAACATTCCCGGCTTGAACACGATGCCTTCGCCGGCGCGCCCGACGTGAACGATATTGGGCTCGTCGTGGAACAGACGGCCGAGCCCGTGGCCGCAGAAATCGCGCACCACGCTCATATGCTGGGCCTCGACGTAGCCTTGGATGGCGGCGCCGATGTCGCCGGTGGTCGAGCCGGGGCGGATGGTGGCGATGCCGCGCATCATGGCCTCGTGCGTCACCTCGATCAGCCGCTCGGCGCGGCGCGGAATTTCGCCGATGGCGTACATGCGGCTGGAGTCGCCGTGCCAGCCGTCGAGGATCAGCGTCACGTCGATATTGACGATGTCGCCTTCCTTCAGCGGCTTGTCGCCGGGGATGCCGTGGCAGACCACGTGGTTGAGCGACGTGCAGGTCGACTTCTTGTAACCGCGATACATCAGCGTCGCCGGCAACGCGTCGTGATCGAGCGCGTAGTCGAGCACCAGTCTGTCGATCTTTTCCGTCGGTACGCCCGGTCGCACATGCTCGGTCAGCATGTCGAGGCAGCGCGCGACCAGTTGCCCAGCCTTGCGCATGCCCTCAAAGGCGGCGGGGCCGTGGATCTTGATCTGGCCGGTCTTGCGAAGGGGAGCGACGGCGGCATCGACGTACGTCATGGCAGGTAATGTAAGCTTTGCGACGAATGGCGCAAGCGCGCGCTTTGCCGAGAAACTACGCGATCTTGCCGCCCAGCTCATCTTCTATATGCGCGCGAATGATGTCGTCGAACGTCGCTTCGGCCTTGAAGCCGAGCGCGGCCGCGCGCTTTGCATCGAAGCGTTCGGACCAGCCGCTGATGATGCGCACGGTCAGTTCGTCCGGCTCGCGGCGGATGCGGGCGGCCACTTTCGGTCCGGCAATGCGCGTGAGCGATTCGATCTGCTCGGCGACTGTGCAGCACACGCCCGGCATCGCCAGATTGATGCGCGGCCCCAGTTGCTCGTGCGTCAGGCCCGCTGCATGGATCAGGAAGCCAACCGCCGCGCGCGGGCTGGCATGGGTGTGACGTACGCTGTCGGCAACCGGCAGCACCGCCTCCTGGCCCGCCAGTGGCTCGCGGATGATGCCGGAGAAAAAGCCCGAGGCCGCCTTGTTGGGTTTGCCGGGCCGGACACAAATCGTCGGCAACCGAATGCCGACGCCGTTGAGAAATCCCCGCCGCGTATAGTCCGCCAGCAGCAATTCGCTGATCGCCTTTTGCGTGCCATAGGACGTCAGCGGCGTCAGGTGAAAATCATCCGGTATCGCGTGAGGGAACGGCGCGCCGAACACCGCGATCGAGGAGGTGAACACCAGCTTCGGCTTGTATCCGTCGCCGGCGGCGCGGATCGCTTCCAGCAGCCGGCGGGTGCCGTCGAGATTGACGCGATAGCCTTTTTCGAAGTCGGTTTCCGCCTCGCCCGATACCACGC
Organism: uncultured Alphaproteobacteria bacterium; assembly: GCA_963709015.1. Taxonomy (GTDB): domain Bacteria; phylum Pseudomonadota; class Alphaproteobacteria; order Rhizobiales; family Xanthobacteraceae; genus Pseudolabrys. The sequence goes on along the minus strand of CAVPUU010000009.1, from coordinate 25,248 downwards.
CGGCGAGATGGAAGATCACGTCGGGGCGCTCCGCGATGGCTTTGTCCGCAACGCCCGGCGCGGCGAGATCGGCGGCCCGGGTTTTCACATGATCGGAAAAGCCCGCGGGCCGCACCGGCGCGACGATGTCGGTCAGCGTCAGCTTTTCGACCAGCCGGTCGCCGAGCGCACGATCGATGACCAACCGCGTCGTGAGCTTGCGGCCGATCATGCCGGCCGCGCCGGTAATCAGGATATGCATCTATGTCCTCGTTTCGTCTTTATCTGCCGGTTCGAAACGGTCGATGCGGCGCAGATCGGGGAATATTAACATCCAAATGGCGGCAATCAGCAACGAGCCGACACCGCCAATCAGAACCGAGGGCACCGCGCCCAGCCAGGCCGCGACCGTGCCGGATTCGAACTCGCCCAATGTATTCGACGAGCCAACGAACAAATAATTGATCGCGCTCACGCGTCCACGCTTGTCGTCGGGCGTTTCGATCTGCACCAGCGAAAAGCGGATCACGATGCTGAGCGCGTCAGCGGTACCCAGTATGGCCAGCACCAGCAGCGAGATCGGAAACCATGTCGACAGCCCGAATGCGATGGTCGCTAGTCCGTAGATCGCAACCACAGCGAACATTTTGGGCCCGATCTGCCGCTCGACCGGGTAGTGCGACAGCATGATCGAGGTGATCAAAGCGCCTGCGGCCGGCGCCGAACGCAGCAATCCGAGGCCGGTCGGGCCGACGGCTAAAATATCGCGGGCAAAGATCGGCAGCAGCGCGGTGACGCCACCGAGCAGCACCACGAACAGATCGAGCGTGATCACGCCGAGCAGCCGGCGCCGGGTGCGGATATATTCGAACCCAGCCAGCACCGATGCGAAAGTCGGCGGCTCGCGGTTGGCGGCCGGTCCCTTGGCGCGCACGAAGGTGACGAGCGTAATGGAACCGGTGAAAAATACCAGGCAGAGCGCGCTGACCAGCGTCGGGCTGATCGTGTAGATCAGACCGCCCAACGCCGGGCCGCAGATGACCGCGGTCTGGTTGGCGGAGGTCCAAGCCGCGACCGCGCGCGCGATCATCGGCGCCGGCACCAGCACCGGCACCAGCGAATGCATGGTCGGCAATTCGAAGGCACGCGCGCAGCCGATGAGGAACACCGCGCCGAACAGCAGGTCGCGCGTCAGCGCGCCGGCGAGCAAAGCAAGCGTGATCATGACCGCGGCAAGTGCGTAGACGCCTTGAGCGGTCCGCACGATCAGGCGGCGGTCGTAACGGTCGGCGGCGTGCCCGATCAACAGCGTGAGCACAACCGCCGGCACGAATTGGATCAGCCCGACCAGCCCGAGATCGAAAGCGCTGTCGGTGAGTTCATAGACCTTCCAGCCGATGGCCACGGCCAGCATCTGGTAGCCCATGGTGGAGCAAAGCCGAGCGACCCAGAACAGCACGAACGGCCGATGCTGCGTCAGGCTGGGCAACGGCTGGGCAGCTTCGCTCATTCCCTCACGCCGTTCATCGCGCTCAAACGGGTCTTCTGCCGTCCGTCGGCGGTGAAATTGCGCGGCGCAATCCAGCGTTCGAAATTGCGCCTGCGCGCCGGCCATTCGTTGTCGAGCATGGAGAACCAGGCGTTGTCGCGGTTGCGGCCCTTGGCGATCAGGTGCTGGCGGAAGGTGCCCTCGTAGGTGAAGCCGTAGCGAAGCGCGGCACGGCGCGACGCGACGTTGAGAGCGTTACATTTCCATTCATAGCGGCGATAGCCAAGGGTTTCGAATGCATAGCGGGCCAGCAGAAACTGCGCCTCGGTTCCCAGCGGTTGGCGTTGCAGCGCCGGGGAGTAGAGGACGTGACCGACCTCGATAACCCGCATCTGCGGCCGGATTTCCATCAGTGTGAAGTAGCCGACAGCGCGGCCGGAAGCGTCGATAATGGCATAGGCGTAAGGGTCGGGTTCCGCCGCGCGTTTGGCGACAAACGCGAAGAACTCCGCCGCATTCAGGAACGGTCCGTCGGCCGAAATATAGGTCCAGACGGCGTCGTGCCCGCCAAATGCGGCCCATAGATCCGCGGCGTGCCGCGGTTCGAGCTTTTCGACGCGGCCGCAGCGGCCCTGCAGCGTCACCGGGCCGGGCCGTTGCGCGGGCGTTGTATCGACCGGCAGACCGATCGGCTGGCCGGTTTCCGGATGAGGTTCCGAGTTTGTCATCGCGATGGATGCTTCGCGCGGTCGTCTGCGAAAAATTTGTTGAGGTCCTGGTTCGTCACTACGCCGGCAAAACTGTCGAATTTTCCGTCTTTGGCGATTTCGGTCGCGGCCTCGATGAAGGCATGCATGGCGACGCGTGCCAGCGTGCCGCCTACGCTGATGCGGCGAACGCCCATCTCGCCGAGCTCTGTAACGGTGAAGCCGAAGGCACCGCTGTTAAGAAAATTGATCGGTTTCGGTGCTACCGCCTCGACGGTCGCCTCGATTTGTTCGCGGGTCTTGATGCCGGGCGAATAGAGGCAATCGGCGCCGGCGTCGGCAAAGGCTTTTAGCCGGCGAATCGTCTCGTCCATATCCGGCCGGCCGCGGATAAAACCTTCTGTGCGGGCGGTGAATACCACCTCGCCGCCGGCCTTATCGATCGCCGCACGCGCGGCCTTAACGCGCGCAAGCGCGATGTCGAAATCGTACAGTGGCCGGTCGGGGTCGCCGGCCGCATCCTCGATCGACAGGCCGGCGACGCCGGTCGCAATGCAACGTGTCACGTTCTCGGCCATGCGGCCGATATCGTCGGCATAACCATTTTCGAAATCGGCGTTCACCGGCACGTCGGCGGCTGCGGCGATCTCGGCAAAATGGGCAAGAACTTGGTCGCACGATTGCGCTCCGTCGGCGTATCCTTGCGAATGGGCGAAGCCAGAACTGGTGGTCGCCAGCGCCTTGAAGCCGAGCCCCTGCAAGTAACGCGCGGTTCCGACGTTCCACGGATTGGGGATAACGAAGCAGCCGCTCTGGTGCAGCGCACGGAACGTGCGTCGTTTATCGGCGATGCTCATAGGCGCTCCTCGGGATTGGCAGCTGTTGGCGGAAGCTATTTAGCGGATTTTTTCCACTCTGCGTATTCGCGGGCGACGAATTCGGCCGCCGCTTCGACGTTAGCGCGAAACCAGCGCCGCTTGCGCTTTTCCAGGTCCTTTTTTAGTGCATCGCGGCGGTCGCGCGCGCCGAGATGGATGGCGGCGAGATCGCGGCCCATGGCCCAGAGCAGGTCGGGATGCAGCAGGCGGACGGCGTCGCGCCGGTCCTCGACATTGATCTTGCGGTTGTTCGGCGACAGCCGCCGCATCAGCAGATTTCCGCTCGCTTTGTACCACGGGTCGGGCGCACGGTATTTGCCGACCGCGATGTCGTTGAGCCGCAGACGCGTGCCGTCGCCGTGCACGCGCGTCCAGCCGGAAGGCACCAGTGCCTTGGCCTCGCGCAACAGCGGGCCGCCGCGCCAGGTGCCGTAGCCGAGCCAGCGCGGGCGCCCCAGGCTGCCGGTGCCCGCCGTGCGCCGCCAATAGGCGAGCGTGACCGTAGCGTCTGGCAGCGCTGCGGCAAACAGCTTGAGCCAGCGGGTGGACGGCTGCTCCACTTTCTTTTTCGCCAGCAGATCGTGATACCGGTTCTCGATCTTTTGCCAGAACATGGCGCGTTCGGCCTCGCTCACCACAAAGCGCGTGCGCAACCACATGTGCTGCCGGTCGAGCACGAAAGCTTCCGGAGATTCGATGCCGTGCTCGTAGCCATCGAGGATATTCGCACAGATCACCTTGAGCGGAATCTGATTCGGCGTCGTCGCCAACGTCGCGCTGGTCGCCAGCCGGACAAGATCGAGGATGCAGGGCATCTCGGCGGCTTCGTCGTAGTCGTTGACGCCCCATATCAGCCGGCCTTCCTGGTCGCGCCAGGTGCCGAAATTTCCCAGATGGATGTCGCCGACCGCCAGCGCTGCTGGCGCGCTGGCGAGGTCGGGGCAGACGTTGAGAATGGTCTCGGCCCAGCGCCAATAAGTGGCGCGCAGGAACGAGAAAGCACTGCCGCACATCTTTTTCTGTTTTTTGCCGAGATCGTCGATGACGGCTTCGCCTTTGAGCTGGGCCGCCAGCCAGCGCTCGTATTGCCGGTTTGCTTCGCGAATCCCCATGGCCGTTCCCGCCACCTCGATAATTTTGCCGCGAGAATGCGCCGAACCGAACGGCCGTTGCAATCGGGTTGGTGGCCCGTTTGAGAGTTATGGCAGTCGGCAAAAGTGCGTCCAACACCTGCTGGCGGCTAATATTCCGACACCGAGTTGTGATCGGAATTGCTGCTGCGCGCCCTTGTTTCGCCGCGCCGCGGGGTTAATGCAGTTGTCTATGTTGTCTATGACGCGATGAAAGGATGCTTCCATGGCATCGTTTGCGCTCAAGCTGATGACGTCCGCCGCGGGTTTCGCCTTGGTTCTTGCCGCCGCCGCACCGGCCGATGCGGCCAAGGTGCACAAACACAAAAAGCATCTGACGGCCCATGCCGTTACCGTCAACGCGAAATCCGGCTACCGCGGGCTGAACCTGTTCCCGGCCGGGCCGATTTATAACGCCAACGATTATCTTGGCGATGATCCCGACCCGTTCATCCGCTCGCAGATCCAGCGAGACTTGGGCGCCCACTACGGCGGCGAGCCCTGACCGCCGGCCGCATCCAATTTGATTTTCCGCTCCCGATCGGGTGAACTGCCCATGAATTCGCCCGGGGAGCCAATGCCATGCTGAAGACGATCGCGGCCTTTGACCGCATTGGCGAGGAAAACGCCTTCGCGGTTCTCGCCCGCGCCAACGTCTTGGCCGCGCAAGGCCGCGACATCGTCAACTTGGGCATCGGCCAGCCCGATTTTCGTACGCCCGAATTTATCGTCGAGGCCGCGATCAAGGCGCTGCGCGACGGTCATCATGGTTACACGCCGGCCAGCGGCATTCCGCCCCTGCGCGAGGCGGTGGCCGCCGACCTGCACAAGCGTTTCAAGGTCGAAGTCTCGCCCGACAGCGTGATGATCATGCCCGGTGGCAAGCCGACCATGTTCATGTCGATCCTGATGTTCGGCGAACCGGGTGCCGAAATTATGTACCCCGATCCGGGCTTCCCGATCTATCGCTCGATGATCGAATTCACCGGCGCCAAACCCGTTCCGGTTCCGATCCGCGAAGAGAACGGCTTTGCGTTTTCGGCGGAGGAGACGCTGAAGCTGATTACCCCGCGTACGCGGCTGCTGATCCTCAATTCGCCGGCCAATCCGACCGGCGGCGTCACCGGCAAGGCGGAAGTGGACAAGCTCGTGGCCGGTCTGGAGAGGTGGCCGGACGTCTGCATCATGTCGGACGAGATCTACGATCATATGGTTTACAATGGCGAGACGCATGTCTGCCTGCTCACCTATCCGTCGATCCGCGACCGGCTGATCCTGCTCAACGGCTGGTCGAAGACCTATGCGATGACCGGTTGGCGGCTCGGTTATGCGGTGTGGCCGGGCAAGCTGTACGACTACGCGCGCAAGCTCGCCGTCAACTTGCATTCCTGCGTCAATGCGTCGGCGCAGTATGCGGGGTTGGCCGCGCTCAAGGGTCCGCAGGACGAGGTGACCAAGATGGTCGCCGAGTTCGACGGGCGCCGGAAGGTGGTGGTCGAAGGCTTGAACAAATTGCCCGGCGTGTCGTGCGCCACGCCGAAGGGCGCGTTCTACGCGTTTCCCAATGTCTCGCGCACCGGCTGGAAGGCGAAGGCGCTCGCCTCATCGCTGCTGGAAGACGCTGGTGTCGCCATCATCGGCGGACCTGACTTCGGAATTCTCGGAGAAGGTTATATCCGCGTGTCCTACGCCAACTCGACCGAGAACATCCTGAAGGCGCTCGGGCGGATGGGGGAATTCCTCACGAGCCGCAAGGCGGCGTAAACTTCCTCCCTCTCTCCTCCGGCGGAGAGGGCAGGAGGCTCGCCCTGAACTCACCGCTTCATTCGCGTCAGACTGATCCGCGCCTGAAGAACGCCTAGTTGCAACGAGGAAACGTCGATGCTCGATCGAATGTCGAGAGACCGCGGCCTATCCGAAGAATTGCGCATGATGCGGCAGAGCTGCCGCGATTTTATCGACGACGTTGTTCTGCCCTTCATCAAGAAGAACTGGCAGCGCGAATGGTCGATGGTGCCGGAAGACCGGTTGCCGATCAGCATCCTGGAAGGAGCCGAGAAGATCGGCATCCGCACTTTAGGCGTGCCGGAAGAATACGGTGGCGTCGAACTGGAGAAAGGCACGGAAGTAAAAACATTCGCGCTGGTCGCCGAGGAAATCGCGCGCGGCGATTTAGGGCTTGCCGACAAACTGGTGCAGAACTGGAAAGTGTCGGTGTTGCTGCGGCAGTTCGCGCCCAAGCATTTGCAGGAAAAATGGTTCAAGCGCCTGGTCGCCGAGCCGCAGTTCCTGATGGCGCACTGCCTGACCGAGCCGCGCGGCGCTTCCGATCGTTGGCTGCCTTACAACGTGCCGGAAGCGGCGATGCAGACCAAGGCGGTGAAAACGAACGGCGGCTGGGTGATCAACGGCCGCAAGCAATTCATCTCGAACGGCTACGACGCTTCGCTCTACGTCGTTTACGCGAATTCCAATCCCAAGGTCGGCATGATGCAGGGAACTTCTTCGTTCCTGGTGCCGCGCGAGACCAAAGGTTTTTCGGTCGCGCGTTGCAACGAAACGCTCGGCTGCCGCTTCATGAACAACGGCGAGATGGTGTTCGAGGATATGTTTATCCCCGATGACCAATTGCTGGTGCAGGATTTGGCGATGGGTTCGGCCGGCGTCTATTTCCGTCCCGGCAAGATTATCCAGGCCGCGAAAAACCTCGGCGTCGGCGTGCGCGCCTTCGAAGCGACCGCCGATTACGTGCAGAACTACGTGCAGGGCGGCCGCATCTTGATCAAACATCAGGCGGTTGCGTTGCGCCTCGCCGACATGGCGACCAAAATCGAGGCGGTGCGGGCCTTGCTCGATCGCGCCTCGCAAGCGGTGGACGACAACGCGCCGGAGGCGGAGACCCTGGTCAACATGGCCAAGATGTTTGCTTCGGAAGAGATCATGAAGGTCGCCCAACACGCGGTCGAATTGCACGGCGGCAACGGCATCATGCTCGATTTCGGTATCGAGAAAGTGCTGCGTGACGCCGTGATCTTCATGCACATGGACGCGACGGTGGATATTTCGAAGTTCAAGATCATCAAGAACATGTTCCCGCAGACCGCGGGGAAATACGCCGGGCCGGAAGCCTGACGATCACCGCACCACGAACCGGAAGCCGATCACCACGATCACCAGACCGATCAGTTGCGGGATGCTCGGCACCACGCCGAGTGCGAAATAGCCGATGATCAAGCCGAAGCCCGGCACCAATGCCGGGAACGTCGCCGCGCGGCCGGCGCCGAGCAGGATGATTGCGCGCGCAAACAAATAAATCGGCAACATGCCGGCGAGCAGGCCCTGTACGGCAATCTGCAAGATATTCTCGGACCAACCCATGCGCAGGATGCCGTCATAGCCGACAAATATCGCGTGCAGCGGCGCAAACACCAGAACCGACAGCGCGCCGACGACCGCGACCGCCCGCATGCCGGACACGCGCCAGGCGCGCAACAGGGTCCCGAACGTCGCCCAGAACAGGCCGGCGGTGCAGAACAATAGATCGCCGCCGACGCCGTGGCTGCCGATGGTGGTGAGCGACTCGAAGCCGAACACCAGCAGGCCAGCGATGATGATCGCGCCGCCGATGATGCGCTGGATGGTCGGCCGTTCACCCAGCACCAGCGTGGCGAAGATCAAGCCCGAACAACGCGGCGCAAGCCGGCTGGATTGTGGTGCCGTGGCCGAGCGGCACCAGCATGAAGCCGGTATAGGCGATTATCGATTGCGGCGGGCCCGACAGCACGCTCATGACCAGGCCACGGCCCCAGCCGATGCCGCCGAGGTCCTTGATGCCGTCGCGCAGCACCAGAGGCATTAGCAGCAGCCCGGACCAAAAAAACCGATGCAAAGCGAGGTCGGCGGCCGAAAAGCCGACGGTGATGCCGTGTTTGGCCGCGACAAAGCCGGCCGCCCAGCCGAACGCCGCGCCGGTGCCGCACAGCACGCCGATCAGGATCGAATGCCTTGCCGCCGCAGGTTGAACCTTAACGTCCACGGCGAGCTCCCGCGCAGGTGACTTAAGGCTGGCTGATACTCTAGGATCATCCTCCAAGTCCAACCGCGAAAACAAAACTGTCACTTCATCGGGATGGAAGGCTCATGGCGAAATCACGCAAAGTCATCATTACTTGTGCCGTTACCGGCTCGATCCATACGCCGTCGATGTCGCCGCATTTGCCGGTGACCGCCGAGCAGATCGCCGATAACGCGATTGCCGCGGCCGAGGCCGGCGCGGCTATCGTCCATCTGCATGCACGTAATCCGAAGGACGGCCGTCCCGACCAGACGCCGGAGGCGTTCGCGCCGTTCCTCAAGGTGATCAAGCAGCGCTCCAATGTCGTGGTGAACATCACCACCGGCGGCGCGCCGACCATGACCGCCGAGGAACGCGTCAAGCCGGCCGCGACCTTCAAGCCGGAAGTCGCCTCGCTCAACATGGGGACGATGAATTTCGGGCTCTACCCGATGATCCCGCGCTACAAAGGCAAGTTCAAATACGACTGGGAGGAGCCGTATCTCGAAGGATCGCGCAAGGGCATGTTCAAGAACACCTTTGCCGACATCGAATACATCTTGAGCACGTGCTCGGAGAACGGCACGCGCTTCGAGATCGAGTGCTACGATATCGGGCATCTCTACACGCTGAAGCATTTCCTCGACCGCGGCGTGATCAAGCCGCCGCTGTTCGTGCAGTCGGTGTTCGGCATCCTCGGCGGCATCGGGCCGCACCCCGAAGACGTCATCATGATGAAGCGCACCGCCGACCGCCTGCTCGGCGACAACTACCATTGGTCGGTGCTGGGCGCCGGCGCCAATCAGATGCGGGTGGCGGCGCAAGCCGCGGCGATGGGCGGCAATGTCCGCGTCGGCATGGAGGATTCACTGTGGATTGGCGCCGGCAAGCTTGCTGAAATCAAACGCCCAGCAAGTGACCAACGTGCGCAAAATCCTCGAAGGGCTCGGGCTGGAGATCGCAAACCCCGACGAGGCGCGCGAAATCCTCTCGCTCAAGGGTGGCGATAAGGTGGCGTTCTAGAGTCTGCCGGCGCGTTAGCCGTTTTCTCGTCATTCCGGGACGCTCGTGAAGCGTGCGGGCCCGCAACCCAGGGGCCAAGGGGCATGGCTTAATACGTCTACCTTTTAGCTCGTAAGCGGAATGGAACGCTCTGTCTCAGTGTGACAAACGATCTGATCCGCCGCGTTTACGAGCGCAAAGACAAAACCATTCGCGGATTTCCCCGCAGGTATGGCGTCGGTCGCTCGTCTGGTCCGAAGCCTACGATGACCGGTCGATGCCATCGCCCGCGAAGAAGACATCAAGAGACGGCGCCGGGCATGGAAATGACGACTCATCAGAGAATTGAACCCGCAATGCTCGATCTTTACGAGCAAATCAGTCAGTAGCTTAGTAACCTTGGATTCCCGGCCCGCCAGCCTTTGCCCCTCGGGCTACAGCGGGCGTCCCGGCACGACGAGAAAAGTATGGCCTCTCTCGACGTCTTTAGCATCGCAATCCTGCTCGGAAGCCTGCTGGTGTTGGCCGGCATTTTGTCGAGTCTGGTCGCGCTGCGCTTCGGCGCGCCATTGCTGCTGGTGTTCCTGCTGCTCGGAATGCTGGCCGGCGAGGGCGGCCCAGGCGGCCTGAAGTTTGACGACATCGGCACCGCCTATGCCGTCGGCTCGATCGCGTTGGCGCTGATCCTGTTCGACGGCGGCCTGCGCACTCGGCTCGCCACCTTCCGCAACGTGCTGGCGCCCGCGGCGACGCTGGCGACTGCCGGTGTGCTGATTACCACCTTGCTGACCGCGCCGGTCGCCAAGCTGGTGCTCGGCATCGGTTGGATGCAGGCTTTGCTGATCGGCGCCGTGGTCGCCTCCACCGACGCGGCGGCGGTGTTCCTGCTGATTAATTCGCGGGGATTGCGGTTGCGCCCGCGCGTGCGCGCAACACTGGAAGTCGAATCGGGAACCAACGATCCTTTCGCTGTCTTTCTCACGTTGCTGCTGGTTGAGTTCTTGTTGGCCGGAGACCATAGCTGGTCGCATGCGCTGTTGATTTTCCTGCGCGATACGGTGCTGGGCTGCATTATCGGCGTCGCCGGCGGGCGGATCATCACGCTGGTGCTCAACCGTCTCGCTTTGCCGCAGGGCTTGCACGCGCCTTTCGTGGCGGTGAGCGCGCTGGTCGTGTTTGGGCTGGCCAACACAGCACATTCGTCCGGTTTCCTCGCCGTCTATCTCGCCGGTCTCGTGGTCGGAAACCGGCAGACCCGCGCGCATAATTCGGTCGTCGTGTTCCTCGATGCGGTGACTTGGCTGGCGCAGATCGTGATGTTCGTGCTGCTTGGCCTGCTGGTATGGCCGCAACGCATGGGCGATAGCCTGCTCGGGTCCGTCGTGATCGCATTGTTCCTGATGCTGGTGGCGCGGCCGGTCGCGGTATTCCTGTGCCTTGCGCCCTTCGGCTTTCAATGGCGCGAGAAGTTGTTCGTGTCCTGGGTCGGCCTGCGCGGCGCGGTGGCGATCTTTCTCGCCTCGATCCCGCTGCTGGTCGGATTGCCGGCCGCCTATCTGTTCTTCGATGTCGCCTTCGTGGTCGTGGTATCGTCGCTGCTGATCCAGGGCTGGACGGTGGCCTTTGCCGCCCGCAAGCTCGATATGTCGTTTGTGCGCAGCGACCCGCTGCCGCGCCGGGTCGAACTCGATCTGCCCGGCCAGCTCACGCGCGAAATCGTCGGCTACCCGGTGCCGGCCAACAGCCCGTTCCTGCGCCGCGGGCTGATCCCGAACTGGGCGCGGCCGACTTTGGTCGTGCGCAACGAGGAAATCCTCACGCCGGCGGAAGCCCATCCGGTGCGCGAGGGCGATTATGTCTATCTGCTGGCGCCGCCGGAGAAGGCGCAGGCGCTCGACCGCTTCTTCGTCAAAATGCCGCCGCCGGCCGCGCCCGATCCGCGCCTGCTCGGCGACTTCTTCGTCCCGGGCGAGGCGACGCTCGGGGCACTGGCCGATATTTACGGCCTGCAGGTTGCCGCCGATCACATGGAGGTGACGCTGGCCGACTTCTTCACCGAACATCTCGGTCGTGCCGCCAAGACCGGCAGTATCGTTCAACTCGGCCCGATCGCCCTGCTGGCGCACAAGGTCGCCAATGGCCGCGTGACCACCGTCGGCCTAAGGCTGGCCGAGCCGGAAGAGCCGGCGGACTTGGCCGGCCGGCTTAAATCTTTCTGGAAGCGGATTCAGAATTATATCGGCTAAGACGCCCGCCGCGCCAACGTCGGGCCGTATTGCACTAGCCATGCACCGCCGAACAGCACTGCGGTCCAGAACAGGTCGCCCATCACGGTCTTGTCCAGGAACGGCAGCGCCGCGACGTAGCATTGCGTGAGCCCTTGCAGCGTGTGCGGGTAAAGCGTGCCAAAGGCCCAGACCGCGAAATTCGTGGTGACGAAAAAGATCAGCGAGCACGACAGCATCGCCGCGACGACCGGAAACGCGCCGTGCCAGCGGCGCGCCAGCACGCCGGCAAAGGCCGGCAGCGTGATCGCTGCGCAGACCACCGCGGTGACCCGCCAGTCGTCGCCCGCGAGCGCGACATTGCTCAACAGCACGGCGGCAAGCGGCACGGCCACCGCCAGCAGCGGCACGCGCAACACGCGGCCGGCAAACAGGGCGCTGGCGGCGAACGGCCAGACACCCGGCGCGTGCGGCAACAGGCGCGCGGCCACATCGAAGACGATCAGGAAGGCGACCAGGCCCAGATCCATCCACAGGTCGGCGCGGGCTTTGTTCGGCTGCATCGATGTCGTTTCCTCTGCTTCGCGGTCGCTATGCCTAGCACATTCGGCGGCCAAATTCACGCGTGGCCGCCAAGCTATTTTTGGGCCTGCGGCGCCCGATTTTCAACCCATTCGCCGATGATTCCGGCGAGCCGGTCGAGCCCGTCGGTGAGCGCCGCCGGGCCGGGCTGCAAAATCAGCGTCGATTTGATCTCGCGCAGCCAGCCGGTGGCGACCGCCGGAACCTGGGCAAAGCCGGGCCGCGCGGCGACCTTGGCGGGAACGAATTTCTTGCCGCACCAGGAGCCGATGATGATGTCGGGCCGCGCGCCGATCACCTCGGCGCCCGACACGATGCGGTCCTTGGCGTTCTTGCGCGCGGCAAGCTGCGGGAAAACCTCGATGCCGCCGGCGCATTCGATCAGCTCCGACACCCAGCCGAGGCCGGAGATCATCGGGTCGTCCCATTCCTCGAAATAAACCCGCGGCCGGCGCGGCAAGCTTAAGGAGCGCTCGTGCACGGCATCGACGCGCGCCGCCAATGAGCGTGCCAACGTGTCGGCTTTCTCAGCGCTGCCGACCAAGGCGCCGAGCGTGCGGATCATGTCGAAAATGCCGGCGACGTCGCGCTGGTTGAAGGCATGGACCGCGACATTGGCGCGCACCAGGTCGGCGACGATGTCGGCTTGCAGGTCCGAGAACGTCAGCACCAGGTCCGGCTTGAGCGCGAGAATTTTCGGCACGTCGGCGGAGATGAAGGCGGACACCCTCGGCTTTTCCTTGCGGACGCGGGCCGGGCGCACGGCATAGCCGGAAACGCCGACAATGCGGCGCTCCTCGCCGAGCAGATAAAGCGTCTCGACGGTCTCCTCGGTCAGGCAGACGATGCGTGAGGGAGGGAACATGCGGGCAGCTTATTCAGTATATGCGGCACATGCTCTTCCCTCGCGCATCGGAGAGGATGTGCCAGAGGCGCGGCCGCGCCGAGCCTTTTGGAGGATTTCGCCGGCTACTTTCAAATAATCCGTACCATTTGGCCCGGAGGACTTTAATTTCGTTCTGAAACGCATTCTCCGTTGAGCACTTCAATTGCAGAAAAATATAGTGATAGTCGGATACCGTGATTGGGCTCTTTTATCGCTCGGTCCAAATAGGTGAGGTCGACAGCTACTAAATTTTTTGTCTCTAATGACGCGTCTGTGATGGATTTCGAAATGTGATATATTTTTATAGCAGAAATATCGTTTGCGTGATCTATTTTATAAAAGGCGGGGTTCTCGATAACTGGCGACGTGAATGAGTAATTGCCGTTTGTAATGTCGATTATGAACTCGCATGATTTAGAATAAAGGCATGCGAATCGAAATAGAATGGAAATCATTGCAGAGAGTGCACTAAGCGCAGTTCGCGCATTATCTCACTCGCCTTATCTATTGACGACCTGAGCTATATGGAGCCCCTAAAATTGCATACACGCCCGGTTCAAGTTTCTTTTCTTCAAGATAATTTAGGAAATGTAAAACACCATCTCGCGGTTTCGCAAAGCTGGTGTTGGCTATTGTAAGCTTAAGTTCACGCAACTCAATGACCCTCATAAATGTCGGGTGGTCTAGGTGAAACGTCTCATAATTACGATTTAACTCGGCAATAGTTTGGATGTTGGTCACGTTAAAAAAGCTTACAAAAAACTGCACTAAGCACTTATCGTTGCCTGACCCTCTTACCCATTGTGGAAGAAGGTCTATCAGGCTTTGAATATTCTTTTCAGCGGGCTCGGTCATGCTTCCGGGTCTCCCCCGAGGGATTGTACTCACGAGAATGTTGGAAACGCCAGTTAATCGTAACAGTGCGTCGGGTTGCTCAGTCGCGCGATAATCGGATCGTTATGCGCCCAACAAATCCACACCGCCCTCCGCCGCGACCTTGCCGCCGTCGAGCCGCACCACGTAGCTGGCGATCTGCCCGACTTCGGTGGCGTCGTGGCTGACGTAAATCATGGGCACTTTGGCCTCGTCGCGCAGGCGTACCAGATAAGGCAAGATTTCCTGCTTGCGCGCGGCGTCGAGCGAGGCGAGCGGCTCGTCCAGCAGCAGCAGACGCGGTCGCATCAGCAGCGCGCGGCCGACCGCGACGCGCTGGCGTTCGCCGCCCGATAGTTTGCCGGGCCGGCGGTCGAGCAGCGGGCCGATGTCGAGCAGTTCGACCGCATGCGAGAACGCCGCCGCGTCGGCCGCATGGCCGCCCATCCAGCGGCCGTAATCGAGATTGTGCCGCACGACAAATGCGGAAACAGCCGGCCTTCCTGAAACACATAGCCGATGCGCCGGCGCCAGGCCGGCATGTCGATGCGCGCCGGGTCGTCGAACACCATCTCGCCGTCGAGCATGATACGGCCGCGGTCCGGCTTGAGCAGCCCGGCGATCATATTGATGACGCTGGTCTTGCCGGCGCCCGACGGCCCGAACAAACCGGTTACGCCAGCTTCGCCGCGAATGACGCCTTGAGCGAAAACTCGCCGAGTTTTTTTTCGATCTTGACGGCCAGCATGTCAAATCCCGTGCAGTCGCGCGGTCGCGCGGCGCGCCAGCCATTCCGACGCAATCAAGCGCGGCGAGCGATATCATCACCGAAACGATCACCAGCGAGAGCGCGGCACTGTCGCCGCCCGGCACCTGCGTCAGCGTGTAAATCGCCGCCGAGATGGTCTGCGTCTCGCCCGGAATGTTGGAGACGAAAGTGATGGTGGCGCCGAATTCGCCGAGCGCGCGCGCGAAAGCCAGCATCATGCCGGCGATGATGCCGGGCAGCGCCAGCGGCAGCGTGATGGTCACAGAACAGCCAGATACGATTAGCGCCGAGCGTCGCGGCCGCGTCTTCCAGCCGGCGGTCGATCGCCTCGATCGACAGGCGGATTGCGCGCACCATCAGCGGAAACGCCATGATGCCGCAGGCGAAGCGCGGCGCCGGTCCAGCGGAACGAGAACACGATGCCGAAATGATCGGCGAGAAACGCGCCGACCGGCGCCCTGCGGCCGAACGTGATGAGCAGCAGATAGCCGGTGACCACCGGCGGCAGCACCAGCGGCAACAGCACGATCGCGTCGACCAGCGACTTGCCCCAGAAATCTTTGCGCGCCAACAGCATGGCGACGGCGATGCCGAACGGCAGCGCCGCCACGGTCGAGACCGCCGCGACGCGCAGCGACAGCGCGACGGCGGTCCATTCCTGAGGAGAGAGTTCGAGCATGTGATGGTTTACTACGATACCGGCTTGATCAGGAAACTGAAGCCGTATTTCTCGAAGATTGCCTTGGCCGCCGAACCGCGCAGGAAGGAAAGATAAGGCGCTGCGGCTGCGTTCGTGCCAGCGCTGGTCGCCGCCGCCGGGTAGATGACCGGCGGATACGAATCGTCGGGGAAGACGCCGACGATCTTCACCTTCGGCTCGATCTTGGCGTCGGTCTCGTAAACGATGCCGACCGGCGTCTCGCCGCGCGCGACGAACGCAAGCGTGGCGCGGACGTTTTCGGCTTGAGCGAGCTTGGGCTCGGCCGCTGCCCATGCGCCGAGGTTTTCCAGCGCCGCCTTGGCATACAAGCCGGCCGGTACCGCCTTGACGTCGGCCACTGCGATGCGGCCGTCGACGGCGAGCTTGGCGATGTCGAAGCCTTTGGCGATCGTGACATGATCGAGCTTGGAGTCCTTGGGCGCGATCAGCACCAGTTTGTTGCCCAGCAAGTTGACGCGGCTATCCGGCTTGATCAACTTGCGCTCGGTTACGTAATCCATCCAGCGCAAGTCGGCGGAAATAAACACGTCTGCGGGCGCGCCCTGCTCGATCTGCTTTGCCAGGCTGGAGCTTGCTTCGTAGCTCGCCACCACCTTGACGCCGGTGGCCTTGGTGAAGGCCGGCATTGGCGTCGTCGAGCGCGTTTTTGAGCGACGCGGCGGCGAACACCGTCAAGGTTTTTTCCTGGGCGGCGAGCGATTGCGGCGCGCCGGCGAGAGCCGCGAATAGGCTGAGAATGGCAAAAAGCCGTACGAGCATGGCGGTTCTCCGTGGGCGCCAAAAAGGGGCGCCGTGTTGGCGTCGCGTCAAAGTTGGAAGCGACCGTCTCGGAACCGCCGTTCCGGCTTTTGCGGCGCGCGCGCAGCGCGCCGCAGGTCATCAAAAGTCTATCAAGTTCCAGCGGCCTTGTCATCGCCGGGCTTGCCGGCCGCCCCTAGGCTCGGAATTATTTCTGTGCGATGGCGCTGCTGGCTCTTCCCGCTTGAGCGGCCGCTATCGCGGGGCGGCTTGCTCTTTTTGGCCGGCCATGAAATCGAGAAACGCAGGCTCGAGAATGCCACGCCCGTCGGCGAGTTGCGGCAAAATGAAGTCGGGTCGCTCGTTCATCTCGACGATAACGGGTCCGTCGTCGAGGACGGCAATGTCCCAGCCGATGAGCGCAATTTGATCTATCAGACGGGCGGCTTCGGTTGTCGTATCGATGACCGCTCGCCAGTGCGGCACGCGAAAGCCGATCAGGGGCGCATTGGTATCCGGGTGATGACTGTGTTGGGCCAGATCGACGCCAGTTCCGGAAACGGCGCGCAGCACCTCGCCCGTGCCGGGATCGAGCTTGGCGAGAAGATTACCGCTGCGCCAAAAATTGTCGGCCATGTTCTTGCCGGCAGGAATTTTCCAGCACACACGGAGGACTTGCGGCGCCTGCGTTCCGACACGCAGCGTCAGGACGCGAACGGTTGCGAGCCGGTCACCGCAAAGGACGCAAATCGCGGCATGCGGGAGTGTCAACTTCTGGAACAGATAGCCGGCCGCATAATGTTTGGCGATCTCCGCAATGAAAACATCCAACTTAATGACGTGTCCATCAAAGGTCTCGACGCTGTCGCGATCCGGCCAATAACGACGCAAGGCCACCGAGCCGAGGCTCTGCAACCCGTCCGTCGGTTTGCCGAATAGCGGATAATGGTCGTGGCATTGCAGGAAGCGCCGTAGCTGACCCTTGTCGCTCGCCACGTGCGCACCGTGTATCTTCAAGTTCTCGCAATAGATGGCGAGGTTGCGGATGACGGGCAGCCCGAACGCCGCAAGATAGGCGCAACCGGCAAGCTTATTGTCGAAAAAGCCCCACCAATCCTTTCTGAAGTTGATCGTGCTCCAAATGGCGGCGCTGCGGCGTTCACCGACGACTTGCCGACGATCTTCGTTCGCCCAATATTCCTTGTCGAACAGCTTTAGTCGGTTGTAATCCGTGAACGAGACCTTGCCCGGCCCGAACGAGAGGCGGACGAAATCCGCGGTGACCTGAAGCGGGCTGACGCAAGTCGCAGCAACAATGCGCATCAAGGTCGTGCCGAGATCGGGTGTTTTGCGCTGAGGCGTGACACTGATCCAGTCGCCGGACGCTGTTTCTGTATCAAGCGCGATTGCATGTGCCATTGCGGTTTGTCCGTTCGGATTAGAAATGCGTGCGATTTCAGCCATACCGGCGCCATGAAATCGTTTAGCGGTCTGTGGTAAGCGGAATTTAAGCCTGTTTGGTTGCTGAATTCATGAAGGTGTCGGGCGGAGTGGAGCCCGGAGCAGACGCCGCTCGCCATGCTTAATTTTTCCGCCTTATGTGACGGAATGCGGGGTAAAATAGTTCACCATGGTAGAGAGCGCATCAGTCGACGGCGACTTCGACACGATCATCGTAGGAGCTGGCTCGGCCGGCTGTGTGCTGGCCAACCGGCTGACGGCCGATCCGAATAACCGCGTGCTGCTGCTGGAAGCCGGCGGCAAGGACAACTGGATCTGGTTTCACATTCCGGTCGGATATCTGTTTGCCATTGGTAATCCGCGCTCGGACTGGATGTTCAAGACCGAGGCGGAACCCGGCCTCAACGGCCGCAGCCTCAATTATCCCCGCGGCAAGGTGATCGGCGGCTCGTCAGCCATCAACGCCATGGTCTATATGCGCGGGCAGGCCGGCGACTACGATCACTGGCGCCAGCTCGGCCTGCCCGGGTGGTCGTGGGATGACGTGCTACCTTACTTCAAGAAACACGAGGATAATTTTCTTGGGACGAGCGAGCACCACGCCGTCGGCGGCGAATGGCGGGTCGAATATCCGCGCATTCGCTGGGACATCATCGACGTCTGGCGCGAGGCGGCGGCACAATACGGCATTCCGCTTTGCAACGATTTCAACACCGGCGATAACGAGGGCTCCTGCTATTTCCACGTCAACCAGAAGCGCGGGCGGCGCTGGTCGGCGGCGCGCGGCTTTCTCAAGCCGATTTTGCACCGGCAGAACTTGCAATTGGAAACGGGCTGTCTGGCCGAAAGTCTCATTCTGGACGGCAAACACGCGGCCGGCGTGCGCTGGCGGCAGAACGGCGTGGCGCGATCGGCGCGCTGCCGCGGCGAGGTGATCCTTGCCGCCGGCTCGATCGGTTCGCCGCATTTGCTGATGTTGTCCGGCATCGGCCCCGCTGCGCAGCTTGCGCAACTCGGCATTCCCGTCGTGCTCGACAAGCCGGGCGTCGGCGCCAACTTGCACGATCATCTGCAACTGCGGATGATCTACAAGGTCACCGGCATCAAAACATTGAACGAAATGTATTCGTCCTTGCTGGCGCGCGCATGGATGGGCGTCAACTATGCCTTGTTCCGGCGCGGGCCCTTAACGATGGCGCCGTCGCAGCTCGGCGCCTTCACTAAATCCGATCCCACGCTGGATCGCGCCAATTTGCAGTACCACATCCAGCCGCTTTCGCTCGACAAGTTCGGCGACCCGCTGCACGCGTTCCCGGCCTTCACGGTCAGCGTCGCGAATGTGCGGCCAACCAGCCGCGGCAGCCTGACCTTGAAGTCGGCTGACCCGGCAGCGGCTCCCGCGATCAGGCCGAATTATCTGGCGACGCCGGAGGACAAGCGCGTCGCCGCCAACTCGATCCGCGTCACCCGCAAGATCGTGGCGCAGCCGGCGCTGCGGCCCTATGCGCCGGTCGAATATCTCCCGGGCGCGCAGGTGCGCGACGACGACGAGGCAGCGCTGGAAAAAGCCGCCGGCGATATCGGCACCACCATTTTCCATCCCGTCGGCACCGCCCGCATGGGCCGCGACGACGACGCGCGCGCGGTGGTCGATGCGCGCTTGCGCGTGATCGGCATCGACGGATTGCGCGTGGCAGACGCCTCGGTGATGCCGTCGATCACGTCGGGCAACACCAATTCGCCGACCATGATGATCGCGGAAAAGGGCGCCGCTATGATTTTGGAAGATTGGAAGTAGCGACGACGCTCTCAATTGTCACGCCCGGGCTTGTTCGACCCGCGGGGCCGAAACCCCTTCGGCGCGGCGAAGGCCCGGGCATCCCGCTTAGGATGGCAAAGCTGTGCCCTCCTGATCGAGATGGCCGGGACCCGCCGAAACGCTTCAGCGCGAAGGCGGATAAGCCCGGCCATAGCAACCATTACGGTAGCGCCTTCAAATGCCGGATCGGACGGCCGGGCGCGATGCCCTGCGCGGCGGCGACGATGGCGTTGGCGTCGATGCCGTAGTGGCGGTAGAGTTCGGCGAGCGACCCGGTCTGGCCGAAGTGTTCGACGCCGAGCGGTCGCACGCGGTGGCCGGCGACCGCGCCTAGCCAGGCCAGCGTGGCCGGATGGCCGTCAAGCACGCTGACTATGCCGCAATGCGGTGGCACGTCCGCCAATAGCCGCTCGATATGCGAGCGCGCATGGACGAGGCCGCGCTCGCGGGCGCGCTGCGCGGCGGTCCAGCCGGCGTTCATGCGGTCCGCTGACGTCACGGCCAGCAGTCCGACGTCGCGGCGGTCCTCGGCCATCAGGCCGATGGCCTCGATCGCTTCTGGCGCGATTGCGCCGGTGTAGGCAACAATCACCTGAGCGTTCGGTCCCGGTTTGCGCAGCCAATAGGCGCCGTCGACGATCTGCTGTTCCAACTCCGGTGTTATCTCGCGTTTGATCTGCTCGATCGGGCGCGTAGAGAGGCGGAGATAGACCGAGCCGCCGGTCTCGTCGCGCAGCCAGTTTCTCTCGGAGGGCGCGCCGTCGTCGCCCTTCTGGATGTAGGCGAACGCCCAGCGCAAAATGACCGCCAGTTCGTCGACATAGGCGGGCTCGAACGCGGCGAGGCCGTCCTGCGCCATGCCGATCAGCGGCTCGGCGATCGACTGATGCGCGCCGCCTTCGCCGGCCAGCGTGATGCCCGATGGCGTCGCAACCAGAATAAAACGCGCATCCTGGTAGCAGGCATAATTGAGCGCATCGAGCCCGCGCGCGATGAAGGGGTCGTACAGCGTGCCGATCGGCAGCAGCCGCTCGCCGTTGATCGCGTGCGAGAGCCCGAGCGCCGAAAGCAAAATGAACAAATTCATCTCCGCGATGCCGAGCTCGATGTGTTGGCCTTTGGGCGAGAATTCCCAATTGAATGTCGATGGAATGTGCTCGCTCTTGAAGATATCGGCCATCTTCTCGCGTGCGAACAGGCCGCGCCGGTTCACCCAGGGCGCCGAGATTGGTCGACACCGTCACATCCGGCGATGTCGTGACGATGCGGCGCGCGAAGTCGTTGTCGCCGCGGCCGATCTCGTTGAGCAGTGCACCGAAGCCGGTTTGTGTCGCCATCGTCGGCTGGATGGTGACCGGCAGGTTGTCCGGCACGTCGATTTCGGGCGCGTTGAGGCGGCGCGTTGGGCCGGCGGCGAATGGCACGCGATCGAGGAATTTCTGCAATTTCTCGGCCGGCAAAGTGAGACCTTCGAACTTGTCCCATTCGTGGCCGGGGCGCACCGCCATCGCCTTGCGGAACACCTCCATCTGCGCTGGCGTCATCAGGCCGGCGTGGTTGTCCTTGTGCCCGGCCATCGGCAGACCGAAGCCCTTTACCGTGTAGCAGATGAAGCACGTTGGCTTCTCCGGATGCGCGCCGTGAAACGCGTCGAGCACCGACGGCAGGTCGTGGCCGCCGAGATTGTTCATCAGCGCGGCGAGCTCGTCGTCCGAGCGCTTCTCGATCAACTTTGAAACATCGCCCCGGTCGCCGATCTCGTCGACGAGCCGCTTGCGCCAGGCCGCGCCACCGGCGAACACCAGCGCCGAGTAAAGCTGGTTCGGGCAGTTGTCGATCCAGGCCTTGAGCTTGCCGCCGCCCGGCTCCTTGAAGGCGGCCTGCTGGAGCGAGCCGTATTTGACGATCACCACATCCCAGCCGAAATTCTTGAACAGTTGCTCGTAGCGTTCCCACAAGCCTTCGCGCACCACGGCGTCGAGGCTTTGCCGGTTGTAGTCGATGATCCACCAGCAATTGCGCACGCCCTGTTTCCAGCCTTCAAGCAGCGCTTCGAAAATATTGCCTTCGTCGAGTTCGGCGTCGCCGACCAGCGCGACCATGCGGCCTTCCGGCCGCGATTTTCCGTTTTCCTGGCCCCAGCCGTGCGCGCGCACGTAATCCTGCACCAGCGAGGCGAACAGCGTCTGCGCCACGCCGAGGCCGACCGAGCCGGTGGAGAAGTCGACGTCGTCGGCGTCCTTGGTGCGCGAGGGATAACTCTGCGCGCCCTTGTAGCCGCGGAAAGCTTCCAGCTTTCCCTGGCTCTGCTTGCCGAGCAGATACTGGATGGCGTGGAAAATCGGCGAGGCGTGCGGCTTCACCGCCATGCGGTCGGCGGGCTCGAGTACGTCGAAATAAAGCGCGGTCATGATGGTGGCGAGCGAGGCGCTTGAGGCCTGATGGCCGCCGACCTTGAGGCCATCGCTGTTATCGCGCAGATGATTGGCGTTGTGGATGGTCCAGCTCGCGAGCCAGAGGACCTTCTTTTCCAGTTCGCGCAGGATGGCAATGTCGTCAGTCATGGTCGGCATTTATACACAAATGCAATGTTGTCCGCTCATTCCCCGCGCAAGCGGGAATCCAGCTCTTTGATCCGTACTTTAGCAAAACCTGGGTCCCCGCTTTCGCGGGGACGAACGGATTTGGGTTAGCCGCTAACGCTCGACAGCCTTCGAATTGGCCGGCGCGTCGATCACGTTTTTGCAGGCAGGCGGCAGGTCGGCAAGCGTGAGCGGCTTGGGCGGGACCTTCGGCGGCGGACCCGGCTTCGGATGCAAGACCAAGTCCTTGAACCAGAAGGCCAGTTCCTTGGCGGCGCAGCCGTCGTCGCCCGGCACCGGCGGCTGCTTGCGGCAATTCGGCAAATCGGCCGGACATTTCAGCCGCACATGGATGTGGTCGTCATGGCCGTACCAGGGCCGCACCTTTGCCATCCACGGGAAATGATCCTTGCCCTCGATACGGCACAGTTCCTTCTTGATCGCCGCGTTGACCAGCACGCGCTCGACCTCGGGCTGTTGAGCCGCGGTCTTGATGAACTTCTCGTGCTGCGGCGTCCAGACTTTCGGATTGATGTTCAATTTGTCCGCGGCCACGACATTGATGGCCGAGATGTCCTCGCGCTCTTTCTTGCTGAGCTCGTGATCCGGCATCGGCATGAACCAGATGTCGACGTCGAGCCCGATCTGATGGCTCAGATGGCCGAACGGCAGCGGCCCGCCGCGCGGCTGCGCCATGTCGCCGACCAGGATGCCTTTCCAGCCGGTTGCCTTGGCGGCTAGCGGCGCGAACCGCTCGAGGAATTTGACCAGTTCCGGATGGCCCCAGTTGCGATTGCGCGACAGCCGCATCACCTGCCAGTTCGGGCCGTCGACCGGCAGTTCGACGCCGCCTTGCAGGCAGCCGCGCGGATAGTAGCCGATCGCCATCGCATGGCCGAGGCTCGGCAGCTTTGCGGCCGAGAACAGCGCCTTGGCGGGTAATTTTTCTTCCGCGATCGCGGGCTTTGCCGGCGGCATCGGTGCCGACACCGTGGACGCGGGCGTCGCCGTCTTCGTCTGCGCCAGGCTGCTGCCGGCGCAAGCGAGCGAAAGGGCGAAAGCGGTAACGATGCGGACGGTCATGATGCTTTACGATTTAGCAATTCTGGCTCCGCCTGTCAGGTTAAATGCTCTGCGCGGTAACCCAAAACCGCAGGATTCATGCAAAGTTCAACAATTCTTGCCAAGATGACGCCGCAAATCGCCCTCGGGGGCTCGTTATGCCGCGTTTCGCCGTTGTTCTTGCAGTCATCGCCGCGCTGTTCGGCGGGCTTGTGTCGGCGCGGGCCGGCATCGTCGTCACCGTGGATAAATCGGCACAGCGCCTGTCGGTCGTGGTCGACGGCGCGCAACGCTATCAGTGGCCGGTTTCGACCGCGCGCCTGGGCTACCGCACGCCGAACGGCACCTACAAGCCGCAGCGGCTGGCGCGCAAATGGTTCTCGCGCAAATACGACTGGTCGCCGATGCCCTATTCGATTTTCTTCGACGAGGGCTACGCCATCCACGGCTCTTACGAGATCTCGCATCTCGGCCGGCCGGCCTCGCACGGCTGCATCCGCCTGCATCCGGAAAACGCCGCGCTGCTGTTCGCGCTGGTGAAGGAGCGCGTGGACGACACCACCATCGTGGTGACCGGCGAGCAGCCGGAGCGGACGCGCGGCCGCGCGCGCGAGGCGGAGCGGCACGAACGCCATCGCGTCAACCACGCCCGCCGCACGGCGCCCCGGCAGGCTTCGTCTGGCGGCGATCAGCCAAGCAGCGATCAGCCGAGCGGCGATCAGCCACGTAATGACGCGCCGGCTTTTTTCTTCCCGGCGTCGGGCTTTCACCCGCGCTGACGGCTAGTGCCCGCGCGCTTTCCGGGTGCGCGCCGCCTTGCGTGCCGAGCGCGAGCGCGCCGCCGCCGAGCGATGCGCCGAAGCGCGGCCGCCGATCCGCCCGCCCTTGCGCGAGGAGGCGTGGCTTTCCTTGTGGCCGCGGCCGGAGCCGCTCTTCTTGCCGCCGCCCGATTCCCGGTTGACCGTCGCCCAGGCGCGCCGCTCGGCCTCGCCTTCCGATACGCCGCGGCGCTCGTAGCCTTTTTCGATGTGGCGCGCCTTGCGCTTCTGCTTGTTCGAGTAACTGGCTTTGCTGCCGCGCGGCATGAATTGTCTCCTCCTCACGTGAACATATGCGGGCTGAACGCGTGAAATCGCCGCGTGTTCCGCCGCTCAAGCTCATTCGGACGTGCGTCATCGCCCGTATTCTTGAAGGCCCCGGGCAGGCCTTTCTTCCCTTTCTTCCCTTTTTCCGTTTCCCAAAAGGGGAATGGAGCGCCGGGACGGCGCCAGAGGGCTGGTGAGACCCTCTTGGCGGGTGTGGTGCGCACCCGCCGCGCGTCTGGCGCGACGCGCGAACCCTCTGGCGAGAGGGCCCGGCGCCGCCCGGGCGCTCCATCCGTCAAGCTGGCGCAGTTTGCGCAAGCTTGACTGCGCGGCACGCGTTGTCGGCGCACCGCGCCTCGTTCTGCATCGCGCGCCACTCGAGATGACGCGCGATACCAGACAAGGCGGAAGCTAGATAGTCGATGATAGGAATAAAGTCAAGAGCATTCGTGGATACAATGTGCGCCGCACATTCACACCATGCTAGAATTACACTCCAATTGTCCGGGAGCCGGGTGTGCCGACCATCGCCTATTTTCTCGGGATTGCCGTGCGGATGTTCTTCAACGACCACGATCCGCCGCATTTTCATGCGCGATATCAGGGCTTTCGCGTTCGCATCGCCGACGGCGAGATTATCGATGGCAAGCTACCGCCGACGGTCGCGCGCGTGCTAAAAGAATGGACCGACTTGCGGCGCGACGCGCTCATGCGCAACTGGCGCGCGGCACGCACGGATGGAACGCTCGAACGCATCGCGGGCCTGGAATGATGATTGACGTCATCGGCGTTAAGAAGCTCGGCGGCCACACGTTGGAGATCGAATTCTCCGACGGCACCGTTGGCGTGCGCGACTTCGCCGATATTTTCCAGAAGACCGGGCCGATGTCCGAGCCGCTGAAGGACGCGGCCTATTTTCAGCGCGTTTTCATCGAGGACGGCGCGTTGACATGGCCGAACGGCTACGATTGGGACCCGATCGCGCTGCATGACGAGATGAAACAGGCGAAGCAGCTTAAGCCGGCGCAGGCGGCGGAGTAATATCTCCGCTCATTCCCGCGAAAGCGGGAATCCAGTTCTTTGGCCAAATCACTGGGTCTCCGCTTTCGCGGGGACGAGCGGAATAAGAGGCTGTAGGATGGGTTGAGCGGAACGAAACCCATCAGCACATCGCAGTGAAATCTTTGGGTTTCGCGAGTGCTCAAC
>CAVPUU010000008.1:0-15948 GCA_963709015.1 uncultured Alphaproteobacteria bacterium | reverse complement strand
TGAATTTCTCGATAAACATGCGGTCGTCGCCGAACGAGGACTTCGCCTCCGAGCGCGAGCGTGTAAAGCCTTCCGCCACTTCCAATTCCGAGTAGGCGATGCGCATGCCCTTGCCGCCGCCGCCGGCGGACGCCTTGATCATCACCGGATAGCCGATCTCGTTGGCGATCTTCACCGCCTGTTTCTCGTCCTCGATAACGCCGAGATGGCCGGGCACAGTGGAAACTTTGGCCGCGGCGGCAGCCTTTTTGGATTCGATCTTGTCGCCCATGGCCGCGATGGCCTGCGGGTTCGGCCCGATGAATACGATGCCCGCGGCTTCCAGCGCCTTCGGAAAAGCCGCGCGCTCGGACAGAAAGCCGTAACCCGGATGCACGGCCTGCGCGCCGCTCGCTTTGCACGCGGCCACAATCTTGTCGATCAGCAGGTAGCTTTTGGCCGCCTCGGGCGGGCCGATGGCAACCGCGGTGTCGGCCATCGCCACATGCAGAGCGTCTTTGTCGGCCTCCGAATAAACGGCGACCGTCTCAATTCCCATGCAGCGGGCGGTCTTGATGATCCGGCAGGCGATTTCGCCGCGATTGGCAATCAAAATACGCTTGAACATGGAGGACCCGTCGCGAGCCGGTCCTCCCGATTTGCGGCGTTGCAGCGAAAATGTCAATGCGGGACGACCCCCGCTAAAACTCCAGCGCGTCAGTCAAATCGCCCATCGGCGGCTGACCGTTGGCCTTGAGCGCCGCGTCGCGTGCGGGGATCCCCGGCAGGGTCGGCAGATCAAAGCGCATGGTGATGAGGCGCAGGATCGACGTGGTGTCGTACTGGGTGTGATCGACGAAGCCCTTCTTGGCGAAGGGCGAAACGATCGCGGGGATGCGCGATCCCGGGCCCCAGCGGTCGGCTTTAGGCGGCGCGACGTGGTCCCAGATAGCCGCCGTTTTCGTCGTAGGTGATGACGACCACCATGTGCGCCCACTGCGGGCTCTTTTCGCAGTTGGCCGATGACGTCGGCGATGTGGGCGTCGCCGGCCAGCACGTCGGCATAGCCGGAGTGTTCGTTGAGATTGCCCTGGGGCTTGTAGAACGCAACCTGCGGCAATTCGCCCGGCGTCGATCGCCGCGATGAATTCGGCGCCGTCCATGCCGCCGTCCTTGAGATGCTTGGCGCGTGCGGCGGTGCCCGGCGCGAAGCTGGTAAAGTAGTTGAACGGCTGATGGTGAAACTGGAAATTCGGCGCCGGCGTCCTGTTCAGGCCGTCGAGCGTCGCCTGCCACGCGCCTGCATACCAAGCCCACGACACCCTTTTGCACATAGCAGATCGCCGATCGTCTGTTCATGCTGCGGCGGCAGCGTGGTCGGCTCATTCGCATCGGCATAGGCCGCGTCGCCGTCCTTGGCCGGCTTGTTCTTGCTCGGCTGGTAGGGCGGCTGCATGGTGTTGATGGCATAAAAGTCGGGCGTGAGATCGCCGTCCTCGACGAATTTCGGGATGCCATCCATCGCCGACTTCGGCGAATTGTCGGCCAGTTGTCAATGTCACCTCGTCGGCATCGACGACGGCGATTGCCCCTTGGCCGGACTCTTGTCGGCATCCGGATAAACCGGCGTGCAGGCGCAGACCAGCCAGAAATGGTTGAGGAACGAGCCGCCAAAGACACCCATGAAGAAATTGTCGGCGAGGGTGTACCGTTTGGCGACATCCCATAGCGGCAGCTTCGAGCCGTCAAAGTGGCCCATCGGCATGGCTCCGGAATCGGCAAATGCGACGAACTTGTCGTTCTTGCCATCATCGATCTGCATCTGGTTTTGATAGAAGCGATGCCAGAGATCGTGGGTGACGACGCCGAGCGGCGTATTGAAGCCATTCGGGTCATCGATGGCAAAAGGCTTGTTGGGCAGGTGCTCGGTCTGCGCCTGCGTCACCGGCGGCGTGACGCCCTTGGCGGTGAGCCCATCCCAGATCGGCGGTAACTCCTTGAACGGGGTGCCGTCGCGATCCAGCTGCGTCGCCATCTCCGGCGTACGTTTTGCAGGCCGTTGGCGTCGGGGAACGCGCCGTAGAGATTGTCGAAGCTGCGATTCTCCGCATAAATAACCACTACGGTTTCGATGGCGTTGATACCTTGCGCCTGCGCCGCGACCGCCGCCGGCAGTCCGGCCGCCAGCAAGGCCAACAGCGCGCTCGATCGCTTCATGATCGCCCCCTCGAAATGGAAACCGCAGGTCCGGAAACACAGATTTTAGACTGGCTTCCATGGCAGTTCCATGAACCCCATGGGGATAACAGCATCCGGCTGTTAGAATTCTGTCGCGAGGGATCTGCATCATATCCTGATGAGCGTGCGGGGCTTGACCATGGCTCGTGACCATGCCGGACGCATATTGGCGTTATGGCTGGGTCTGGCGATTGGCGTCGTCCACGCGCAGACGAGCGACCCTACCCTCACCCGCAAACAGGCCTATGCGCGCGCTACCGCCTTGCAGGCGCTTGGCCGCAAGCTGTTTTTCGATCCCTCGCTTTCCGCTTCCGGGCAAACGGCCTGCGCCACCTGCCATGACCAGAAACACGACTTCGGCCCGCCTAATGCGCTAGCGGTGCAGCTCGGCGGCAAGGATATGCATCAGCCCGGTCTGCGCGCGGTGCCGTCGCTTAAATATCTGCAAGTCGTGCCGCAGTTCACCGAGCATTATTTCGAGTCAAGCGACGAAGGCGACGAAAGCGTGGACAACGGCCCGACCGGCGGCTTGACCTGGGACGGCCGCGCCGACCGCCGCCGCGACCAAGCGAGGGTGCCGCTGCTCTCGCCGTTCGAAATGGCAAATGAGCGTCCCGCCGACGTGGTCGCGCGCGTGCGCGTGGCAAGCCATGCGGACGAGCTGCGCAAGATCTTCGGGCCTGCGATCTTCGACGACGATGCCAAGGTCTTCGCGGCCATTACTGAGGCGCTCGAGGTTTATCAGCAGGACTATCGCGCCTTCTATCCCTACAGCAGCAAATACGACGCCTACCTCGCCGGCCGCGCGCGGCTGACGCCGCAGGAGGCGCGCGGCCTCAACTTGTTCAACGATCCGGCCAAGGGCAATTGCGGCAACTGTCATCGCAGCGAGCGCGGCAACGACGGCACGCCGCCGCAGTTCACCGATTATGGATTGATCGCCATCGGCGTCCCGCGCAACCGCGATATCCCGGCCAACGCCGATCCGAAATTCTTCGATCTCGGCGCCTGCGGCCCGCTGCGCACCGATCTTGCCGGCCGCGCCGAATATTGCGGACTGTTCCGCACGCCGTCTTTGCGCAATGTGGCGCTGCGTAAGACG
This sequence comes from uncultured Alphaproteobacteria bacterium, assembly GCA_963709015.1. Taxonomy (GTDB): domain Bacteria; phylum Pseudomonadota; class Alphaproteobacteria; order Rhizobiales; family Xanthobacteraceae; genus Pseudolabrys. The sequence continues at coordinate 12,629 of CAVPUU010000008.1, read as the reverse complement.
TTCTATCACAATGGCTCCGAACACGATCTGCGCAAGGCGATCGAGTTCTATGTGGAACGGGATACCGCGCCTGGAGATGGTATCCGCGCGATGCCAGCGGGCGCGTGATGAAATACGACGACCTGCCGGCCCAGTATCACGGCAAGGTCAACAATGAGCCGCCGTTCGGTGGCAAACCCGGCGATCCGCCGATGCTGTCGACGACAGAGATCGACGACATCGTCGCCTTTCTCAGCACATTGACCGACGGCTACAGCCCGACGCCGTGAACGGAAAATTCTTTCAATAGAATGGCGGCCCGGGAACGCTTTGTCCTTCAACACAAGTGCAAGGCGGTGGCTTGATCCTCTTTGCGCCGGGCCCTGTTCCGCTCCCGCCTGGGCCCCTATATTGAGTGCCCTGAACAATCATTGAGCGCGCATTTGGAGGTTGTCATGACATTGGCGATTGGCGATACCGCCCCGGATTTCGAGGCGGATACCACGGAAGGCAAAATCCGTTTTCATGAGTGGTTGGGAAGTTCCTGGGGGGTGTTGTTCTCGCACCCGAAGGATTTCACCCCTGTTTGCACCACCGAGCTTGGCACGATGGCCCGGCTCAAGCCGGAATTCGACAAGCGTAACGCCAAGATCATCGGACTGTCGGTCGATCCGGTCGACAACCATAAGAAGTGGGCCGGTGACATCAAGGATGTGGTCGGCGTCGCGCCGAACTACCCGATGATCGGCGACACCGATCTCAAGATTTCCAAAGCCTACGGCATGTTGCCGGCCTCGACCTCGGGCACTTCGGAAGGCCGCACGCCAAATGACAATCAAACCGTGCGCAATGTCTTCATCGTCGGGCCGGACAAGAAGATCAAACTGATCCTGGTCTATCCGATGAGCACGGGCCGCAATTTCGACGAGGTGCTGCGCGTGCTCGACTCGCTGCAACTCACCGCCAAGCACCGCGTCTCGACGCCGGCGAACTGGAAGCAAGGCGAGGACGTGATCCTCGGCGGCGCCATTACTGACGATGAAGCCAAGAAGCTTTATCCCGCCGGCTGGAAGACGCCGAAGCCCTATATCCGCATCGTGCCGCAACCGAAGGCGTAACGGGTTTCCGCAACGTCGAAACAAGAGGCGCGGGCTAAGGCCGGCGCCTCTTGCTTTTATGGTTTCATCGGCTCGAAGACGTAACGCTCGATCCCCGGCCAATTCTGGCGCCTGCCAAGGTCGACGAACTGGATCCATTCACCGGCGTCAACCGGATCGCCGGCTTTGGCATTGTCGTCGATGCGGCGCTCGAGAATGTGCAGCACAATATCGCCCTTGCGCCAAACTGCGCCCGAGAGGCCGCGCGTTGCGTCGCCATGCAGTGCGATCCTGCTCATCGCGATAGAGCTCATGCCCGGCGAGCCAGTTGCCGGCGGCAAGCCGTACACGTAACGCGGCGTTGGCCGCCTCCAGCTCGGCGCGCGAGCCTTTCGGCTTGAAGTGCCGATGGACATCATGTCGATGCGCGCGCGATCCTTGCTGGAGGTGGTGATGAAGTAGTAGCGGACCCCGGAACGTGAGCCCGGTATCGCCCACCGTGACGTTGAACACACCGCCTGCGGCGAACACCGAATCCGGCGAGCCTTTGATTTGAAGGGATGAGCGTCGTTTCATGTCGTCGACGCTCATGCCTGGCTCGACCAGCAGCGTGCCTTTGGACGGCCCGAGTGCGGCGGAAGCCGGCTCGCTTATGAATCCGTCCCGTATCGCTATGGGAAGGGCGATGGCGAGGCCGAGCAAACAAAACAGCCAGAAGCCGATGACGATGGCGGTTTGATGCGCGGCAACCGCGCGGACGATGCCCACCTCGCCATTGCCGATAGCGACCTGTCCGGCGAGCACCAGCTTGAGCATCAGCGGAATACAGGAAAAGCCGAACGCCAAAAACGACGCGAAGAAAACGACCTTCGCCGTCAGCTGGGCCGCAGAAGAATCCGACAAGTAGCCCATGTCGTGCAGCGCGTTGCCGATGACCGCCATCACGATGATAGCGGCGAACAAGCCGCCGGTGATAATCGTGTGCGTCTTCAGAATGAACATTGGGTCCGGCCCCTCAATGCCAAGACTTTCCCCGCATCCCGGGCCCGGTTGCCATCTTGCGACAATCTCGAAAAGCTTCCAAGAGTGCCACCGTGGCCGATCTGGTCTATAAAGCCCTTCCCGCCGGATACGAATCTCAAAAAACGATCTAACCTCGCCACCTATTGGCTGGAGCAATTGCAAAATGAACGAAGCGGCCAACAACCAACCGCCTTTCGCCCAATTCCTGGGAATGAAAATCACTCATGTCTCGCCCGAGCGCGTGACCGCCGAACTCCCCGCGCGCGAGGAGCTCAACAACCGTCACGGCATCATGCACGGCGGCGCCATCATGGCTTTGGCCGACAATCTCGGCGGCACCGCCACCACCGCCAACTTAAAGGACGGCCAGACCACCACCACGATCGAAAGCAAGACCAATTTCTTCGCCGCCGTGCCGATCGGCGACATGGCCTATGCCGAATGCACGCCGCTGCATCGCGGCCGCTCGACCATGGTCTGGCAGACGCGCGTCACCCGCGGCGACGGCCGGCTGTGCGCGTTGGTGACGCAGACGCAGATGGTGCTGGAACACAAAAAGTGAGCGCCGGTGATGGCGCTCACTGATGACTAAAGGCAAATCGGCTCGGGCTTCCGTTCAAGCCGCGTCGCGGGCGCGGTCAGCCGCTTCGCCGCTTGCCGCCGGCTCCCCCAAGTTCATGCTCCCAAGCAGGTTCTCGATCTCGAGCCGGGCGGTGACGTGCGACATGGTGGGACGTGTGCCGAGCGTGGTTTCGTCGAGGTCGTCGACGGCGGTCAAGCCGCGCGGGTAGAACTCGCGGAAGATCACCCGTTCGGCCAGCCCCTCCACGTAGCGGAAATTAAGCCGCTGCGACAGCTCTTGCAGCCCCTCGCCCACCAGACGCTTGTTGCGCGAACCAAGGGTCGAGAGACGATTTCGCAACACGATCCAGTCCGGCGTTACCTGATCGACAAGCCGGCGCTGGCGGCGCGCCTCGTCCACCATGTCGGCGTAGTGGCTGGCGCCGGTGACGCCGAGTGTCTGCGGATCGACGGTGCCGAGCACGTCGAGATCGACAAAGCTGTCGTTGAGCGGCGTGATCAAGATGTCGGCCATCGCATGAGCATGCCGCGTCAGAGCGCTGTTATGACCGGGCGTGTCGATCACGATAAAGTTGTGGCTTTCCGCCAGCCTGCCGACTGCTTCGACAAGCGCCTGGCGTTCGGCCGCCTCGTCTTTCATGGGATCGAGACAAATGTGGTCGGGAACGACGAGGTCGCGGCCGACGCGCTGCGCCCAGGCGCGCCTATTCTCGATGTAGTGCGTGAAGCTCTGCTGCCGCGTATCGAGATCGACGGTAGCCACGCTTTGGCCGGACTTGATCAACGCCATCGCGATGTGCATCGCGACCGTTGACTTGCCCGACCCGCCTTTTTCATTTCCCACAACGATGATACGTGCGGGCCGAGTCTTCTCAACGGACATGGGTGCCCTCCAAATCGTGGTTGACCGATCACGCTACGCCGCCTTTTTATGGTGGTGTTATTAGCCCTGATTTTTGCATTCAGGCCAGCCAAAATATTTACCGCGACGCGATTTTTTCGCCGAAGTTCCGCCGGAACTTCGAACACACGATCCGGAAAAGTTTTTAAACGTTCTCAACTCGATTAGCGCCTAATTCCCGGCCGTCACCGGGTCCGCCACATTTGGCCGACGCCGGTTTCACGCCGCCGACGCCGCGATTAACCAATATGACGCCGCCGGCGCAGACCACCATGCCGCCGATCGAGAGCGCATCCAGCCGTTCGCCGAACAGCGCAAAGGCGAACAAGGCGGTCACCGCTGGAACCAGATAGAACAGGCTCGCGAACCCGGTCGCCGCCGAGCGGCGGATCAGCCAATACATCAGCCCGACCGCGGCGATCGACAACACCAGCACCAGCCAGGCGATGGCGAAGACGAGTTCGCCGCTCCAGTGGATCGCGCGTGTCTCGAACAGGAACGCGGCAAGGCCGAACAGCGCCAAGGCGCCGGCATATTGCACCGTATTGCCGGCGCGCCAGTCGATGCGGCCGCAATAGCGCTTCTGGTAAAGCGTGCCGAGCGTGATGGCCAAAAGCGACACGAAGCTCGCGAGCCAGCCGAGCGGCGAACCGGCCAGCACGATGCTGCGGTCGTGCAGCACCAGCGCGACGCCGATCAGCCCGAGCGCGAGGCCGAGCCATTGCAGGCGCGTGACCCGCTCGCCCATGAAACGGCTGGCAATGGTCGAGGCAGAATCGGCTGCAGTCCCGGGATCAGCGCCGAGATGCCGGCCGGCACGCCTTGGCTGATCGCGGTGAACACGCCGCCGAGATAAAGCCCATGCACCAGCGCGCCGGCCACCAGGCTGTGCCCGATCTCGGCACCCTGCGGCCAGCGGGCCTGCGCGATGAACGCGATGGCCGTCATGATGAACACGACGAACACCATGCGCACCGCCAAAAACGTCATCGGCTCGATGTAAGGCAGTCCGAAGCGCGCGCCGATGAAACCGGTGCTCCATAGCAGCACAAACAGCATCGGCGCAGCTGCGATCGCAAGATTGCTCAGGCGCATGAATATCTCGACATCCAGTGTGTCAAAGAATCGGGCGGGAACTGCTGTCCCTTAGCATTTCAGGCGCCATTTTGGCCGCGTCTACAACCGAAAGTTCCTTCCGCATTGCACATATGTCTCTTTTTTGGAACCGGCGGCGCAATCAGGGGGTTTCTTCTAGACGAGACGACAAGCGCGTCTGGAACCGAAGGAGGATTACCATGAGTGATCCGCGTTATACCGATCCGCGGTTGAGCGACCCGGTGCTGCGTCGTGACGAAGCCATTGGCGGGACCTGGGCCTGGATCGCCGGCATCGCCGTGGTGGCATTGATCGCCTTCCTCGTGATCGCCGGCAGCAACAGCAATACCGCGAGCAACAACACGTCGCCTGCCACCACGGGCAGCGCGACGCGTCAAATGAGCCCACCGGCCACCACCGGCTCGGGCACCTCGTCGCCGCGGCCGATGACCCCGGCTCCTGCGATGCCGTCGCCGAAGGGCGGCGCGCAGTAAACCGGCGCGTCACGTTTGAACGGCGGCCCGGGCGCCGCGCGCGCCGGGGCCGCCGTAAATTCAGAGGGAAAAATCATGGCTGGGAAAAACAATGAACCGCATGAACGGTCGCTGGCGGAATGCGCGCGCGCCAATACGCTGCAAATCGCCGTCACGCTCATTGGCGCGATCTTTATCGTGAGCCTCGTGCTTTACGGCCTCAACGAACAGGGTGACGAAAGCGGCGGCGGGAAAAGTGCGGCACCCATCGCGGTGACCCCGCAAGCGGCCTCCGGTGAGGGCAAACCGGCGCAAGGTAAACAGCAGAACGCGCAGCAAGGCGGCGCGCCACCGTCCAATCCGTCGTCAGCCGCAACGCCGCCGTCTGGCGCAAGCAATCCTTCGACGACAACCGGCCAGGGCACCAATGCCCAACCCCGCCAGAGCGGCACAACGGGCAACAGCCCAAACCAGCCACCGCCGAACACGTCGCAGAACGGCCGGCCGCCGAGCCAAAATAACGGCCATTAGGGCTTAACGGCCTTACCCGACGATCGCCGAGAGCCCGAAACCGACGGCTGCGCTGATCACCGCCTCGATCGCGTGAAATTGCATGCCGCTCAGCAAGTGGCTGACATAGGGAAACAGCACGTGGCCGAACGGCAGCATGACCGCCGCGACCAGGCCGACGCAGATGAGTCTTACAATGAGCGCTCGGTCGAACATAGTATTCCCCCCGCGCTCGCGCGCTGTTCTCTTATTTTGTCACGGGTAGCGGCCCTTGGGCAATCGCGTCAGGTCTGGAACGCAGGGTCGATAGGGACCCGATAGCCGTTGGCGAGCCGGTTGGTTTCATTGGCCATCCCGGTGACCGCCATCACCTCGCCGAACATAGCCTCGGTCATGCCGGCCTTGCGGGCGGCCGCCGTGTGGCTGGCGATGCAATAGGCGCAGCCGTTGGTGACGCTGACCGCGAGATAGATCATTTCCTTGGTCAGCGGATCGAGCGCCCCCGGCGCCATGGTCTCCTTGATGCTCTCCCAGGTGCGCTTGAGGGTGGCCGGATCGCGCGCCAGATATTTCCAGAAATTGTTCACGTCCGGGACGTTGCGGGTCCGCTTGATGTCGTCATAGACCGCGCGCACGGCGGCTGAGGCGTCGGCGTATTCGATGGGGACGGTTGAACTCATGGCGGACCTCTCAAAAATCCAGCTTGTCGCGGATGGCGGCGATACCGGCCTTGGCGCAGGCTTCGTCGTTATCGCCGCCCGGCGCGCCGGAAACGCCGATGCCGCCGACCAGCGTGCCGGCCGCTTCCACCATCACGCCGCCGGCGATGACGGTCGCGCCGGGCAGAGCGCGCACGCCGGCCTGCGGCGAGCCGTCTTGCGTGGCGGCGACCAGATCGCCGGTGTTGGTGCGGAAGCTGACCGCGGTCCAGGCCTTGCCGGTGGCCGTCGGCACGGTATGGGCGCCGGCGAAGCGGTCGCGCAGCAGCACCTGGGGCACGCCGAAACGGTCGACGACCGCGACCGCGACCTGGTAGCCGTGCTTCTGGCAGTCGGCGGCGCGGCGCGGGCGAGCGCCAGCGCCAGGTCGACGGTCATGGATTTGAACGTGACCATGCCCTCTTCCGCGCGCGCCGGCACGGCCAACAACGGCGCCAGCAGAAACGCCAACATCAATTTTCGCAGCGTCATGGGCGCTTCCTGTTCTCGCGGCGTGCATAACGATTTTTACGGCCCAACGCCATCGTCGGCCGCCGCCAAATTTATGCGCGGAATATAGGACGGCGGCACGGCGGTGGACTATATTCATTGCAAGGACACGATATTTTCCCTGGAGAGACGTCCGGTGTTGCAGCTTTACGACCGCGCGGCCGGCGTCGTCCGCGCCATTTACGACAACCGCATCGCGACACCGGCGACGCTTGAGCCCGCGCACTATTTCCCCAACGCCAAACGTTTCACCGACCGCTGGACCGAGATTCGCCGCGAGGCGCTTGCCGTCGCCGGCTTGCTCGACGACGTGCCGCGCTTCCACGACATCATGCCGGCTCAGGCCGACATCTCGGCCAATGACGGGCGCGACTGGCGCGTGTTCATCATGAAGGCCTATGGCGTGACGCTCCCCGACAACCTCAAGCGCTGCCCGACGGTCGCCACGCTGCTCGACGAGGCTCCCGAGGTGAAGTCGGCCATATTGTCGTTCCTGGCGCCCGGCAAGCATATCCCCGAGCATCGCGGCCCGTTCCGCGGCATTTTGCGCTTCCATCTGATGCTGTCGATGCCGCGTGACGGCGACGGCGCGCCGGCCTGCGTGATGAACATCGACGGCGTGCCCTACCGGCTCGGCGACGGCGAAAGCCTGCTGTGGGACGACACCTACCGGCACGAGGTATGGAATACCAGCGATCGGGTCCGCATCGCGCTGCTGCTCGACGTCTGGCGCCGGGACATGCCGATGGACATCGCGCTGCTGTCGCGCGCCATCCTGCTCGGGACGCAAGCGGCAATTCGCATGGGCGGCATGTCTTACGGCGGCTGAAGAATGCGCTAGTCTCCGCCCGCGGCCACAACACGCGGGCGAGGACACCATGCCGAAGACGCCGGATTACTTCTCGGGAAAGACCATCGTCATCACCGGGGCCGCCAGCGGCATCGGACGGGCGGCGGCGCTGATCTTTGCGCGCGAAGGCGCCAACGTCGTGTGCGCCGACATCGACGAGACCGGCGTCGGGCAGACCGTCGAACAGGTCAACGCGAAAGGCGGCCAGGCGCTGGCGCTCACCATCGACGTGACCAAACGCGCGGCGGTCGAGGACATGGTGCAGCTCGCGATCGGCGATTTCGGCGGCGTGCAGTTCCTGTTCAATTCGGCGGGCGCCGCGCTGCGCCGCTCCAAATTCCTCGACATCGACGACGATCTGCTCGATCGCACCTTCGACCTCAATTTCAAGGGCACGTTCTACGCCATGCAGGCGGTGCTGCCGCACATGCTGAAGAACAAATTCGGCGTCATCGTCAATGTCGCGAGCATGGCAGTCAAACGCGGCGGCCCCGGCACCTCGGTCCATTATGCGGCGGCCAAAGGCGCGGTGAATTCGCTGACGCTCGGGGTCGCGCGCGAATTCGCCAACCAGGGCATCCGCTGCCTGTCGATCTCGCCCGGGCCGGTCGATACCGCCTTTGCCGCGGCGGCGGCGACCTCGCCGGAGCTCAAGGCACAGATGCTCAACGACGTGCCGATGAAACGCTTCGGCAAGCCGGAGGAGATCGGCGAACTGGTGCTGTTCATGTGCTCGGATGCCTGCGAATTCATGACCGCCGACACCGTTTATGTGAATGGCGGCGGCGGGTGGAGATAAGTCGATGACGACGTGGTGCCGGTTCGAGACCGATAACGTGGTGAGCTATGGCGAGGTCGCGGGCGACACCGTGTTCGCCGTGGACGGACCGCCGTGGGGCGAGCACAGGCGCAACGGCCTCGCCTACCCGCTCAAAAGCGTGAAACTGATGATCCCGACGGTGCCGCAGACCTTCTACTGCGTCGGCATCAACTATGCCGATCACATCCGCAAGATGGCGGCCAAGCGCAAGACCGAGCCGGTGTTCCCGGCCAAGCCCGACATCGGCTACCGCGCCAACAACGCGCTGATCGCGCATGAGGAGAATATCGTAAAGCCGGCCGGCGCCGGCGAGCAATTTCAGTATGAAGGCGAGCTGGTGGCGGTGTTCGGCAAGCGGGCCCGCAACGTCAGCCGCGAGCGCGCGCTCGATTATGTGTTCGGCTGGACCATCGGCAACGACGTCTCCGAACGCGGCTGGCAGAAGGAAGACCGCACGCTCTGGCGCGCGAAGAATTCCGACACTTTCAAGCCGATGGGGCCGTGGATCGTCACCGGCTTGGACCCCGCCAAAATGGAGACTGCGATCCGCGTCAACGGCCGCGAGACCGACCGCTTCGCCACCAACAACATGGTTTTCGACACCGCCACCTACATCGCGGAAACGTCGAAATACTGCACCATCGAGCCGGGCGACGTGATGTGGATGGGAACCGACGGCGTGCCGGAGAACATCAAGCCGGGCGACACGGTGGAGATCGAGATCAGCGGCATCGGCGTGTTGCGGAATAAAGTTGTGTCAGGAACCTGACGGCGGAAAATTTCCGGGATAACTTTGAGATTGCGCGACAGCGCCCGCGCAATGGCGTAACGCTCTTGGCCACACCTCTCGCATGGCGGGGCACCATGTCTTGTGCAATTTCCGATGACGACGCCGGCCGCCAGATTCTCGACGTTTTCATGCGCAACCGCATCCCGGTCAGCGGCGTGCTGGCGCGCAACTACTTTTTTACCGTGCGCGACGGCGATTTCCAGCGCGGGCTCAACAAGGCGGTGGCGAACGACTGGGTCGCCATCGACCGGCGCAATCGCTACCGCTATCAGCTCACCGCCACCGGTTATGCCGCCGGGCGCAGCCTCGACGCGCCGGCGGAACCGGGGCGCTGACGCTCTTTACTTATCCCTCCCCGCTTGCGGGGAGGGTGGCGAGCCAACGGGTCGGCGCGAAGCGCCGCCCGATGATAAACTCCGCGAGCCGGGTGGGGTTGATTATCACGGCACGTGAACCCCACCCACGGCGCTACGCGCCGCACCCTCCCCTTTCAGGGGAGGGATAAAAAGCGCGCAAGCGTCATCGCCCGTATTCTTTCTTCGGCCCCGGGTAGATCGTCTTCCCATTCCGTCCGCCTTCGCGCCTTTCGGGCTCCGGCGCGACAAGCCACAAGTCCGCCCAACCCAAGGCGTCCCGCGCGCGGTGTTTGTTAGGTTTGCTCCGCGCCGTCCCCGGTGGTCGTCCGTTCGTCGCGTTCAACCCCGTTATGGGGCCGCAACACTCCACCGTTTAAGGCGTGCGGCGAGGCACGCCGGGATCAAGCGCGGCTTGGACCGCCGGGCCCTGGTGCCGCATCTCCGACACCAAGTCATTCCCCGGCCACCGCTCCCCGCCCCGCGTCTGGAGACGCTGATCAGACACCCCTCGGTCACGAGGGACGGGATTGATGGGAATATAATGGCGATTATCCCGTACTTGACAAAGGTAGAACGCGGTCCTATCGCTGGCTCCGACAGGGCAGCGCGGCGATTTTATCGGCGCTAGTAGGAATACTCGTATTCGGAATCGTTCATGGGAAGCCAGCGATGGCTTTCCTCATCATATTTCCGGCAAAATCCCACCTGCCTGTCGGTCCCGCTTGCATCCGAATATACGATGTATCCGACGCAAACGAGCGAGTAGCTGTCCGCAAAGGATTTGAAAAGAAACTGTTCTTGGTCAAACGCACTGGTCAGCCTGAATCCGTGGCGACCACTCTTAACCTCAATAGGGGGGTCCATTTTTTCAACTTCAAACTCGATTCCCGTCGGCATTGTCGGCTTAAACAGATCGATCATCTTAGCTCCGAACTCTTTTACCTTTGCCAGCGAGTCCCCGGAATTGACGTAGCGGAAGCTGACTTTGAGAGGACCGGCAGCATCGTCGCCTGCCGAAACGAGATTGAGGCCGTAGATCATAATCCGCGGTCTGTGCGACGAGATAAATTCCTCGCGGGCGAGATTAATGCTGTCTCGCGTCAAAGCGGCTTGCCGGTTAGTGACGCGCACCAAAGAAAAGGTGAAAAAACCGATGGCGACCGTCGCGATAGCAGTGACGGCACCATTGTAGGTCTGCAAAAAACCTACGACATACCAGAGGAAATTAGTCACAACGCTAAACACCGTAGCCCTCTAATTCCGTGGGGGTTTTTCTTTGCTTTTCTTATAATTCCAGTCATTGCTTGGTGGATAGCGAGGGACCGTCGATGAATTTAGCATCCCTCAATCGCCGTTCCGAAAATGTCATTGTTGAAACGGTTTATATCGGAACTGAAACTCCGCGACGTACAGCGGCAGATATTTCGCGCTCACCTTGTGGTAGCTGCCGACTATGCCGCGCTTCATGATCGACCAGAAGCCTTCAATCGTCTGTGTATGAACTGCGCCGCAGACGTATTCGCGGGCACTGTGCATGACGGACTTGTGCTTGTAGTCGTGCAGGGCTGCATAGCCGCGATGTTCATCCGTGGCGAGCAAGCTGACCTTGTTGCTCACCATCTCGCGCACGAAACTCTGGCACACGTCTTTCGTGACGCTATCGAGAACGCGGGCGATCACGTTGCCCTTGCGGCTGACTGCACCGATCACTGGAGTTTTGGTGGAAGGGGCGTGTTTTCCGGGCATACCCGGCTTGCCGCGTTTGGACTTGTGCTTGTTCTTATCCTTGCCGCCTATCCACGTTTCATCGACCTCGACAATGCCGCCAAGCTTCTTCCTCTGGGTGCATCAGCGCAACGCGAATTTTGTGACACATGCCCCAAGCGGTTTTGTAAGAGCCGAAGCCCATGAAGCGCATGATCTGGAGCGCGGACATTCCCTTTTTGCTCGTCAGCATAAGGTGAGTGACCTTGAACCAGTCATACAAGGGCTTGTTGGTGTTCTCGAAGATGGTGCCAGCGATGCACGAGAAGCGATAGCCGTCCGGCGCACAATTCCGGCATTGCCAATGGAAGGGCTTGTACGAGGAATGATCGTACAGCCGGGCATTGCCGCAGCGCGGGCAGCGAATGCCATTCGGCCATCGCCGCGCAACCAGATATTCCTGACAGGCCGTTTCATCCACGAAACGGGCCTCAAATTGGGCGCTGGTCATCTGGTGAACTGGCTTAGGACGCTTTGCCGTCTTGGCCTCCCTATTATGGAAGGAAGATAGCGTGTCAAAACAGATTTGTCAAGTCCGGGATAATCGCCAATATAATCTTGAATAGGAATGAAGTCAAGCGCGCGACGGCTTGATGCCGCCGCGCCGGGCGTGATATCATATTGATATCACCAAAACCGCAAGGGGCAGGCCTGCCATGGTCAACATCTTGGTGCGCAATCTGGACGAGGATATCGCCCGCCGGCTGAAGGAAAAGGCCGCCGCAAAAGGCACCTCCGTTAACGAGACCGCGCGCGCGGCGATTGCCGCAATCCCTTGTATATGACGATCGCGCCGCCCGTCGTCACCATTGGCGGCATCACCGTTCCCGCGCAGTTCTGCGGCATCGCGCCCGGTTTTGCCGGACTCTACCAGATCAACGCGGCCGTCCCCGCCGGAGTGTACCTGGTGACGATGTGGCCATCACTATCGCCATGCCGGAAGCGCGGTCGACACCGCAACCATAGCCGTCGCCCAGTAACCCGAGACTTCAGAGGTAATTGCAAAATTCGCTGGCCGCGGCCTGTTTCAGGCGGCTTTTCGGACGGCCCCCCTTCACCAAGCCAGGCCGGCTGAAAGCCGACCGCAGCCACGATTCGCTGCCCCACTTGCTGGAGTACATCATCCGGCGAACCATCTCTGAAGCCTGTCATTCACGCGCCGGTCCTAATGGTGAACCCTT
>CAVPUU010000007.1:0-38276 GCA_963709015.1 uncultured Alphaproteobacteria bacterium | reverse complement strand
CGGCCACTTTGTGGATGGATCAAGGTAAACATATCGGGGGTGGGACTAGGCTGATTGCGCTTCGCGCCCGGGACGGGTACCGGGCGGAGGGGTGTGCATGCTGCAAGTTGGGGGACGACGGGCCGGATGGGGTCGATAAGCCGATATATCTTCCGCACGACGTTCGGTGCGTTCCTGGTCATATTGGTCAGCCTGACCGCCGTGATCTGGGTCACGCAGGCGCTGCATGACATCGACCTGATGACCAGTCAGGGCCAGTCGATCCTGGTTTTCGTCGGCATCACCGGCCTGATCATTCCGCTGCTCATCTTGGTTATCGCGCCGATCGCGCTGTTGATCGCGATCGCGCACGTGCTCAACAAGATGTCCACCGATTCGCGAAATCATCGTGATGAACGCGGCCGGCATGTCGCCATGGCTGTTGTTCCGCGCCTTCTTGTCGGTGGCAGTGGCGGTCTCGCTTCTTGTAACGGCGATCAGCGCCTATTTCGCCCCCAAGGGCCTGCGCATGTTGGGCGACTGGCTCACCGAAGTGCGCGCCGACGTGGTGACCAATCTGGTGCAGCCGGGCCGCTTCGTCACCATCGAAAACGGCGTGACTATGCGCATCCGCGAGCGGCACGGCAACGGCCAGCTCGCCGGCATCTTCCTCGACGACCAGCGCGATCCGGCGCAGCGCGTCACCATGATCGCGGACGTCGGCGACTTGCTCGACAACGCCAACGGCACCTTTCTGGTCTTGCAGAAAGGCATGGTGCAGCGTTTCGAGGCCAAGCAGCACGATCCGACGATGGTGGAGTTCGACCGCTATGCCTTCGACCTCGTCGCAGTTGGTTTCCGGGCCGCAGGCGGCGAAATATTCGATCCGCGAGCGTTATCTGTGGCAGCTGCTGTTTCCCGATCCGAAGGACCCGCTTTACGTCGAGCAGCCGAACCAGTTCCGCGCCGAACTGCATGACCGGCTGATCGCCCCGATCTATCCGCTCGCTTTTGCCGTGATCGCCTTCGCCTATCTGGGCGCCCCGCGCACCAACCGGCAAAGCCGCACGATTTCGATGGTCGGAGCCGTCGGTGGCGTGGCGCTGCTGCGCCTTGCCGGATTCGTCTCCACCGTGTTTGGCGCCACCATGCCGTGGATGCTGTCGCTGCAATACATGGCGCTGGCGGTCGCATTCGGCGGCGGCCTCTACGTGATCCGCCGCGGCTTGATCCTGGAGCCGCCGGCATTCATCGACAACTGGCTGGCCGTGCTCGCCGAGCGCGTGGGCCGGCGCGTCGCCACGCAATGAGTTGGTCATGCCGATCGTGGGAGCAACACTGGTTCGTTATTTCGGCCTGCGCTTTTTGAGCGCGGTCTTGCTCACCTTCGTCGGTGCGTTCGCGCTGATTGCCCTGCTCGATTATTTCGAGTTGATGCGGCGCGCCAGCGAAATTCCGCATGTCTCTGCGCTGCTGGTGGCCAAGACCTCGTTTTACCGTGTCCCGCAGGTGAGCGAGCGCATGATGCCGTTCTGCGTACTGATCGGGGCGATGTCCTGCTATCTCAATCTGTCGCGGCGGCTGGAACTGGTCGTTGCCCGCTCGGCCGGCATGTCGGCGTGGCAATTCATCTCGCCTGCGCTCGTAGTCGCCTTCCTGCTCGGCATCCTCGCCACCACGATTTACAACCCGATCGCCGCCTCCATGCAGGAGCGCGCCAAGCGTTACGAGGCCGAATATGTTCGGACAAAAGCCGACCGACGTGTTGAGCGGCGGCAGCCTTTCTGGGTGGCGGGCAGCAGTCGGATGACGGCCAGGCCATCATCAACGCCAAGTCGAGCCGCGACCAGGGCACGACGCTCAATGGCGTGTCGGTCTTCAAGTTCGATGCGGGCGGCCATTTCAATGAACGCATCGAGGCGCGCGCGGCGATCCTCGACCCCGGCGTTTGGCGAACTGCTCGGCCGCCCGCGTCTACGGTCTCGCGGTCCTGCCGGTGGACGAGCCGATCTATCGGCTCAAAACGAGTTTGACGCCGGAACAAGTCCGCGAAAGCTTTGCGACGCCTGAGCTGCCCCGCTCATTGGGAACTGCCACTGTATATCAAGATCGCGGAACACGCCGGCCTCGTGGCCGCAGGCTATAGATTTCAATTTCAAAAGCTTCTGGCGCGGCCGTTTTTCTGCTGACCGCCATGGTTTTCCTCGCCGCAGCCGTGAGTTTACGGTTCTTCCGGTTCGGCGGCGTGCAGAAGATGGTTTTAAGTGGCGTGGGTGCGGGCTTTCTGCTTTACGTTTTATCGAAAGTAACTGAGGATTTGAGCAAGGCCGACCTCATGCACCCTGTTGCAGCAGCGTGGCTGCCTGTGCTCGCCGGGGGTCTGACGGGATTTATCGCGTTGTTGTACCAGGAGGACGGGTGATGGCGGGGTGGCTCACGCTCGTCCACCAGCGCCCCGGCCCCCTCGCCGCCGCGGCGCATCAGCTTTGTTGGCCGTCCTCGCCGTGCTGGCGTGTGGCGGCTTGCTTGCGTCCGCGCCGGCCTTCGCTCAGACCGCTCTCAATTTCCCTAAAAACCACCGCCGCAGAAAAAATCCCAGATTGCCATCGATCGCGGCAAGTCCGGGCAATAAAGCAGATGCTCGTGCAGGCGAAGGAGATCGATTACGACTACACCAATCATCGCGTAGCCGCCGTCGGCAACGTGCAAATCTATTACGGCGGCTCGACCCTGGAAGCCGACCGCGTCATCTACGACGAGACCACCAAGCGCCTGCACGCCGAGGGCAATGTCCGCCTGACCGAGCCGGATGGCAAAGTCACCTACGGCGCCATCATCGACCTGTCGGACGATTATCGCGACGGGTTCGTCGACTCGCTGCGTCTGAAGCCCCCGAAAGACCCGCATGGCGGCCGCGCGCGCGGAACGCACTCCGGCAACACCACCGTCTTTCATAACGGCGTCTATACCGCCTGCGAGCCTTGCAAAGACGATCCGAAAAAGCCCCCGCTATGGCAGGTGAAGGCGGTTCGCATCATCCACGACCAGACCGAGAAGATGATCTATTTCGAGGACGCGAGTATCGAGTTTTTCGGCAAACCGGTCGCGTGGTTTCCGTATTTTTCCACGCCGGATCCACCGTCAAGCGTAAGACCGGCATGCTGACGCCTCAATCTCGTCGAGCCCATCTACGGGTAGGGATCGAGGTACCCTATTATTGGGCGCTGGCGCCCGACTACGATACGACCTTGTCGCCGGTGATCACCACCAGGCAGGGAGCCCTGATGCAAGGCGAATTTCGCCAGCGCCTGCTCAACGGCGCCTATTCCATCCGCGCCGCCGGCATCTACCAGCTCGACCGCGGCTATTTTCCGGCATCGCCGGCGTGACCGCGCCCGGCGATCGCAATTTCCGCGGCAGCGTGGAAAGCGCGGGCCAGTTCGCCATCACCGACAAATGGGTCTGGGGCTGGGACGGCGTGTTGCTGACCGACAAGACGTTCCTGCAAGACTACAATCCGCATCTGTCGAGCTACCACTTCACCGATACGTTCGGCTCCGCCGCCAACTCGGGGTCTCGCAGCTTTATCTTTCCGGCAAAGGCAACCGCAGCTATTTCGACATTCGCTCGATCTATTACTACGGCTTCTCGACTGCCGACGTGCAGCAGCAGATTCCGGTTATCCACCCGGTGATCGACTACGACTACACCTTCGATCATCCGGTCATCGGCGGCGAACTCGGCTTTAACTTCAACTTCACCAGCCTGACGCGTCAGCAGGCCGAGTTCGACGCCATCAACCAGACTGCGGCCAACGCCGGCACGTGCAGCGCCGCCTACCCCGCGGTCAAGTCTCGGCCGTTGCCTGTTGCGCGGCATTCCCGGCACCTACAGCCGTTTCACCGCGCAGGCCATCGGCGCCGCAGCTTCACCGATTCGTTCGGCCAGGTGTTCACCCCGTTCATGTCGGTGCGCGCCGACGCCGCCTCCATGCAGATCAACGACGACCCGAGCGTGTCGAACTACATCAACACCGGCGACACCAATCTGGTCGCGCATGCCGCCTTCGCCTGGAATACCGCTATCCGTTCATGAACGTGCGATCCTGGGGCACGCAGACCATTGAGCCGCTCGCCCAGGTGATCGCGCGGCCGAACGAGCCGAGATCTGCAAGCGGCCGAACGAGGACGCGCAAAGCCGACTTTCGACAACAGGGATCCTTCCAAGGTCAACAAATTCTCCGGCTGGGACAGGGTCGAGGGCGGCGGCCGCGCCAACTACGGCGTGAGCTACACCGCGCAATTCAACCGCGGCGGCAACTTCAACGCCGTTCGGCGAATCCTACAGCCTGTTCGGCGAGAATTCGTTCGCGCAAGCCGGCATCGCCAATGCCGGCCTCGACAGCGGGCTGGATACGACGCGCTCGGACTACGTGGCGCGGGCGTCCTACCAGCCCACTAGCCCCTATAAAATTACCTCGCGCTTCCGCTTCGACAACGACACCTTTGCGGTCAGGCGCACCGACTCGAAGCAAGCGCCAATTTCGATCGCTGGTCTGCCAGCCTGATGTACGGCGACTACGCCGCGCAACCCGACATCGGTTTGCTTGACCGGCGCGAGGGCCTGCTCGCCTCCGGATCGGTCAAGCTCGACGCCAATTGGGTGGTGCGCGGCTCCGCGCTCTACGACATCAGGGCCAATAATTTTGCCCAGAACTCGATCGGCGTCGGCTACGTCAACGATTGTCTAATTTTGGGCATAAATTACGTTACCAATTACACCTATGGGACCGGAACGCCGCAGCTCACCGATACTTACATGTTGCAATTGAGCCTGGCACGCTCGGCGGCACATCGGTCAGCCAGTCCCTCGGGACAAACGCGGCCACGCATTGATGCAAGCCGCCGAACATGCATCCGACTGACGGCTGCGCCCGCTGCAATGGATATCGCGATGCCGAGGACTAGCGTGAGATTTCCTTCCTTCCGCCGATGGCTGGCCGCCGCCGCGCTCGCCGCGGCCATCGCGGCGCCGTCCGCGGCTTCCGCGCAGGTGGTGGTGATCGCCAACGGCTCGCCGATTACGGCCTACGACATCGAGCAACGCAGCAAACTGATCGCGACGTTGACCCATAAAACGCCGACGCGGCAAGAGGTCATCAAGGAACTGATCGACTACCGGATTAAAATCGCCAAAGCCAAAAGCTATGGGCTTCGAGATTTCCGAGGCGGAGGTCGACGAGGCATTCAGCAACATGGCCAAGAACCAGTAAATGTCGCCGCAGCAATTTTCTCAGGTCATCGAGCGCGCCGGCATTGCTACGACCACGCTTAAAGCGCGCATTCGCGCCGACCTGACATGGAACCAGCTGGTGCGTGGGAAATACAGCTCGTCGCTCGAAATCGGCGAGTCCGAAATCACCAAGGCGATGGGCGAGCGCAACGAATGCCAGGGCGAGACGGTCGGCTACATCTACACGCTCTATCCGGTCATAGTCCTGATTCCGCCGGGGTCGAACCGGCCGTCGCGGAGGCGAGGCACCGCGAGGCGGAAAACCTGCGCGGACGTTTCGTCGCGTGCAACGAGGGTCTGGCTTTGGCGCGCGCGCTGCGCGACGTCGCGGTGCGCGAGCCGATCTCCCGCAGCTCCGCCGATCTCGCGCCGCAACTGCGCGAGGTCTCGACAACATCCAGGTCGGCCACCTGACCAATCCCGAGACGACGGCGCAGGGCCTACAAATGTTCGCGCTGTGCAGCAAGAAGGAGAGCAAAGTCGACTTTCCGCTCAAGAGCCAGGTGCGCCAGGAGCTGTTCGCGAAGAAATTCAGTACCGAGGCGCAGAAGTACCTCGACGAGATCCGCAAACAGGCGATGATAGAATACAAATGAGCACGCGCGCCCGGCTTCCCTTGGCGTTGACCATCGGCGAGCCGGCGGGCATTGGCCCTGATTTGACGCTCGCCGTCTGGCGCCGGCGGATCGAACTCGGCCTGCCGGCTTTCTATCTGATCGGGGATACGGATTTTCTCGGCGGGCGGGCGCGCGCGCTCGGCCTCGACGTGCCGCTCGCCACTGTCGCGCCGGAGGAAGCCAGCGCCGCCTTCGAGCGCGCTTTGCCGGTCGTCCCTCTCGGTCTTTCCGTTACCGCCGCGTCCGGCAATCCCGATGCGAGCAGTGCGCCGGCCGCTATCGCCTCGATCCGACGCGCGGTCGCCGAGTGCTGTCCGGCCGCGCCGCCGCGGTCGTCACCAACCCGGTCGCCAAAAACGTGCTTTACCGTTCAGGCTTTGCCGAGCCGGGCCATACCGAATTCCTCGCCAAACTCGCCGAAGAGGCTACCGGCAAGGCGGTGCATCCGGTGATGATGCTGTGGTCGGCGGAGCTGGCAGTGGTTCCGGTGACCATCCATCTGCCGTTGCGCGAGGTGGTGTCGCGGCTCGACCGCCGAACTCGTGCTGGAGACGGGGCGCATCGTGGCGCGCGATCTTGCCGCGCGCTTTAACATCGCCCGCCCGCGCATCGCGGTTGCCGGCCTCAATCCGCATGCCGGCGAGGAAGGCGCGCTCGGCGAGGAGGACAGCGACATTGTGGCGCCCGCGGTCAAGCAGTGCGCGCGGAAGGTATCGACGCCATCGGGCCGCTGCCGGCCGACACGCTGTTCCACGCGCAGGCGCGCGCGGGCTACGACGTTGCACTGTGCATGTATCACGACCAGGCGCTGATCCCGATCAAGACGCTGGCCTTCGACCGCGCGGTGAACGTGACGCTCGGCCTGCCGTTCGTGCGCACTTCGCCCGATCACGGCACCGCCTTCGAATCGCCGGCACCGGCATCGCCGATCCGTCGAGCCTGGTGGCGGCGCTGCGAGCTGGCGGCGCGGCTTTCCGCCAATAGCTGCCGCTCGTGCCCGCGAAATAGAATGGCGCAGATCGACGACCTGCCGCCGCTGCGCGACGTCATCCGCCGGCATGGACTGTCCGCCAAGAAATCGCTCGGCCAGAATTTCCTGCTCGATCTCAATCTGACCGCGCGCATCGCGCGCGCCGGCGGACCGCTGGCGGGCGCAACCGTGGTCGAAATCGGCCCGGGACCGGGCGGCTTGACGCGCGCGCTGCTGGCGCGAGGGTGCGCGGCGCGTCATCGCCGTCGAGCGCGACGCACGTGCGATCGCCGCGCTTGAGGAAATCGCGGCGCGCTATCCGGGCCGACTGGAGATCGTCACCGGCGACGCGCTTGCCACTCGACATACGCGCGCGGCTTGCCGGGGCACGCGCGCGGTCATCGCCAACCTGCCCTACAATATCGCCACCGCGCTGCTGATCGGCTGGCTCACCGGGCCGTGGCCGCCCTGGTACGACGCGCTGGTGCTGATGTTCCAGCGCGAGGTTGCCGAGCGCATTGTCGCCGCGTCCGGGTGGCAAGACTTATGGCCGGCTGGCGGTGCTTGGCGAACTGGCGCTGCGAGACGCAAATCCTGTTCGACGTGGCGCCCTCGGCCTTCGTGCCGCAGCCCAAGGTGACTTTTTCGATCGTGCGGCTGTCCCGCGCGCCGAGCCGCTCGCCTGCGATCCCGTCGCCCTCGAAAAGGTGACCGAGGCGGCATTCGGGCAACGCCGCAAGATGCTGCGCCAGAGCCTCAAATCGCTGGGCATCGACGCGCTCGCTCTGCTTGCCCCGGCCGGCGTCGCGCCGACCGCGCGCGCCGAGGAAATTCCGGTCGAGGGCTTCGCGCGGCTTGCGAATATTTTCGCTGGCATCAAATGAAGCCGTCATGCCTCGCAAAGGGGGCATCCAATACGCCCGGCGCTTGTGATTAATCTCCGTACCTGTGAATACTGGATGATCCGCTGGAGCCTGTCCCCACGCAGGCGAGGGCGGATAATGACACCCGGGACTGCCCATGCAGATGCACCGCCAATCGCTGACCGCCTATGGCGCGCCGTTGTGCGAAACGATGGCGGACCCCCCGCAACCGAAAGGCAGCGAAGTGCTGGTACGCATTGCGCGCTGCGGCGTCTGCCATTCCGACCTACACATGCAAGACGGCTATTTCATGCTCGGCGGCGGCAAGCACTCGACGTGCGCCAGGGCCGCACGCTGCCGTTCACGCTCGGCCACGAAATCGCTGGCGCAGATTGAGAGCGCCGGACCGCACGCCGAGTGGCGCCGGACGCCAAGATCGCGGTCTATCCCTGGATCGGCTGCGGCCGATGCGCTGCCTGCAAGGCGGGCGACGAGAACATCTGCACGGCGCCGCGCCATCTCGGTATCACGGTGGATGGCGGCTTTGCCACCCACGTGCTGGTCCCGCACCCGCGCTACCTGATCGATTACGCGCCGCTGTCGCCCTCTTCGCCGGCGCGCTGATGTGCTCGGGCCTGACCGCCTATGCCGCGCTCAAGCGGCTCGCGGCTCGCGCCGCGCGCGCGCCGCTGCTGCTGGTCGGCCTCGGCGGCGTCGGATTGATGGGTCTCGCATTGGCGCGAGCCATGTACGGCAGCCGCGCCCTACGTCGCCGATATCGACGCCAAGAAACGCGAGGCCGCGCTGGCCACCGGCGCATCAACCGCTTTCGATCCGGCCGACGCGGGTGCGCGCAAGGAACTGCTCAAGGCCAGCGGCGGCATTTACGCAGCCATCGATTTCGCCGGCACCAACGCGTCGCTGAATTTCGCGACCGGCGCGCTGGCCAAAGGCGGCAAGGTCGTCGTCACCGGCCTGATCGGGGGCACCTACCCGACTGCGGTCGCCATGTTCCCGCTCAAGGCCATGACCATCGAGGGCACCAGACTGGCACACTCGCCGAAGCGCGCGAACTCATCGACCTGGTGCGCACGAATAAATATCGCTGCGCCGCCGATCGCGGAGCGGCCGCTATGGCGCAAGCGCAGGCAACGCTCGACGATCTTCGCGGCGGCAAGATTGTCGGGCGGGTCGTCTTGACGACTTAGCGCCGGCGAAGCTGGCCCTGCAATTTACGCAGAAAATTCTACAGGCCGGGCTGGCGTTCGCGCTTCAAGCGTTTGGCAATCAAGACCCCGCGCAATTCGCGAAATGCGCGCCAAAGTCTCTTGTTCACGACGACGTAATCGTATTCCGCCCAATGGCTCATTTCTTCTGACGCTTTTGACATACGCTGCCGGATGACAAATTTGGTGTCTTGCGCACGCGTGTGCAGTCGCCGTTCCAGTTCTCCGACCGACGGCGGCAAGATGAAGACGCTGACCAGATCGCTTCTGGCTTTTTCGCGCAATTGCTGTGTTCCCTGCCAGTCGATGTCGGACAGACGTTACGCCCGGACGCGAGCGCCTTGACGACTGGCATCCGCCGGCGTACCGTAGTAATTTCCGAAAACCTTCGGCCCACTCCAGCAATTCGCCCTTGTCGCTTCATCGCCATAGAATTTTTTTCTGGTCGACAAAATAATAGTCGCGGCCCTCATGTTCGCCCGGACGCTTCTTGGGACGCGTGGTGACGGAAATCGACAGATGAATCGACGGGGACGCCCTATGAGAAGCTGACGCGACAAAGTTGTTTTGCCGGCGCCCGAGGGCGACGACAGGACGAACATCAGCCCGCGTCGGGCGATGCTTTCCCCATGATGCGACACGTTCGCCATTAAATCACTCCAGGTTCTGCACCTGTTCGCGGAATTGCTCGACCACGCTTTTCAATTCCAGGCCGATATTCGTGAGGTCGACGTTGTTGGCCTTGGCGGTGAGCGTATTCGATTCGCGGTTGAGTTCCTGCGCCAGAAATCGAGCCGGCGGCCGACGGGCCCGCCGTCGGCGAGGAGCTTCTGCGCCGCGCGCACGGGAGGTGGACGATCGAGCTCCTCGCGGATATCGGCTTTGCTGGCGAGCATGATCGCTTCCTGGTGCAGGCGGTCGCTATCGAAGCGTCTGCGAGGCGGACAGCAGCGTCGCCACCTGTTCGGCAAGGCGCGCCTTGATCGCTTCCGCCTTGCGGCCGGGGGCGGCTTCCGCGCGCGCGGCGAGCGTGCCGATTTCGGGCAAGCCGCGCCGACAAGAGGCGGCCGAGCGTTGCCCCCTCCTCGCGCCGCATGGCGACAAGCTCGGCCAGCGCCTTGTCGAAACCGTCCAGGATCGCCGCCTCGGCGGCACGACGGTCCTCCTCGCGCTCATCTTCCTCGGTAACCTCGATCACGCCTTTCAGCGCCAGGATGCGTCGAGTGTCGGCTTGGCCGCGTCCACCTTGCCGCCGAGCGACTTCAGCGTCGCCAGCACGGCATTGAGCACCGGCTCGTTGACCTTGACGGTGGGCGCCACGCCTTTGCGTTCGACGGTGAGATTGGCGTAGGCCGTGCCGCGGTTGAGTTTCTCGGCCGCGCGCGCGCGCGCGGCACCTCGATCGCGTCCCAGCCCGGCGGCAGGCGCAGCCGCAGGTCGAGCCCCTTGGCGTTGACCGACTTGAGCTCCCAGCTCCAGGCATAGGAGCCGGCGACACCGTGGCCGCGCGCGAAGCCGGTCATGCTCGACAAGGCCATCGGGTTCGATCTCGTGTTGGTTGATCCGCGGAAAGCGCGGGCGAACATTAGCGCATGATTCCGAAGTGGGAACCGGTTTCCCGCCTTCGCGAAGCCCGCTTCGGCGGGCGAAGGAAGGTCGGAAAACATCATGCGCCATGCAACGTAGCCGCGCGTCTTAGCCGTCACAAGGGATTACGGCTTCGCGGGCGCCGGGTCGGGTACGACGTTCTTCTCGATTGTCCGCAGGCGCGCGACGTTCTTCTGGTGCTGCTCGTAGGTTTCCGCGAACACGTGGCCGCCGCTGCCGTCGGCGACGAAATAGAGGTCCTTGGTGCGTGCCGGGTTGGCAGCGGCCTCGAGTGAGGCGCGCCCCGGATTGGCGATCGGCCCCGGCGGCAACCCGTCGATCACGTAGGTATTATAAGGCGTTGGCTGCTCAATCTCGTTTTTCAGGATCGGGCGGCCGAGCGAGCCCTTGCCGCCGATCAGCCCGTAAATGATGGTCGGATCGGATTGCAACCGCATTTTGTTCTTCAGGCGGTTGACGAATACCGAGGCGACGCGCGAGCGCTCGTCCGCCTTACCGGTTTCCTTCTCGACGATCGACGCGAGAGTAACCAGTTGCTCCGGCGTCCTGACCGGAAGATCCGGCATACGGTGTTCCCAAACTTCCTGCAGCAAATGCTGGTGCGCCTGCTGCATGCGCTGGATGATCTGCGCGCGCGCCATGCCGCGGGTGAATTTATAAGTCTCCGGCAGCAGCGTGCCTTCGCGCGGGATTTCCTTGATCTGGCCGGAGAGCGCCTCGTTCTCCAAAAGCTTGGCGACGATCTGCTCGGAGGTGAGCCCTTCGGGGACCGTCAGCGTGTGCTGCACCACCTTGTTTTCAACGATGGTGCCGACCACGTCGGCAAGGCTCGCGCCCTTGATGAACTGGTATTCGCCGTGCTTGAGGTCGCCGCGCGCTTTCAGCACCAGCACGCCGCCAATGAACACCCAGGGCTGGTCGATCACCCCTTCGCGCTGCAAGAGATCGGCGATGTCGCGAATGCCGAGCCCGCGCGGAATATTGACCACCTTGTCCGCGGCAAGCGGCCCGGGCGTCTCAAAGCGCTGCTTGCCGACGTAAAGCGCGCCGCCGACGGCGACCGAAAATACGATTAGCACGGTGAAGATCGCATTGCCGGCGATCACCAGCGGATGGCGCACCCGCCTTGAGCGGCGGTTGGGCAGCGGCACGCGTTCCGGCTCGAGCGCCG
Organism: uncultured Alphaproteobacteria bacterium; assembly: GCA_963709015.1. GTDB lineage: Bacteria > Pseudomonadota > Alphaproteobacteria > Rhizobiales > Xanthobacteraceae > Pseudolabrys. The sequence continues at coordinate 26,550 of CAVPUU010000007.1, read as the reverse complement.
CGCGCGGCGAGCGCGGCGGCTTGCCGCTTGGCGGCGGCGGCACCGGCACGGGGCCCGGCCTGCCCGCGCCGCCATTCGAAGGGTTGGAATTCACACCCCCGCTCCCGCCCTGGCGATCTGCAAATTCACCTTCGACCCACTCCCGTTCGGCGATCGGTTACGCGCAATCGAAAAATACCAGCGGCCTTCGTACGTTAGGAAGAATTATGGCGAAAGCTAGGGAGCGCTCGGCTAGCCGGCATAACGGCTGAAGATCAGCGAGGCGTTGGTGCCGCCGAAGCCGAACGAGTTCGACAAGGCGGTGTCGATGTCGCGCTTGCGCGCCACATGCGGCACCAGATCGATCGGCGTATCGACCGACGGATTGTCGAGATTGATGGTGGGCGGCGCAACGCCGTCGCGGATCGCCAGGATCGAGAAGATCGCCTCGACCGCGCCGGCGGCGCCGAGCAGATGCCCGATGCAGGATTTGGTCGAGGACATCGAGATGCGGCCGGCGGCGTTGCCGACCACGCGCTGCACCGCGCCGAGCTCGATTTCGTCGCCGAGCGGCGTCGAGGTGCCGTGCGCGTTGATGTAATCGATGTCGCCCGCGGAAATCCCGGCGCGCTTGATCGCCATGCTCATGCAGCGGAACGCCGCCGTCGCCGTCCGGCGCGGGCGCGGTGATGTGATAGGCGTCGCCCGACAGCCCGTAGCCGGTGACTTCGGCATAGATTTTGGCGCCGCGCGCCTTGGCGTGATCGAGCTCTTCCAGCATCACCACGCCGGCGCCCTCGCCCATCACAAAGCCGTCGCGATCCTTGTCGTAAGGGCGCGAGGCGCGCTTGGGCTCGTCGTTGAAATCGGTAGAGAGCGCGCGGCAGCGCGGCAAAGCCGGCGATGCGCAATGCGGCTGACCGGCGATTCCGCGCCGCCCGCCACCATCACTTCGGCGTCGTCCAGCGCGATCATCCGCGCGGCATCGCCGATGGCGTGGGCGCCGGTCGAGCAGGCGGTGACCACCGCATGATTGGGGCCCTTGAGGCCGAATTCGGATCGAACGTAGCCCGACACCAGATTGATGATGCGGCCCGGCATGAAGAACGGCGAAACGCGGCGCGGACCTTTTTCGTGCACCATGATCGCGGTTTCGTCGATGCCGTTCGACGCCGCCGATGCCGGAACCGATCAGCACGCCGGTGCGATTCTGCTCCTCGCTGCTTCGCGGATGCCAGCCGGCATCGTCGAGCGCCTGGCGCGCCGCGCACATGCCGAACACGATGAAATCGTCGACCTTGCGCTGCTCCTTCGGCTCCATCCATTGATCGGGATTGTAGGTGCCGTCGCGAGCCGTCGCCGCGCGGCACCACGCCGGCGATCTTGCAGGAGATGTCGGAGACGTTGAAGGTCTCGATCTTCTTGGCGCCGCTCTCGCCCTTGAGCAGGCGGGACCATGTCGTCTCCACGCCGCAACCGAGCGGCGTGACCATCCCCATTCCGGTGACGACGACACGTCTCATCAGCGGCTCCGACCAAGCACCACGCTCCTATGCTCCACCGGGGCATAGCCTACAAGTTCAGCAACTAATGAAGCGATCGAGCAGCGGCGCGGGCTTTCGCTCAGCTCTTAGCGTTCTTTTCGAGAAATTTGACCGCGTCGCCGACAGTCAGGATCGTCTCGGCGGCATCGTCGGGAATTTCGCAGCCGAATTCTTCCTCGAAAGCCATCACGAGCTCGACGGTGTCGAGACTATCGGCGCCAAGATCGTCGATGAAACTCGCTTGTTCGGTCACCTTGTCGGGCTCCACACTCAGGTGCTCCACGACGATCTTTTTCACCCGCTCGCCAATATCACTCATCGTTCCAACCTCGTGCTTTTTAGATTGGGCTGCGGCCGGGACCGGATCGCAACCATCGCGTAAGGGCCTCGTCGTGGTTGACGGTGGTGTGACGACACTCGATTGCACAGCATCCGTTGCGACGCCTGCCATCGGCCGCCCCAGCCGGGCCGAATTTCGGTTACCATACTTCAAATGCGTTGACTAGCGCGGGGCAGCGTAGCCGGATGCTCCCCGAAAAGCCAAGCATTTCCGCCTTTAATTGCGCACAACCCGCTGCCGGTCGCGCGCTAGATCATGGCCATGCCGCCGTTGACGTGAATGGTCTGCCCGGTGACATAGGCCGCTTCCTCGAAGCCAGAAAAACCGCCGCCGCCGCCACGTCGGCCGGCGTGCCCAGCCGGCCGGCAGGAACTCTGGCCACGATGCTGTCGCGCTGCTTGTCGTTGAGCCTGTCGATCATGGCGCTGGCGATAATGCCGGGGGCAATGCAGTTGGCCGTGACATTGCGCTTGGCATATTCGGCAGCGACCGCCTTCATCATGCCGACCAGGCCTGCCTTCGAGGCGGTGTAATTGCCCTGCCCCGGATTGCCGGTGATGCCGACAATCGAGGAGATGCCGATCACGCGGCCCCAGCGCCGGCGCATCATGGTCTTTACCGCCGCGCGAGTGAGGCGGAACGTCGCGGTCAGGTTCACTGCGATCACTTTGTCCCAGTCCTCGTCGCTCAATTGCACGAGCAGATTGTCCTGGTTGACGCCCGCATTGGCGACCAGGATGTCGAGCTTGCCCATTGTCTCTTCCGCGCCCGGCACCAGCGCCTCGACCGCGTCCTTGTCGGCAAGATCGCAGGGCAGCACGTGCACGCGGCCGTTCAGCTCACCGGCGAGCGCATCGAGCACTCGCGGCGCGTGCCGGAGAGCGCGACGGTCGCGCCCTGGCCGTGCAGCGCGCGGGCGATGCCGCCGCCGATGGCGCCGCACGCGCCGGTCACCAGCGCGGTCTTGCCAGTGAGATCGAACATCATCTGCTCCTCGCGCGCTTGAACGCGGCGATGTCCTCAGGGCTGCCGATCGCAGTCGCGCTCGCGCCTTCCGCAATGCGTTTGACGAGACCGCTCAGCACCTTGCCGGCGCCCACTTCGTAAAACGTCGTGACCCCGGTCCCGGCCATGGCGGCGACGCTTTCGCGCCAGCGCACCGTACCGGTGACTTGCTTCGACCAGCGCCTGCAGATCTTGGCCGGCTCGCTGATCGGCTGGGCCAGCATGTTCGCCATCACCGGCACCGACGGCGCCTTCACGCTCACCTTCGCCAACGCCTGCGCCATCGCGTCGGCGGCGGGCTGCATCAAGGCGCAATGGAAGGGCGCGGACACCGGCAGCAGTATGGCGCGCTTGGCGCCCTTGATCTTGGCGATCTCCACGGCGCGCTCGACCGCCGCCTTGTCGCCCGACACCACCACTTGGCCGGCACCGTTGTCGTTGGCGGCCTGGCAGATCTGTCCCTGCGCGGCTTCGGCGGCGACCGCGGCCGCCGCGTCGAACTCAAGCCCGAGCAACGCTGCCATCGCGCCGACGCCAACCGGCACCGCCTTCTGCATCGCCTGCCCGCGCGTGCGCAACAGCCGCGCCGTGTCGGCAATGCTGAAAGCGCCGCGCGGCGGCGAGCGCGGAATATTCGCCGAGAGAGTGCCCGGCGACGAATTGCGCGTCGCGTTCGAGATCGAGGCCGGCTTCCTGCTCAAGCACGCGCATGGCGGCGAGCGAGACCGCCATCAGCGCCGGCTGGGCATTTTCGGTAAGCGTGAGCGTATCGGCCGGGCCCTCGAACACGATCGCGCTCAGCTTGGCTGCCGAGCGCCTCATCGACCTCGTCGAACACCTGCCGGGCCGGCGCGAAAGCGCCGCCAGCGTCTTGCCCATGCCGACCATCTGGCTGCCTTGGCCCGGAAATACAAAAGCGACCGCCATGCCCCCTTACAACCTCGTCTTTTTTCGTCGATTTTGCAGGAATCGGGCCGAAAGACACCGCAAGACGGGCCCTGTCAAGTTAGGTGGGCGTCGGTAACCAAGCGAAAAGGGTCGGCGGGATAAAGTGGACTTTTATTGCCGATAAGGCCGTTGCATGCCTGAATTTGTCAGCGAAGAGGAGCTCGCGCGCGCCCGCGGCGACGCCGCTTTTCGTCAGCAATTGATGGCTGGCAGCCTTGAACGCCTGCTGGAAGCGCTCAAGCGGATACGCAAGTCCGAGAATCGAAGCCCACAAGCTGCCCGCCAGCTCCGCGAAGGCGTCGACCTCGCAGTCAAGCTCGCCGACCGCTTGCAGGAAGCCGTCCACGGCCCGCAGGCGGCGTGACCGGCCGCTGCGCCTGCTATTGCCGAGCCATCCATCCGCGTTGCATGGCCAAAACGCGTCCGGGGCCGTGCACGGCCGCAAAGAGAAGGCCCGCAATAAATGTGAAATGATCGACGAAGAACCCGAACTCGGCCTGGTTTCCCGCCCAATGCGAAGGCCCGTGGAACGCGAAGCCGAGGAACAGCACATAGGCTGCGGCCAAGAGCGCAGCTTCCGAAAAATATGCGCCGGTCAGAAAACACGCGATAAGAGCGAGCTCAAGCAATGCCGCAAGCCAAGCCAGAAGATTGGCCAGAGGGAAGCCCGCTGACGCGATGTAGCCCGCCGTTGCATTGATATCCATCAGCTTGAAACTCACCGCCATGATGAAGACTGCGGCAAAGATCAGGCGTCCTGCGAGGATCGCAGCCGTCGTCCATCCCGCCGGGTTTATTTCTGTTGTCATGGTTTTCTCCTGCCGCTTTTCTTAATTTGTTTGACCATCCGAGGGAATGGCGGCCGCATCCATCCACATGATCTCCCAGACATAGCCGTCGGGGTCCTCGATGCTGCGGCCGAACATGAAGCCGTGATCCTGCGCCGGGTTGGGATCGGCGCTGCCGCCTGCGGCAACCGCGCGGCTCAGCGTCGCGTTAACCGCGTCGCGGCTGTCGACGCTGAGCGCGAGCAGTGCGTGGCTCTCGCGCCGCGCGTCGCCAATGGGGCGTTTGGTGAATTGGCGATAGTGATCGTGTGTTAACAGCATTACCCCGATCGCGTCCGAGAACATGATCGAGGAGGAATGCTCGCCCGAAAACTGCGGGTTCATCTTGCCGCCCAACGCGAGATAGAACGCAGCCGAAGCGACAAGGTCGCGTACCGGCAGGTTCACGAAAATCATCTTGGACATTACTGTCTCCTTTATTGAGGCGCGAGGCTCGCTATCAACTCGCCATTGTGTTACTATACGTAATGTATCTTGATGTCAAGAGACATTACGTCGAGGGGAGTTGACGATGGACCGCGCCGATATTGCCGTCGAACAATGGGCCCGCCAACGCCCCGATCTTGCCGCGCTGCCAATGGCGGTATTTGGCCGCCTGTCCGATGCTGCCGAACGCGTGATGCGCGATCATATGAACCCGCTTTTCGCCGAAGCGGGGCTGCAACCGGGCGAGTTCGACGTGCTGGCGACGCTCAGGCGCTCGGGCGAGCCCTATATGCTTTCGCCGACCCGCTCTACGAGGCTCTGATGATCTCGTCGGGCGGCATGACCAATCGTCTGGATCGCCTCGAGCATGCCGGGCTGGTCGAGCGTCGCCCAGACCCCAGCGACCGTCGCGGCAAGCTGATCGCGCTCACCGATGCCGGAAAGCGCGTGATCGACGAGTTGATCAGCCGCCATGTCGCGAACGAGGAGCAGCTGCTATCGGTGCTTACCACCGCCGAGCAGGAAAAGCTCAACGCCTTGCTCAGGAAGCTGATCGCCGGAACTTCTAGGCCGTGTGGACATTTATCTGATCCATAGGATTGTAGCAGCGATGGTCGCGACGGCGAGGAAGTTTTGCGCGGTTTTCTCGTATCGTGTTGCGACCCGCCTGAACTGCTTGAGCTTTGAAAAGCAGCATTCGATGAGATGACGTTCTTTGTAGAGGTGCTCGTCGAAGGGCAGCTTGGTCGATCTGGAGGGATTGTTAGAAATCACTGCGATGGCGCCAGCTTCGGCGCTGCGGGCGCGGAAGTGATCGGCATCGTAGGCAGTGTCTGCCATGACGACGTCGGCTTGTTGTCCCTCCAGCAACGCCGCCGCCTGGGGGACATCGCCTCTCTGTCCGGCGGTTGAGACGGATGACGACCAGGGCATCCCAGGCCGCGCACCGCAAGGTGGATTTTGGTGCTCAGGCCCGCCGCGTGAGCGGCCGAGGGCTTGATCTTGAGCCCCCTTTTTGCGCCGGCGGCATGTTGATGCACCCGCACGATAGTCGAATCGCAGGATCAGGTACTCAAAGTCGGAATTGTCTGCCATCGCTGCGAAAATGCGCTGCCCGTCCGCCCTTGGCGCTCCATCGGCTAAAGCGGCGGAAGACGCTGTCCAGTTCCCGAAAACCTCCGGCAGGTTACGCCAAGGCGAGCCGGTGCGCACAATCCACAGGACCCCCTCCACGAACATCCGGTTGTCACGGCCCGACGACCCGCGCGTGCGCTCGTCCCCGATGATATGCTGCGCTATCCGCTCCCACTGCCAATCCCTTAAATCAGCCGTTCCAAAACACCCATCGCTGCCTCCGTAAAAAGCAGCTTTAGAATCTGATTTGCGGCTAAAAGGAAATCCCAAAGATCCACACGACCTAGTGTCCCTGACCCGCGCTTTTGCTTGCCTTTTCCGCCACAATCCGCCTATAACCCGCGCCTCCGTCGATCCTGGTTGGGAGCTGAACGGACGGCCGTTTTTAAGCAGAAACGGCAGGGTCAATGGCCCGTTGTCCCGTGTTCCCGCCTTCAGAGCATTCGAGCCTTTCCCGAAGGGCTCGAGGGGCTAGGCGCCAGGGCCGAGGACATGGGTTGAACCAAGGGAAAGGCATTTCATGCCGCTATACGAACACGTCTATCTCGCGCGCCAGGATCTCTCGGCGCAGCAGGTCGAGGAATTGACTACCAAGCTCTCCGCCATCATCACCAATGCCGGCGGCAAGATCGCCAAAACCGAATACTGGGGGATGAAGTCCCTCAACTACCGCATCCGCAAGAACCGCAAGGCGCACATGACGCTGCTCAACGTCGATGCGCAGCCGGCAGCCCTCAACGAGATCGAGCGTCAGGAGCGGCTCAACGAAGACGTGCTGCGCTATCTGACCATCCGCGTCGAGGCGCACGAGGAAGGCCCCTCCGCGATGATGCGCAAATCCGATCGCGACGATCGTGGCGACCGTGGTGATCGGGGGGATCGTGGCGATCGTGGGCGCGGCGAGCGCCGCCCCCGGCGCGACGACGACGAGGCCGATGCTCCGGCCGTCGCAGCGGTGGAGGAATAGATCATGGCATTCGGATCATCCCAAGGTGGCGGTGGTGGCGGTGGACGCCGCCCGTTCTTCCGCCGACGCAAGACCTGTCCGTTCTCCGGCGCCAGCGCGCCCAAGATCGACTACAAGGACGTCAAGCTGTTGCAGCGCTACGTGTCGGAGCGCGGCAAGATCGTGCCGAGCCGCATCACCGCGGTGTCCGCCAAGAAGCAGCGCGAACTGGCGCAGGCGATCAAACGCTCGCGCTTCCTCGGTCTGCTGCCTTACGTCATCAAGTGATGCGGAGTGCCCCCACCCTGAGGAACGCCCACCGATCTCGGGTTTATCCCGTGATCGGCGTTTAATTAGCCAAGTCGGCTGTAGCCGACTTGGGTGGGCGCGTCTCGAAGGGTGAGAACAACAGTCGGCCTCATCCTTCGAGACGCGGGCTTCGCCCGCTCCTCAGGATGAGGAAAACGAACGAGGCTTGCGGGGACACCCGCCAGGCCGATGGTTGGGGTGGACCCGGTCCGCCTCTAACCGCTCGAAAGGAGCGGGACAGCTCGTGATGGTGCGATTTGGATTGATCGGTATCGGTGCTGGCGCCGCGGCGGCTTTGCTGTTCGCCTCGGTGACCTCGGGCGCGTGGCTGTCGATCCCGCTGTTCTATCTCGCGCCATTGCCGATCATGATCGCAGGCCTCGGCTGGAGCCATTGGGCGGCAATGATCGCCGCCCTAGCGGGCGCGCTGGCGCTCGGCATCGCCTTTGGCCCGGTATTCTTCTTCTCGTTCCTGGCCGGCGCCGGGGCGCCGGCCTGGTGGCTCGGCTATCTCGCGATGCTGGCGCGTCCGGCCGGCAATGGCGCCGCCGCGCTCGAATGGTATCCGCCCGGCCGGCTGGTGGTATGGGCGGCCATCCTCGCCGCCCTCGTCGTGCTGGTCGCCATTCCCAATTTCGGCCTCGATGCCGAGAGCTTCCGGACCGGCCTGCGCCAGGCACTGACGCACATCTTGCGCGTGGAAACCGACGTGCCGGCGGATGCCCCGCTCAACGTGCCGGGCGTCCGCAACGCCGACCGCCTGGTCGACTTCCTGGTGACCGCCATTCCGCCGGCCGCGGCGGTGCTCGCCACCATCACCAACGTGCTCAATCTGTGGCTTGCCGCCTGCGTGGTGAAATTTTCCGGCCGGCTGACGCGGCCGTGGCCGCAGCTTTCGGCCATTACGTTTCCGCGCAGGCTCACCATCGCGCTCGCGATCGCTGTCGCTTTGAGTTTTGTCGGCAGCCTGATCGGCATCATCGCCGGCGTCGTGTCGGCGAGCCTGCTGATGGCCTATGGCGTGCTCGGCTTCGCGGTGCTGCATGCCATCACCCGCGACATGGCGAGCCGCCTCTTCCTTCTGGGCGGTGTTTATTTGGCGGTGCTCGTGTTGGGCTGGCCGGTTCTGGCGCTCTGCCTGCTCGGCCTGATCGAAGCGGTCATCGACTTGCGCGCGCGCATCGCCAACACGCGTGGGCCCCCCGCGCTCACCTGACCCACGCGACTGTCGCCGAGGATTTACATTCAGTTAAACCAAGATCAGATCAAGGAGTGACGACGATGGAAGTGATCCTTTTGGAGCGTATCGGCAAGCTCGGACAAATGGGCGACGTCGTGCGCGTGAAGGACGGGTTCGCTCGCAATTTCCTGCTGCCGCGCGGCAAGGCCTTGCGCGCGACCGCGGACAACAAAGCGCGTTTCGAAGGCATGAAGGCCGAATTGCAGGCGCGCAATCTCGAGCTCAAGGGCGGCGCCGAGAAGGTCGCCTCCAAGCTCGACGGCAAGACCATCGTGGTGATCCGCCAGGCGAGCGAGGCCGGACAATTGTTCGGCTCGGTCTCGACCCGCGACATCGCCGGCTTACTCGGCGGCGACGGCGCCGAGGTGAGCCGCTCGCAGGTCGTGCTCAACGCGCCGATCAAGACCATCGGCCAGTACAAGGTGCCGCTGGCGCTGCATCCGGAGGTCGAGACCATCGTCACGGTCATCGTCGCGCGCAGCGCGGGCGAAGCCGAGCGTGTCGCGCGCGGCGAGGATGTCACGGTGCGGCGCGAGCAGGCGGAAGAGGATGCGGCAGCGGCGCTCGAAGCCGCGGAAGCCTTCTTCGAGCCGGAGGCGGCCAAGGCCTTGCGAGAGTTCGAGGAGCCGGGAGCTGAGGCTCAGGTGGAAGCTCCCGCGGAGCAGAACAACTCCGCAAAGGCGCCGAAGAGCAAAAAGGAAAATACCGAGACGACCGAAAGTTCGGCGTGATCAAGGCTCAATTCCGGGCCTGCTAGTCGGACTTCTCTGGCTTGTCCGGCTTTGGCTCCAGCGTCTTGGGTGGCTTGGACTCGCTCTTGGATTCACCCTTGGCGTCGCCTTTTGGCTCGGTCTTACGTTCGCTCTTGGGTTCGCTCTTCGGCGCGGAGGATTTGACCTCGTCCGACTTGACGGCCTCGCCCGATTTTTCGGATTTTTCCGACTTTTCGGACTTGGTCTTGTCCTTTTTCTCGTCGAGCTTGGCCTTTTCGTCGCCTTTGGCCGCGTGCTTGGTGTCCTTGCGCTTGGCCGGCGCCGGCGCGTTGCCGACCGATTCCAGATAACTGGCGATGGCGGACGCCGATTCCCGGCTAGCAGTATAATGCTCGCGTAGAAAGCCCGACAGACCGAGCAGGCCGCCGGATTTGTTCAGGGCCTGCGCGCTCTTGTGGCAAAGTGCGCAGTTCGAGACGAAGAGTTGCGCGCCGGTCTTGCCTGAATCCAGATTTTCCTGCGCCCATGCAGGCGCCGTCAGCGCCAGCGCCAAAGCCGCTATTGCAAACCCGATGCCGTCCCTCAACCCCGTCATTATCATAGACCTTTCAATGGCTTGCCTTCCGCTACCTATTGGCCCACGCCGCCGATTACGGCGTTGATAGCCCATTCCCGCCGGGTTGTGACCCTGGTTGGAACGGCAATGCATGCATCAATTTGTGGCATTGCTGGGCCGCGGGAACTTTGATTGAATACCTCCGTTAAGCATTAGAATACCCGCCGGATTGGGCGGGCGCGGGGACGATTAGAACGAAAGCCCTTGGTTTTCATGCGGAGGCGGCCGATGGACCGGTTGCTTCAGTTTCTGCTCAAGACCTTTATCCGGCGGGGGACATTCAGGGTCACCACCTCGCGCGGGACGGTCTTGACCTTCGGCGACGGGACCGGCCAGCCGGTATCGGTACGTTTTACCTCGCGCGCGGCCGAATGGGCCATTCTGCTCGACCCCGAGCTCAAATTCGGCGAAGCCTACATGGACGGCACGTTCGTGGTCGAGCAAGGCTCGATTGCCGATGTGCTTTCCGTCATGCTCGGCCAGGGCACCGAGGTACCGCACTGGGCGCGACCGCAGTGGCTGCTGCGCTACCTGTACCGCCGCTTCCAGCAGTTCAATCCGCGCCGGCGCGCGCGCCATAACGTCGCCCATCACTACGATCTCGACGGCCGGCTCTATTCGCTTTTCCTCGACGCCGACCGGCAATACTCCTGCGGCTATTTCGAAAGCCCCGGCCAGTCGCTCGACGACGCCCAACTCGCGAAGAAGCGGCATATTGCTGCCAAGTTATTGGTCAAGCCCGACAACTCCGGTCAAGACTTGCGCGTGCTCGATATCGGCTGCGGCTGGGGCGGGCTCGGGCTCTATCTCGCCGAGAACACCGGCGCCGACGTGACCGGCATCACGCTCTCGCAAGAGCAGCACGCCATTGCCAACGAGCGCGCGGCGGAAAAGGGCTTGGCCGAGCGCGCGCGCTTCAAGCTGCAGGATTATCGCGACGTCGAGGGGCCGTTCGACCGAATCGTGTCGGTCGGCATGTTCGAGCACGTCGGCGTCAATCACTACGACACCTTCTTCCGCAAAAGCGCGCAATTGCTCTCCGACGACGGCGTGATGCTGCTGCACGCCATCGGCCGCTCCGAAGGACCCGGCATCACCAATCCGTGGATTTCGAAATATATCTTCCCCGGCGGCTATATCCCCGCGCTGTCGGAGGTGTTGCCGCGGATCGAGAGTGCCCGTTTGCTTGTTACCGACATCGAAATTCTGCGGCTGCATTACGCCGAGACGCTGAAGGCCTGGCGCCAGCGCTTCCTCGCCCACCGCGCCGACGTGGAGCGCATTTACGACGAGCGGTTCGAGAGAATGTGGGAATTCTATCTCGCGTCGTCCGAAATGTCGTTCCGCGAGCAGAATATGATGGTGTTCCAGATCCAGATCACCAAGCGGCAGGGCGTGGTGCCGATGACGCGGGACTACATCATGCGCGAGGAGCAGCGCTTGCGCGGCGCGGAACGTGTGCGCCTTCAACCGCTGCGGCTCGCCGGCGAGTAGACCGCGGAAACCACCGCGCGGGCGCCGCCACGGTCAAGATAAAACCGGTCTTGTTCACCGCTGTTTAGCCCTTGTGAATTGCGGGGTAACCGCAGGCGGAGTGCCGTGCCATTTGAAAAGGCCGTGCTATGCCACATTTCAAGAGTAAGCATAGAGATCCATGGCCCCTTTCGATTCGGCGCTCCGTAAGCAGGTTGAAGAACCTGCCCAGAACTTTCGTTCCGCTCCGCACAATATCGAAGCGGAGCAGGCGCTATTGGGCGCGATCCTGGTCAACAACGAGGCCTTCTACCGAGTTTCGGATTTCCTTAACCCGGAGCATTTTTTCGAGCCAATTCATCAGAAAATCTATCAGCTTGCGCGCGATCTGATCCGCGCCGGCAAGGTCGCGACGCCAGTCACCTTAAAGACGTTCATTGGCGCCGATGTCGATATCGGCGGCATGACGGTGAGCCAGTATCTGGCCCGCCTCGCCGCCGAAGCGACCACCATTATCAATGCCGAAGACTACGGCCGCACCATCTACGACCTGTCGATCCGCCGCGCGCTGATCATCGTCGGCGAGGACATGGTCAACGTCGCCTTCGACGCGCCGGTCGATTTCGCGCCACGCGCGCAGATCGAGGACGCCGAGCGCAAGCTGTACGAATTGGCCGAGACCGGCCGCTATGACGGCGGCTTCCAGCGCTTTGCGCAATCGCTCACCACCGCGATCGACATGGCGGCGCACGCCTTTCAGCGCGACGGCAAACTGTCCGGCATCGGCACCGGGCTAGACGAACTCGATCGCATGATGGGCGGCCTGCAGCCGTCCGATTTGATTATCCTCGCCGGCCGTCCCGGCATGGGCAAAAGCGCGCTCGCCACCAATATCGGCTACAATGTCGCGCGCGCCTGGCGCGGCGAGGTCAAGCCCGACGGCCACACCGTCACCGCCAATGGCGGCATCGTCGGCTTCTTCTCGCTGGAAATGTCGGCCGAGCAGCTTGCTACCCGCATCATCGCCGAACAGACCGGCATTCCGTCGAACCAGATCAGACGCGGCGGCATCAGCGAGGCCGAATTCGAGCGCATCAAGGATCATTCGATCGAATTGCAGAACTTGCAGTTCTTCGTCGACGAGACCGGCGGCCTGTCGGTGGCGCAGCTCGCCGCCCGAGCGCGCAGGCTCAAGCGCCAGCGCGGCCTCGATCTCTTGATCATCGATTATTTGCAATTACTGCAAGGCTCGACCCGCCGCTCGGCGGAAAATCGCGTGCAGGAAATCACCGAGATCACCACAAAGCTCAAGGCATTGGCCAAAGAACTCAACGTGCCGGTGCTGGCGCTGTCGCAGCTCTCGCGGCAAGTCGAAAGCCGCGACGACAAGCGCCCGCAGCTTTCGGACTTGCGTGAATTCGGGATCGATCGAACAGGACGCCGACGTGGTGCTGTTCGTTTTCCGCGACGAATATTATCACCAGATGCGCAAGCCGCTGGAAACCAACCGCGAGAAATTCGCCGAATGGCTGGCGGAGGGCGAAAAAGTCCACGGCCGCGCCGAGGTCATCATCGGCAAGCAGCGCCACGGGCCCGACCGGCACGGTCGAACTGCAATTCGAAGGCGCCATCACGAAATTCTCGACTCTGGCGAAGGCCGACCATCTGCCGGAGCGGATCGGTTAAATGATCGCGTCCGCATTGCATATTCGCTGACAAATCACTTTACTGCCTGATCGTTTTCGCCCTGGCAGAACTCTCGTGAAACCAAAACATTCGGGTGAGCTACGTAAAGCAATCGCGGGGGAATGGTTTTTAGGCATAAGCCTGGCGACCACGATCACCTTCGCCTTGATTGCCGAGACACTGTTCGATTCGTTGTCCAACCCGCTCTGGCTCGCGTTCATCTTCATTTGGCTATTCGGCGTTGTGATGGGCTCCGCCCTCTCGGTCGTCCGGCACGCGGACCATGTCGCCGAAATCCTCGGCGAGCCCTACGGCACGCTGGTGCTGACGCTGTCGGTAACGGTGATTGAGGTGCTGAGCATCTCGGCCGTGATGTTGCACGGTGAAAATAACCCGACGCTCGTGCGCGATACGCTATTCGCGATCGTCATGATTATCCTTGGCGGCATGATCGGCGGTTCGCTGCTGCTCGGCGGCTGGCGTAATATGGAGCAGCACTACAACCTGCAGAGTGCGAATGCCTATCTTGGTGTGATCATTCCCTTGTCGGTGTTTTCGTTGACGCTTCCGAATTTCACCACCACCACAGCCGGGCCAACGCTTTCGTTTGCCCAGCAGATATTTCTTTGCGTCATGTCGGTTGGTCTTTACGTCGCGTTTCTTGCCATCCAGACCGGGCGTCATCGGGGCTATTTCATCAGCGACGGCGACGACGCCACGGAACCACCCGCGTTGCCGCTGGCGGCGCGTTCGCTGCGCTGGCATGCTTTTTTGCTGCTGGCCTATATCCTGCCGGTGGTTTTTCTCGCCGAACAACTCGCGCACCCGATCGATTATTTCATCGAGACACTGAAGGCGCCGGCGGCGCTCGGCGGCATCGCCATCGCCATGCTGGTGGCGACACCCGAAGCGATCGGCGCCACGCGTTCCGCCATGGCGAACCGCCTTCAGCGGTCGATCAATATTTCCCTCGGATCGGTTCTCTCCACGATCGGGCTTACCGTGCCGGCCATGCTGGCGGTCAGCCAGCTCACCAGACACGAGGTTTACCTCGGCCTGGACAAGGCTAACGACGTTCTGCTTCTGCTCACGCTCGTCGTCTGCGTCGTCACCTTTGCCAGCGGCCGGACCAATGTTCTTCAAGGCGCCGTGCACGTCGTGCTTTTCGCCGCATTCCTTATGCTGGTCGTTCAGGGGTAGCGCCGGGAGTGCCGCATGGACGTGGCGCGTTCTGGCCGCTAAACCCTAGCCGCCATGACGATCATTGAATCCGAACCCGACCCCAGTTTGAGCCCGGCGGCGGAGGTCGAAACAAGTGCCACCACCGGCCCGCCGGCGGCTGAGGCCGGTGGCATCCTCACCGTCGATCTCGGCGCCATCGAAGCCAATTGGCGCGCGCTTCAGCGCCGCGCCATGCCGGCGGAATGCGCGGCCGTGATCAAAGCCGACGGTTATGGCTGTGGCATCGAGAAAGTCGCCGCCGCCTTGGCCAAAGCAGGATGCAAAACGCTTTTCGTCGCCGACCTGTCCGAAGCGCGTAAAGCGCGCGCAGCGGCATCGCAGCCCGCGATCTACGTACTCAATGGGCTGATGTCGGGCACGGCGCCGGCTTACGCCAACATCCGCGCGCGGCCCGTGATCGGCAGCATGGTCGAATTGGCGGAATGGGACGCATTCTGCTCGGCCGACCAATGGCATGGCGGCGCGGCGCTCCATGTCGACACCGGCATGAATCGGCTCGGCATTTCGGTGAATGATGCGGCAGCCCTGGCGCCGCGCATCCGGTCGGAAAACCACGGCGTCACTTTGCTGATGAGCCATCTCGCCTGCGCCGAGACGCCCGAGCATCCGCTCAACGCCCAGCAGATCGGTGCCTTCCGCGAGATACGCATTCTGTATCGCGGCATCCCCTCCTCGCTTGCCAATTCCTCCGGCATTTTCCTTGGGGCTTCCGCCCATTGCGACATGGTGCGCCCAGGCGTCGCGCTCTATGGCGTCAATCCGATCCCCGGCCAGAGCAATCCGATGCAGCCGGCGATCGGATTGCAGGCGCGCATCGCGCAAGTACGCACCGTGCCGCGCGGCGAGACGATCGGTTACAACGCCGGCTGGACCGCCAAGCGCACGACGCGCATTGCCGTTGTCGCGATTGGCTATGCTGACGGCTATCTGCGCGCCGCCAGCGCCTCGGACCTCGCGCCCGGCGCTGACGCTATCGTGGCCGACAAGCGCTGCCCGCTGGCCGGGCGCGTTTCCATGGACCTGCTGGCGATCGACATTACCGATTTGCCGGACAATGCCGTCCGCCGCGGCGATCTCGCCACTCTCATTGGCGATGAAATAACCGTGGATGACCTGGCCAAGGCCGCCGGCACCATCGGCTACGAAGTGCTCACCAGCCTCGGACGGCGGTATCACCGGGTTTATCGGGACTGAGCCGCTCCACGCCGTCTTTTCCCTTCGAATTAGCACTTCCGTAAACAATGTTCTTGTAATGTTCTCATTGCTGTTTTAGATTCAAAATTATCGTTTTGGCGGCGATTCCCTGATGTCCAAGCGCAATCTGAGCTTCATCTGTCAAAACTGCGGGGCGGCCTCGCCCCGCTGGCAGGGCAAGTGCGAGGCCTGCGGCGAGTGGAATACGCTCACCGAAGAAGGCGCCGATCGCCCGGCCGGACCGGGGCGCAAACCCGGCAAGGGCCGCCTATTCGCGCTCGAGCCGCTCGCCGGTGAGGCGCATGACGCGCCACGCCAGCGCTCGGGCATGGCCGAGTTCGACCGCGTCACCGGCGGCGGCTTCGTGCGCGGCTCGGTGCTGCTGATGGCCGGCGACCCCGGCATCGGCAAATCGACTCTGTTGCTTCAGGCCGCCGCCGCGATGGCGCGCGGCGGACATCGCGCGGTCTATATCTCCGGCGAGGAAGCGGTCGCCCAGGTGCGGTTGCGGGCCGAACGGCTGTCCTTAAGCGATGCCGCGGTCGAGCTCGCGGCCGAGACCTCGGTCGAAGACATCATCGCCACCATGTCAGAGGGCAAGACACCGCGGCTGATCGTCATCGATTCGATCCAGACCATGTGGACCGACATGGTGGAATCGCGCGCCCGGCACGGTCACGCAGGTGCGCGGCAGCGGGCAGGCGCTGATCCGCTTCGCCAAGCGCTCCGGCGCCGCCGTCATTTTGGTCGGCCATGTCACCAAAGACGGCCAGATCGCAGGTCCCCGCGTGGTCGAACACATGGTCGACGCCGTGCTCTCGTTCGAGGGCGAAGGCTCGCATCAGTTCCGCATCTTGCGCGCGGTAAAAAATCGCTTCGGCCCGACCGATGAAATCGGCGTGTTCGAGATGACCGGCGCCGGCTTGCGTGAAGTCGCCAATCCATCCGAACTGTTCCTGTCGGCGCGCGACCTCGGTTCGCCCGGCACCGCGGTATTCGCCGGCATCGAGGGCACGCGGCCCCTGCTGGTCGAAATCCAGGCGCTGGTGGCGCCGACATCTTTGGGCACGCCAAGAAGGGCGGTGGTCGGCTGGGACCCGAGCCGGCTGTCGATGGTTCTCGCCGTGCTGGAAGCCCATTGCGGCGTGAAACTCGGCGGCCACGACGTTTACCTGAACGTCGCCGGCGGCCTGCGCATCCAGGAGCCGGCAGCCGATCTCGCCGCCGCCGCCGCGCTGGTGTCCTCATTGGCGAACGCGCCGCTGCCGGCCGATGCGGTCTATTTCGGTGAGGTGTCTCTCTCCGGCGCCATAAGGCCGGTGGCGCAGGCCCCCGCCCGGCTCAAGGAAGCCGCCAAGCTCGGCTTTACCCGCGCCATCGTGCCGGAAGCCGCGCGCGCGGAAGCCGGCGAGCCCGGGATCAAGGTCACCGATGTGGCAAGCCTTGCCAGTCTGGTCGCCGACATCGCCGCGCGCGGAAGCCGGGTTACGGGGAGTAAAACCCGTGGACAAGACGGGTGACGGCACGGTGACGCCCCGCTATACACGGGGCATCCAAACTGGCCCGCGCGGGCCACATCCGACAGGCCGGCGCAAGAGCAGAAATAGGCGTAAAATTAAGCACTTAAGGCCGACATTGCTGCGCTCACCGGGAGCCGCTATGGCTTTCCGGGATTCGCCGTCCCATCTGCTTGGCAAGCCTCGCCTTTACCCGTGGAGTGCATGAGCGCCGATGCCGATCACGCTGCTCGACATCATCCTCCTGGTGGTCATGCTGATCTCCGGCCTGCTCGCCATGATCCGCGGCTTCATGCGCGAGATCCTGTCGATAGGCGCCTGGGGCATCGCCGCGCTGGTCACGCTCTACTCCTATTCGCGCGTGCTGCCGATTGCCAAGCAATACGTCTCCAGCGACATGGTGGCGGCCGGCGCCAGCATCGGTGCGGTGTTCCTGGTCACGCTGCTGGTGGTCTCGATCATCACCGTGCGCATTTCCGACATGGTGCTCGACAGCCGGGTTGGCGCGCTCGACCGCACGCTTGGCTTCCTGTTCGGGCTTGGCCGCGGTTTGATCATCGTGGTTGTCGCCTTCCTGTTTTTCGCCTGGCTGGTGCCCGACCGCAGCCAGCCGGAATGGGTGCGCGGCGCCAAGTCGAAGGTCGTGTTGCAAAGTACCGGACAATGGTTGATGTCCATGTTGCCGGATGACCCCGAAAGCACCATCTTGAAGCGGTTGAAGCGGCAGAAGCCGGAAGACCAGGAACCGCCGGATACGGGCCCCGACCAGAAGTCGGAGCTCAGCCCACGGACCGGAACGCGATAGATGCAGCAGCAGCCGCACGACCCCGCACAGCCCGTAGGCGCCGATTTCGACCCGGAGGCCGACCGGCTGCGCGAAGAATGCGGCGTATTCGGTATTTTCGGCCATCCCGACGCCGCCGCCATTACCGCGCTCGGCCTGCACGCGCTCCAGCATCGCGGCCAGGAAGCCGCCGGCATCGTCTCCTTCGACGGCAAACGCTTTCACTCCGAACGTCGCCTCGGCCTGGTCGGCGATGCCTTTGCTCGGCGGGAAGTGATCGACCGCCTGCCGGGAAACATGGCCATCGGTCATGTGCGCTACTCAACCACCGGCGAGACGGTGCTGCGCAACGTGCAGCCGTTGTTCGCCGAACTGGAAGGCGGCGGCTTCTCTATCGGCCATAACGGCAACCTCACCAACGGCATCGCGCTGCGCAAGAACCTGGTGCGCGAAGGCGCCATGATGCAATCGACCACCGACACCGAGGTGATTCTGCATCTGGTTGCGCGCGCGCGCCGCAACCGCTTCGTCGACCGTTTCATCGAGGGCCTGCGCCAGCTCGAAGGCGCCTATGCCTTTGTCGGCCTCACCAACAAGAAGCTGGTCGGCGCGCGCGACCCTTTCGGCATTCGCCCGCTGGTGATCGGCAAGCTCGACGGCTGCCCGATTCTCGCATCGGAAACCTGCGCGCTCGACATCATCGGCGCGCACTATGTGCGCGACGTGGAGAACGGCGAGGTCGTCGTGTTCGACGAGGACGGCATGCAGTCGCACAAGCCGTTCCCGCCGATGGTGGCGCGGCCGTGCATCTTCGAATACATCTATTTCGCGCGACCGGATTCGATCGTCGGCGGCCGCCACGTCTACAATGTGCGCAAGACCATGGGCGGCGAGCTGGCGCGCGAAGCCCCGGCGCAGGCCGACGTGGTCGTGCCGGTGCCGGATTCCGGCGTGCCGGCGGCGATCGGCTTTGCGCAGGAGTCGGGCATCCCCTACGAACTCGGAATTATCCGCAATCACTACGTCGGCCGCACCTTCATCCAGCCGACGCAGGCGATCCGCGACCAGGGCGTACGCATGAAGCATTCGGCCAACCGTGCCGTGGTCGAGGGCAAGTGCATCGTGCTGATCGACGATTCGATCGTGCGCGGCACCACCTCGCGCAAGATCGTGCAAATGATGCGCGATGCCGGCGCCAAGCAAGTGCATTTCCGCATCGCCTCCCCGCCGATCACGCATCCCGATTATTACGGCATCGACACGCCCGAGCGCGACAAGCTGCTCGCCGCTACCCACGATCTCGAAGGCATGCGCCAATTCATTGGCGCGGATTCGTTGGCGTTCTTGTCGGTCGACGGCATCTACCGCGCCATGGGTCTGCCGGGACGCGATCCGGCACGGCCGCAATTCACCGACCACTGCTTCACCGGCGACTATCCGACCCCGCTCACCGACCTCGCCGCGCAAGAGGCAAGCCCGCGGCAATTGTCGTTGCTGGCGGAAGCGATTTAATCGAGCCCAATATTCTGTCATGGCCGGGCTTGTCCCGGCCATCCACGTCTTTAAAAGGCTGCGAAGAAGAAAGGCGTGGATGCCCGGGACAAGGTTTATGCTCGGGCCGGCCGAAGGCCGGACCCGAGTGCCGGGCATGACGAAAAAATGGCCGTTATTCCCAAACCCCTCTCCGATCGAATCGCGCTGGTCACCGGCGCCTCGCGCGGCATCGGCGCGGCAGTCGCGCTGGAACTGGCCAAGGCCGGCGCACATGTGGTAGCCGCCGCGCGAACGGTCGGCGGCCTCGAAGAACTCGACGACAAGATCAAGACGGCCGGCGGCTCGGCTACTTTGGTGCCACTCGACATGAAGGATTCGGACGGGATCGCGCGGCTCGCGCTCGCGCTCAATGAGCGCTACCAGCGGCTGGACGTTCTCGTCGGCAACGCCGGCATATTAACGACGCCCTCGCCGCTCGGCCACATCGAGCCGAAAATCTGGAACGACGTGATGGCGATCAACGTTACGGCCAATTGGCAATTGATCCGCACCTTTGAAGCATTGCTGCAACGATCGCAGGCCGGGCGCGCGGTGTTCGTGACATCGGCCGTGGCGTACATGGCGCGTCCCTATTTCGGCGTCTATGCCGCCTCGAAGGCGGCGCTGGACGCACTGGTGCGAACCTATGCCGCCGAGTGTGCTTCCACCAAAGTGCGCGCCAACCTTTTCAGCCCCGGTCAGACCCGTACGCGCATGATGGCGACCGCGTTTCCGGGCATCGATCCGATGACGCTGCCGACACCGGAGGACGTCGCGAAAGCGGTCGTGACGCTATGTATGCCCGATTGCATGGAGAGCGGAAAAATATACGATTTCCGCGCCGGGAGGTTCCTGGAATTCCGCTCGCCCGCTTAAGGCTTACGGCTAAACTTTGCCGCGCCAGATTCGAGCGCGGTGCCGAAGACATGATCCCACAGAGCCGTCGTCACGCCGAAATTTCCGCTATGGGACAAATGATGGTGGCGGGCGTGGCGCAGCCGCGCACGGTAAAGATAGGAGATCGCGCCGCGGCTGCCAGTGATGGGTCGCATAGTGGACGAAGACATACCAAAGGTACCCGGTAACGAGGCCTGCCGTCGCCGCGGTGCCAAGATCATAGCCGAGCGCCATGCATAAAGGGCTGGCAACCGCGAGCAGGCCGAGCACCGCGCTCGCCCAGGCCGGCGTGCCGATGAGGTCCTGCGGCGATTGATGATGGCGATCGTGGATTTGCGAAAGCACCGGCGCGTGATGAAACAGCACGCGGTGCAGGAGATATTCGAACAAGGTCCAGGCAATCAATCCGGCGCCATAGACCAACGCCCAAATCAGCGGCTGCGGCGGTATCGAACTGCGAAACGCAAGCAGCGTAGCGACAAGTATGAGCGGCGGAAATAGCAGGAACTCGGAAAAATAACCAAGCTTGCTCATTTTCATAGCGTCACCCCAGAGGCCAATGTCCGGCGGCTACAAGCTGATGCTGCGGGCGCCGCCCCCGAGTTGCCAAACACGATATCAACAAAGCGCCGCGTTTTCAAAATGTTCCGCACGTCGTCGAAAAAATGCGCCGATGGGCTACCGGCGCGGGTAACAAAACCCGCTCCGGCAAAGGCTTTGCGCCGAAACCGGGATATTAACGTCTTGTAACGTTCGCCCAGAGCGTGATCCGATTAGATCGAATCACCTTGCTTCCCTAACATTTTGTTTGCGCATGATCTTATCCGAAAACCGGTTCCCACCTTTCGGGATCATGCGCTAGTGCTAGTGCTTGCGCTTCGCACGTCCCTTGAACGGGTTGCCTTTCTCCCGCAGCGTCAGACGGATCGGGGTGCCGGGAAGCTCGAAGCTCTCGCGCAGGGAGTTCACCAGATAGCGCTTGTAGGCATCGGGCAGCGCGTCGGCACGGGTGCAGAACAACACCAAACTCGGCGGCCGGCTTTTCGCTTGCGTTATGTAATTGAGGCGAAGCCTGCGCCCGGACACTGCCGGGGGCGGATGCGCCTCGACCGTATGCTCGAACCAGCGATTGAGCGCAGCTGTCGGAATGCGCTTGTTCCACACCGCGAAGGCATCGACAATCGCCTGCATCAGCCGGTCGAGACCTTCGCCGGTCAATGCCGACACCGCTACCAGCGGCACGCCCTTCATCTGGGTGAGCTTCTCGTCCGCTTGCGCGCGCAGCCGGCCGATGGCACCCGCGGTCTTTTCCTTCAGATCCCATTTGTTGACCGCGATGACGATGGCGCGGCCTTCCTGCTCGACCAGATCAGCGATGCGTTGGTCCTGCTCCTCAAACGCGTTCTCGGCGTCGAATAGCACGACGACCACTTCGGCGAAACGCACGGCGTTGAGCGCGTCGGCGACCGACAACTTCTCGAGCTTCTCGTCGATACGCGAACGGCGGCGCAGGCCGGCGGTGTCGTGGATACGGAATTTCTGGCCGCGCCAATCGAGATCGACCGCGATCGCGTCGCGGGTGGTGCCGGCCTCCGGCGCGGTGAGTAGCCGCTCCGCGCCGATCAGCCGGTTGACCAGCGTCGACTTGCCGGCATTCGGCCGCCCGACGATAGCGACCCGGATCGGATGCGGGCCGGATGGCTCGGCCGCCGCTTCAATCTGCGCCGCGGTGCATTCCGGCAAGGCCGCGCGCAGCGCATCGTAGAGATCGGCCAGGCCCTCATTGTGCTCCGCGAAATCGCCACCGGATCGCCAAGGCCGAGCGCATAGGCGTCTAGTCTACCCGCTTTGCCGGCGGTACCCTCCATCTTGTTGGCGATCAACACCGTCGGCTTGCCCGACTTGCGCACCAGTTCGGCGAACACGCGGTCGGCTCCGGTCGGACCGCCGCGCGCATCGATCATGAAAAAAATCGCATCGGCCTGCCCGATCGCAGTCTCGGTCTGCGCCCGCATGCGGCCGCTGAGGCTTTCCGGCGTCGACTCCTCGAGGCCGGCGGTGTCGATCACGGTGAAATCGAGATCGCCGAGCCGGCCCTCGCCCTCGCGGCGGTCGCGCGTCACGCCAGGCCGGTCGTCGACCAGCGCGACGCGGCGGCCGACCAGCCGGTTGAACAATGTCGACTTGCCGACATTGGGACGGCCGACGATGGCGATGGTGAAGCTCATGGGCGGCGGTCCGGCCCGCACTTAGCGGGCGACGCTCTCTTAGCCTGAGAGGGGCGTCAGTGCGAGAAGGTGGCGGGCGGCGGCGCCGACGGCCAGGGGGCGGTGCCTGTGCCCTGCGCCGGCTGCTGGGGTGCGGACTGGCCAAGGCGCCAGCTGCTGCTGGCCGTTGTCTTGCTTTGGCCCCGGCTGTACGGTGATCTGCCTGGCCGGATGCGCTGCGTTTGCGGTTTCGGCTTGCGCTTGGGTTTTGCTTTCGGCTTCGGCTCTGCGCCGGCTCGATGGCCGCGGTCTTGGCCACCGCGCCGGCGCCGCGGTTTTGTCGCCCGGCGCCGCGGCAGCGGCCCCGCCCGGCGTTGCGCGGTGTCCACCGGCGGCTGATTGCTTTTCAAATATTCCGGCGGAATCCCTTGGGTGACACCGGGTACGCCCTCGGGAACATCTCCTTGCGTTCGCCCGGCAGCTTCTTCTTTTCGTTGAGATGGAAAAGTCGAACTTGTCCATGTCGAAATTCTTCGCAGCCGGCAAGCACCGGCGCGAACGCGACCAGCCGGCGACCAACACAGATACGATACATGCGGCGCATACGATGATCCTCAGCTCTTGCCATCGGCGACGATCAGCGCCGAGAGCACCTCGGCACGGCGCGGATGCCCGGCGGGGTTTCGCCGTCGCTCGCGATCATGTCGATATAGCGGCGCGCAGCAGCGAAATCATGATTGTGCCAGGCCGACAGCGCCAGCATTTCGCGCGCAGTATGACGGAAGGTGCGGCGGGGCTCGGCGGCCGGTTTCGAACGGCGCCTCATGTCGGCGAGCGAGCGTTGTCCACCATCAACATTCCGGCGCGCACGGCGGCGAGATCCTGCAGGGCCTGACCCGAGCGAAGCATCGCGGCGAGGTCGTCATATGCCTTTGATCGCATCCGCCGGCTTGTCATGCGCAAGCTCGGCAGCAGCGCGCAAACGCGCGAGCACGCGATAGCCGGCAGGAGCATCGGCGGCGATTTTTTGAAAGCGGCTTGCGCTTCGTTATGTTTTCCGGCTTCGCTCAGCTCAGCGCGGACTCGAATGCGGAGCCAGCGGCGGCGGCCTTCTTGGCCTGACAGTATTCGTAGCCGCGCCACGCGCCGATCGCGGCGACGAGCAGGACGGCGGCACATGATATAGACGCTGTAGCGTTCCCACAGCTTCTGCAGCCGTTCGCGGCGGACTTCCTCGTCCACTTCATTGAAAATATCGGCCACAACTGCTCCAGGCCCCCGCTTAACACCCGTCCCCAGACGATTGCGGCGTAACCTAGCGATGTGGCGGATGCAAGGCAAAGATTGGCCGACAATCGTTAAGATTTGAGGGGTTTAGCTCTTTTTGCCCTTCATCGGATAGACATGATCGGGGCCCGGAAAGGCGCGCGACGCACCTCGGCGGCATAGTCGGCCACCGCCTTCTCGATGCCGGGACCAAGATCGCCATAGCGCTTGACGAATTTCGGCACCCGGGGCCTGAGGCCGAGCATGTCCTCCAGCACCAGGATCTGCCCGTCGCAGGCAACGCTCGCCCCGATGCCGATGGTCGGGATGCGAACGGCGGCGGTAAGCTTGCGCCCCAGCGGCTCGGCCACCGCCTCGATCACCACCGCGAAGGCGCCGGCCTCCGCCACCGCGAGAGTATCCTGCTCGATGCGCGCCCAGTCGGCCTCTTCGCGACCCTGCGCGCGGAACGAGCCGATCGTGTTGATCGACTGCGGCGTGAGGCCGACATGCGCCATCACCGGCACGCCGCGCTCGGCCAGAAAGGCGATTGTTTCCGCCATGCGCGCGCCGCCTTCGACCTTGATGGCGCCGCAGCCGGTTTCCTTCAGCACGCGCGCGGCGTTCATGAAGGCCTGCTCCTTGGACGCCTCGTAGGAACCAAACGGCATGTCGACGACGACCAGCGCGCGCTTAGAGCCGCGCATCACGGCGTGGCCTTGCAGGATCATCATGTCGAGCGTGACCGGCACGGTGGTCTCCAGCCCATGCATCACCATGCCGAGCGAATCCCCGACCAGGATCACGTCACAATATTTATCGACCAGCCGCGCGGTATGGGCGTGATACGAGGTGAGGCACACGATCGGCTCGCCACCCTTACGGGCGAGGATATCGGGCGCGGTGAGCCGCCTGATCTCTTCTTGCATTGACACCGGCGCTACTCCCGAACACCGGCACGCCGATCATCATCGGGTGGAAGGCGTAGCCGAGCGCGAGATAGACCACGATGCCGATCACCACGACAAGGACGTCGTTGATCCAGCCGGCCGGCGCGGTGGTGGTGCCGATGTCGCCGCGCCGCTTGGCGGCGATGCGGGCATAAACGCCCCAGGCCAGGAACCCGCCGAACAGCAGAATCGAGCCGAGGTCGCCGTTCGACAGCAGATGCGCCAGCGCCCAGGTCTTCACGCTCGCCAGCATCGGATGCTTGAGCTTGGCCTTGATATGGCTCGGGATAAACGCCGCGGTGATGAAAATAACCGCGAAAAACATGAGGCCGACGGTGATGTGTCGCATGAAGGCCGGCGGCGACCAGACCTGGATCCATTCATGCGCGCGGTACTGCCCGTAGCCCCAGACGATCAGCACAAGGCCGATGATCGCGACCAGCGCGAACACGCGCGATAACCGAAGCCCGAGCCGCGCGATCGCCGCGGCGCGCACGCCGCGGAAGGTCACGAATGAATCGGCCCCGAGAAACACGATCAGGCCAATAATGAGGACGCCCAAACCCATGCTATCCTCGCGACGCACGCTCTATCCTTCGGAAACGCCGCAGTAGAGGATCGTCGGTGGTCAATGCAAGCCACTCTGCCGTATGGGATATCCTCGATGTTTCTCGCCGCAGCTTTCTCCAAGTCTTCGTTAAAGCGCCTTGCGCCGATAGTTTTGCTGCTGCTGGCGGCCGTTTTGCCGGCTTCGGCGCAGACTTGGCCGCCGAAAACCGTGCGCATCATCGTGCCATTCGGCGCAGGCTCTACCCCCGATATCGAGGCCCGCATCGTCGCCGAGGGCCTGTCGAAGAAATATCCCGACAGCGCTTTCGTGGTCGAGAACAGACCGGGCGCAAGCGGCAATATCGGCACCGACGCGGTGGCCAAGGCCGCGCCCGACGGCGCCACCATCGGCATCAGCATTGGCGGGCCGCTTGCCATCAACACATTGCTGTTTTCAAACTTGCCTTACGATCCGCATAAAGACATCGCGCCGATCACCCAACTCGTCACCCAGTCGAGCGTGCTTGCGGTCAATCCCGAGCTGAAGGTGAACAGCGTCGGCGAATTGGTGGCACTGCTGCACAGCCAATCCGGGCAAATACAATTACGCCTCCATCGGCAATGGCTCGTTGTCGCATCTGACCATGGAGGCACTTGCCATCAAGGCCGGCACCAGACTGGTTCACGTGCCCTACCCCGGTTCACCGCAGGCGATCACCGCGCTCATACGCGGCGACGTGCAGATGGCCTGCCTGCCGCCGATTTCAGTTACGCCGCAGGCCGCGGCCGGCAAAGTGAAAATTCTCGCCGCTGTCGACCGCCAAGCGGTCGCCTTTTTTGCCGGACGTACCGACCTTGAAGGAGAGCGGAATCGACGTCGAAGCCGATGCCTGGAACGGCTTGATCGCTCCCGGCGGCACGTCCAAGCCGATCATTGACAAGATCAACAAGGACGTGGTCGCGATCATCACGGCACCGGCAGTGCGCAACAAGCTGGCGGCGCAGTTGATGGAGCCGATCGGTTCATCACCGGACGATTTCCGCGACCGCATTGATGGCGAGATCGCGCGCT
Organism: uncultured Alphaproteobacteria bacterium; assembly: GCA_963709015.1. Classification (GTDB taxonomy): domain Bacteria; phylum Pseudomonadota; class Alphaproteobacteria; order Rhizobiales; family Xanthobacteraceae; genus Pseudolabrys. The sequence goes on along the minus strand of CAVPUU010000007.1, from coordinate 132 downwards.
GGGCGCCGGTGATCAAGGCGGCCCATGTGAAGGTGAATTGATTCCGTCATGCCCGGCCTTGTGCCGGGCATCCACGCAAGCCGCGGCAGACAAGACGTGGATGGCCGGGACAAGCCCGGCCATGACGACTAA
>CAVPUU010000006.1:0-41307 GCA_963709015.1 uncultured Alphaproteobacteria bacterium | reverse complement strand
GTCGATGATCTGAAAAAGGTTCTTTTTAAGAAGCGTGAAGCTCAAGCCAAAGAAAGGGAGCAAAAGACTGGGAAAATTCGTCAAAAGTCAGCGCCTAAAATCTGAACGTCGCGCATAACGAAATTGACAAACTACTAGAGGAAATCGATAGACGACGCGAGGTTGCATTTGACCGATTTATTTTCCGCGTTTGGGTGTTCGACATGTAGGCGAAATAACAGCGAAGGCTCTTGCAAGAAATGCGGGGACGTCAAGTCGCTAATTAAGGCCCTCAATCTCGCCTCAAAAGATAAGCCCGGGACCGGCTTGGATTGAACTAGATGGTATTCCCAAAATTGGTCCAGTTACACGTGACCGCTTATTAGACGAAGGCCTCTCTGCGCGAGGCACGCAACCAGATTTCTTTGCCAAAAATCGCAACGCGCCGATTATCTAAATGATGGCCAGCGAGAGAGTTTGTTTAATCACTACAAGACTGAGGCTAAGCTTCGGAATGCGCTTCAGGCAGCTAGGACACAACGCCCGAAGGAAAATTATCTACGTTTAGCCAATGACAGCGACATCGGCCCTGTAGCAACCGGGGCACTCATTCGTTTCTTTGTTGAGCCACACAACAGGAAGACGGTCGAAGCGCTTCTTAAAGAAATAAAGGTCGACCGCGCCGAAGAGGTGGCTAAAGATTCTCCTGTCTCTGGATTGACGCTGGTCTTTACTGGCAGCCTCCGAAGTGATGGCGCGGGATGAAGCAAAAGCGGTTGCGGACCGCTTGGGTGCAAAGGTGTCGAATTCCGTTTCTAAGAAAACCGACCTCGTCGTAGCCGGGCCAGGGGCCGGATCTAAACTTCCCCGACGCTAAGAAGCACGGTGTGAAAGTTATTTCTGAAGAAGAATGGCTGAAATTGATTGGCCGCTAAATGGCTTGGGACGCTAACTGAGAATTGCTAAAATCTATATTTTAGGTTGTAGTGCCTATTCCCATTGAGGGGCGGGCATTACTTGAGAACAATTGCGATCGATTTTGAAACCGCGAATGAAGAGCGCCGAAGTGCCTGCGCCATAGGTTTGGCTTGGATTGAAAACGGTGAAGTGGCTAGGCGGGAGCATCGGCTTATTCGTCCACGAGAGATGCGCTTCAATTCACACAATATTCGAATACACGAAATCCATCCGGAGGATGTACGTGATAAGCCCGAGTTTCCGCAGGAGGTGTTGTCCGAGTTTTGCCCGATATTTCGGGCGCATTGATTTTAGCGCACAATGCGGAGTTTGATATTAGCGTGTTATGCGCCACGTTGACGGAGTATCGGCAACTTTTCCCTGAATTTGGATATTATTGCACCATGGGCATCTGTCGGCGCGTATAGCCCGTTGCCGAGCGTATCCCTTGATTCCGTCGCACGTCATTTTAGAATCCAATTTGATCATCACGATCCAGCAGAAGACGCGTTCGCTTGCGCTGAAATAGCAATGGCTGCGGCAAGAGACTTGGGGGTTTCTGAGGTAGTCGACATATCAACAAAGATTTCAATGCAGCCTGGGATCGTACGAGTTAGACTCTTATTTTCCGTGTTTGGTTTCTGGAGTCTCAAGCGTTGCACGTAGCGTAAGAAGCGTCCCCGATTTGTCAGAAGACTTCGTCGGCGAGATTTTGTGCTTCTCGGTTAGAGGCAGCACTGGAAACATCTACGAAATAACCGCGCGTAGGCTCGCTGAGAAGCTCCGGGTATCGTGCACCTGCCAAGCGGGCCAAATGCGCAGTTGGTGCAAGCATCGGGCGGCGCTTTTGGACGGCGACATAAGCAACCTGCTTTCAGATAATATTTCCGACGTCAAAAAGCTCGCGGAGTGGGCCGAGGGCGTAAAGGTCGAACCAAGAGGATGAATCTCGGCGGGAGCTGCATAACCGGTCAAGTAGCTTAGGAACGGTATCGCGTCCTCACGGGCAGGTTCTGAGCATCGCCGGCAAGACCGTGGTGTTCACCGGCGCGCTGGAAAAGATGACACGCGAGGAGGCCAAGGCTACCGCCGAGCGCCTGGGCGCCAAGGCTTCCGGCTCGGTCTCGAAGAAGACCGACTACGTGGTCGCCGGTCCCGGCGCCGGCTCCAAGCTGGCCGAGGCCAAGAAACACGGCGTCCAGGTGCTCACCGAAGACGAGTGGCTGAAACTGATTTCCTAGCCATCAAAGTGGCCGCGCCGCCGCATCGAGCCAGGCGCGAGTTTCCTCGTCGAGCAGGGGCCCCAGCACTTCCTGCACATGCGCGTGGTAGCCGTCGACCCAGTCGCGCTCCTTGGCGGTCAGCAGCCGGCTGTCGATCAGCCGCCGGTCGATCGGTGCGAGCGTCAGCGTCTCGAACGCATTGAGCGGCTTTTCGCCGCCCGCCGGCTCGCGGCGCGGCGACCACCAGCACCAGGTTCTCGATGCGGATGCCGTAGGCGCCGGTTTTGTAATAGCCCGGCTCGTTCGACAGGATCATGCCGCGCCTGCAGCGCGACGTGCCGAGCTTGGAGATGCGCGCCGGGCCCTCGTGCACCGACAGATAGCTGCCGACGCCGTGGCCGGTGCCGTGGTCGAAGTCGAGCCCGGCCCGCCCACAGATGCTGGCGCGCGCCAGCGGGTCGAGCTGGGCGCCGCTGGTGCCCTCGGGAAACACCGCGGCGGCAATCGCGATGTGGCCGCTGCAGCACGCGGGTGAAGCGGTCGCGCATTTCCTCGGTCGGCGCGCCGATCGCGACGGTGCGCGTGATGTCGGTGGTGCCGTCCTCGTATTGCGCGCCGGAATCGATCAGGAAGAGCCCGTTCATCCCGAGCGTGCGGTTGGTCGCGCGGGTGACGCGGTAATGCACGATCGCGCCGTTCGGCCCGGAGCCGGCGATGGTCGGGAACGAAATGTCCTTGAACAGCGCCGGTGTCGCGGCGGAAGCTTTCCAGCGCCTCCACGGCGTCGATTTCGGTGATCTTGGCCCTTGGGCGCTTCGCGGTCGAGCCAGGCGAGGAACCGCGCCATCGCGACGCCGTCGCGTCTGATGCGCGGCGTGTGTGCCGGCGATCTCGGCTGCGTTCTTGACGGCCTTCATCAGCGCGACCGGGTCGGCGCCGCGCACCGGTTTGCCGCCGCTCGCCGCGATCAGCCGCGTCAGCGCGTCGGCGGCGCTCGCGCTGGTCGAGCCGCACGATCTCTGCCCTCCAATTCGCCGAGGTCGGCCGCGAAATCGTCCGGCGTCGCGCACCTCGGCAGCTCTGCTCCAGCGCTGTCGCGCGTTTTGGCGTCGAGCTTGCCGCCGTCCACATAGAGCGCCGGCCGGCCCTCGCAGCGGGATCGACCGCGAAAGCGAGCGCCAGCGGCGTATGCGCAACGTCGGCGCCGCGGATGTTGAACGCCCAGGCGACGTTCTGCGGATCCGACACCACCAGCGCATGGGCACGGAGTTTTGCTAGTTCGGCTTGAATGCGCTTGAGCTTGTCGGCGGCGCTCTCGCCGGCGAATTTGAGGTCGTGCAGGGTCACTTTACCGGCGGGCGGCGCGGGGCGATCGGTCCACAGCGCGTCGATCGGATTGCCATCCAACGCCGCCAGCTCGGCGCCGGCGGTGGCGCAGGCCTTCTTCAGCTTTTCGACGCCATTCGAGGTGTGCAGCCACGGATCGTAGCCGAGCTTGGCGCCGCTTTTGAGATTATTCTCGATCCACCGCGCCGGCGGGTTGTCCACCAGATGCTCGACGGAAAAAAGTTTCGCGTCGATCTGCGTCTTGGCCTGCATGGTGTAGCGGCCATCCACGAACAGCGCCGCGCGTTCGGCCAGCACGATGGCTGCGCCGGCCGAACCGGTAAAGCCGGTGAGCCAGGCCAATCGCTCTTCGCTCGCCGGCAGATATTCGTTCTGCTGACGGTCGGCGCGGGGCACGACGAACCCGTCGAGCCCGCGCCGCTTGAGCTCGGCGCGCAGCGTCGCGACGCGGGGGGCGCTTTGCGATCGATCGTTCGAATCGTCGAATGTCTGAAAGTGGGCCTCGAACATAAGCGGCACTCTAACGTGCTCCTTGGGCGTAGCAACGTAGACGGGCGCTTCGTTTTAACACCAGCGTGACCCAGCCATCGAGCGGGACGCGCCGCTCAAGCAAGAATTCCTGCGCGTGGTAGATCGAAAGCACCGCGTTGGCATGGCCCGGCAATAGGCCGGAAAGCACGAGGCGTCCACCGGGGGCCGTGAGACGGCGTAGCGGCACCGCGAGCCGCAGCAGCGGACCCAGAAGAATATTGGCCAGGATCAGATTGTAGGGCGCGCCTGCCGCGATGGCGCGGGCCTTGGTGCCCGTCGCGCGCAGGAATGTAATTGCGGGCATTGCCCGGTTGAGCCGCGCATTGCCGCGCGCCGCCTCAACCGCGACCTGGTCGATATCGCTCGCAATAACGCGCGTGTGGAAAGTTTTCGCCGCCGCGATCGCCAGCACGCCGGACCCGGTGCCGAGATCGAGCACTTTCTTAACCCTCCCCCTGCAAGGAGGAGGGTGGCGAGTGCAACGAGCCGGGTGGGGGTTATTTTTTCTATGCATGACCTCACCTCGATCCTCGCTTCGCCATAGCCGATGCTTTGCATCGGCGTTCTTACTTGCTGGGACGGCGGCCAAAGGCCGCCTATGTCGACCCTCCCCTTTCAGGGGAGGCATTGGAGAGTTCTTTTGCCGCTTCGTCAGATCATCCAGCGCAAGCAAACACCCGCGGGTGGTGCCGTGGTGGCCGGTGCCGAAAGCCAGCGCGGCCTCGATCTCGATGCCGATATCGTTGGGTTTAACGTGGGCGCGGTCGTGCGCGCCGTGCACGATAAAGCGGCCGGCGCGCACCGGCACCAAGCCGGCGAGGCTCTGTTTGACCCAGTCGGCTGCCGCCACCGGAGCGAGGGTGAGTGCGGCGGCAACTTTTTCTCCGGCCGCGTTCGCGAGCTGCGCGCGCAAGGCGGCTTCATCGGGCGGTTCGCGGAAGTGAATCGCCAACTGCCAATGCCCACCGTCGCCCTCGAACGCCGAACAGACGGTATCGTCGCCGTCGAAAATCTCGCCAAGATGTGCCGCCAGCCGCCGGGCGGTCGGTTCGTCGCAGGCCAGGCGGGCGACGGTGGTGCTCATCGTCATATTTACAGCGGTTGGTGAAAGCGCTGGCAATGGCTATGTAGAACGCCATGAGCATCGAGACGCCGGGCACGGTCGACATCGACGTATTGGCGCTGGCCCGCCGCAACGGTTGGCCGGACGATTTGCGCGTGCTGGTCGAACGTTATCCGCGCGAGCAATGGCAGGACCATGTCAATTTGGGCGCCATGGCGCGGTTCTGGCTGTCGCGTCACGACATGTTCCGCGAGCTCGCCGCGGCGATCAAAACGGCCGAGACGCAATTCCGCGAAGGGGCGCTCTCGCCGACAGAATTCCCGCGCCGGTTCGTGCCGCGGCTGCAATTTTTGCTGTCGCAGCTCGACGTGCACCACCAAATCGAGGACTTCCACTATTTTCCGATCTTCCGCGCCGCCAATTCGCGCCTGGCCCGCGGCTTCGACGTGCTGGAAGGCGATCACCACGCCATCCACGCCGACATGGCGAGGACCGCCGACGCCGCCAACGCGTTGCTGCGCGCAGTTTCCGCAAACCCTGCTGGCGATGCCGATACCTTGCGCCGCTGCGGCGACGACTACGCGGGCGCCAGCGGCGTGTTGCTCAAGGGCCTGATCCGCCATCTCGACGACGAGGAAGATTTAATCGTGCCGCTGATCCTCGACCGCGGCGAGGACGCGCTCGGGGTGGCGCATCATGGCTAACCGCGGTTATGTCCGGCACTCGGGTCCGGCTTCGCTGACCCGGCCATGACGGACGCTAATGCCGCTTGAAATACTGCACTTCGCGCTCGTGCTTTTGCGCGGCCGTTTTGCTGGAAAACGTGCCGAGATTGCGCCGCTTGCCGGTGCGCGGATTGACTTTCCGCGAATAGAGCCGGTACTTGCCGCCGCCGAGCTTGCGGATCATGCGTTTACCCCGCGTCTGCGCTCACCAGCCGAACGGGAAGCCGCCGTAGGAGCGGCGCGGCGGCGGGTAATAGCCCCGCTCGCGGTAATAGTAGTAGCGCGGGCCGTCGTCATAGCCGCGCCAATTCGGTCCGCGCGGGTCCGCACTGCCGACGACGTCGTCGTCCTGATCGTCGCGCGGGGCCACGCGATCGTCCTGCGGGGCAAGTTGATCGTTGCGCGGGGCAAGGCGCGGGGTGGCGCGCGCCACCGCCGGCGGCCCGGCGCCGCCGGGGATCTCGCCGGTGAGCACGACCGTGGTGTTGGCCATCTTGTGCTTTTCACCAGGCCCCACAGGATCGCGCGCATTCTGCACCGACAGCCGTACGCAGCCATGCGAGGCTGCATGCCCGAGGCCGCGTGTGGTTGGTGCCGTGGATGGCGTGGCCCTTCATGGTGAAGAAGATCGAATAGGGCATCGGCGCGTCGTCCCACTCAACGCTGTAGTGATCCTTTTCCATGCGGAACGGGGTGATAGGCGCCGGCCGGCGTATCGTGGCCGGCAACGCCGGTCGACACCGGCCAAGTGTAGAGCTGCTCGCCGTCGGCGGTGACCGTCATCTGCTGCGTGCTTTTGTCGATCTTGATCAAGAGGTCGGCGCGCGCGGGCGCGGCGAAAACGAACGCCGCAAAGACGGCGGCGATGGCGGCAAGGCGCAGATGCATGACGGACCTCCCGAGCAACCCGAGTTCCAGCATAGAGCAAGCTCCGGGGCCCGATTATGGCAAAGCTCTGTCGCCGATAACCCGCAGCGCACCCGCTGCGTTCCCCTCGGCTGAGGCCTTTTCGCGCGCCTGCGTCATCCCCACATGCCTTGTTCCGGCCGCAAGGCGACACCCGCCGCCCAGGAACGCGCTAAGTAACGCCCCAAGGACCGCCAATGTCGGAGCCGCTTGTCGTCATGCTTCCCCACCGCCTCGGCAAGGACGAGGCGCTGCGCCGCATCAAGGACGGGCTCGGCCGCGCCAAGACCGAGTTCGCCTGGCTGATCGCGCTGGAGGAGGAGATATGGAGCGGCGACCGGCTGAGCTTCCGCGCCGCCGCGCTTGGCCAGCGCGCCTCCGGCACGCTCGACGTTTACGATCACGCCGTGCGGCTCGAGGTCATGCTGCCCTGGCTGCTGGCGCGCTTCGCCCGCGCCGCGCAGCGCGTGATCGGGCAAAAGGGGCAGTTGATGCTGGAGAAGAAATAGGCGGCGTAAACTTTCCTGGTCATTCCGGGGCGCGAGCCAACGGGGCCGCCGCGAAGCGCGGCCCGATGACAGGCTCCGCGAGCGAACCCGGAATCCATGGCCACACGCCGTGCCCTTCGCTCTGGATTCCGGATCCGGCGCTGCGCGCCGTCCCGGAATGACAGGGGGGGGCCCTAATGCTTCCTGGCATCCACCCGGTAGCCGACGATGGTTTTTTCGCCCAGCGCCCTGGCGGCCTCCAGCCGGTGCAGGCCCTCGATCAGCACGAAGCGGTCGCCGTCGGCGCGCACCTTGATCGGCACCTGCTGGCCGTCCTTGAGCATGCTCTCGGCGATCTCGTCGACGCGCGCCTGCACCAGCGTCGCCCGCCGCTTGACCGGCACGTAGATGGCGGCGACCGGGAAATTCTCGCGCTTCATCATGGCGGGAAGATAGCACGGCTTTGCGTCTTGCGCCGGGCGCGACGGCGCGCGATCATCGCAATTCGAGGCAACCAGAGGACGTGGGCTATGTATTTGTCGGGCGAAAGCATTCTCGTCATTTTGTTCGTCGGTTTGATTGCCGGCTGGCTGGCCGGCCACTTCGTGCAGGGGACCGGCTTTGGCCTGATCGGCGACATCGCCATCGGCATCGTCGGCGCCTTCATCGCGAGCTGGCTGTTCCCGCGGCTCGGCATCGCGCTTGGCGCGGGCCTGGTGCGGGAGATCGTGAACGCCACCATCGGCGCCATATTGCTGCTGATCGTCATCCGCATCGTGCGGCGCGGCGGGCGCTGGTAGGCGTGCGGCGGCCGATCACATTATCGGCTTGCCGCGGATATCGATCGCCTTTTCGATCTTGACCAGCACGCCGATGCCGCCCTCGGCGCCGGCATGAGTCTGCTCGCGCGGCAGCAGCATGGAGAAAATTTTCTCGCGCACCGGCCCCTGTTCGTGCAGCGCGACGCTGCCGAAAAAACGCAAAAAGCCACTCTCCAGCACGCCGTCGCGCTGCGCCTTGAAGTTGGCGTACATCACGCAGACGCGCGCGTCGTGCGACAGGTTCTCCAGCACCGCGCGCTTGCTGCGCTCCCACCAGGCGAGATGCGCGTCGTCGTAGACGATCATGCTGCCCTTGGGCGTGAGGTTCGGCCCCTCGCGGCCGCTGGTGGCGACGAGGCAGGGATAGCCGTCGTCCCAGGCGTTGCGGATCAGCGTCTTGACGGTCGAGGAGAAGGGCATGGGGATTCTTCCTTCTTTCCCTCTCCCCGCTTGCGGGGAGAGGTCGGCCGCGCGAAGCGCGGGCGGGTGAGGGGCCTTTACTGCGAGTCTCAGCCTATCGAAAGTGCCCCTCACCCCGACCCTCTCCCGGTAAGAACGAGGAGAGGGAGACGCGGTCAATTCCCCAACTCCAGCGCCCAATAGGTGCGCCCATTCGCACCCGTGGCCGAGGCGATGCCGTAGGCCGAAACATCACGGCGCAGCATGTTGGCGCGGTGGCGGGACGAGCGCGACCACATGCGGATGGCGCAATCTTCGTCCGAACAGCCGAACGCGACGTTTTCGGCGTGCGTGCCGCCGGAGAAGGCGAAGCGCCGGCGGAAGCCGTTGTGATCGAGATGGCTGCGGCTCGCCATGCTGTGCGCCTGCTCATAGGCCATGCCGGCAAGCCCCGCGCTCATGCCGAGCGGCGGCCGGCGGTGCTGGGCGCGGAAGGAATTGATATCGAGCGCTGAGGCGGGGGTGGCGAGCGCAACCGCGCCGGCCAGAGCAAGAACCGGGCAAAGGGCAGAGCGTTTCATCGGCAGGCTCCGCGGGCTCACACGACGCAGACGTATTGCGAGCCGCGCATGCCGAGCCGATTTGCCGCGCCGCGCGCCAGATCGAGCCGGGCGCCCATGCGATAGGACAGGCCCCAGGGTCCTCTGTCGTTGATCCGCACCGTGACCGAACGGCCGTTGCGCGGATTGGTCACGGTCAGCGTGGCGCCGAGCGGCCAGGTGCGTGCGGCCGCAGTGTTGCCGCGGGCGTCGAAGCGTTCGCCGCTGGCGGTGCGCCGTCCCGACGCATACGAACTCGCCAGCACTTCCTGGCCCGCGCAATTGCCGGACGGCTTGACGTATCTATGAACCGAGCCCCAGCCGGCGGCGTCCGCGGCGGTGAGCGTGACAAAGTCGTGGCAAGAATCGCAGCAAGGCCGATGAGCAGTCCGAGGCCTACGGGCTTCATGGAATGCGCCCCCTTCGATGATTTGCAATGGGCAAGGGTAGGGAGGCGCAAGATGGCGGAAACATGGCGGGGCGGTGCCGTGACAGGCGGCCATGCCGCCAGCCTTGCTGCCAGGCTTGCCGCATTGCCCGCCGAAATCGCGCCAATAGCGCGCAACTAGCGGAGTTGTCGGCATTTACGCGGAGGCTGCGGTGCCGCCGGAAAAGACGTGCCCGCGCCTAATGCCGGCCCGGCTTCATCAGCGCGTCGGCAACGCTCCGCGGCCGCCGGCCGCCGACCACCTGCGCGGTGCATTTCTTGTCGGCGCTGCAGGTGACCGTGCAATCGGTGCCCGGCTTGCCGGCGCAATCGGTGCCGCAGCCGTAGAGCGTCGCGCTTTGCGAGAACTTGCCGCCGGCCTTGTCGCAGGCGCTCTTGAGTGCATCGGCGGTGGTCTTGGGCAGCGTCATGTCGCGCGCGAGCGCAGGCGCAGCCGCGTCAGGGAAAGCGCAACGGAGAGTGAAAGCGCGCCGGTCAGGGCGAGCAGGGCGGAGAGGGTTCGCACGACGAGAAACTCCAACGGTTCGCGTCGCCCCGCGGAGACTGTAGCAGAGAAGCGGCGCGAGGGAACATCATCCGGGCTTCATCACTGCCTTGCCGTAGAACCAGCAGCCCGCTCGATAGGCGCACGCGAAAGGTCCCCGGCAATCGGTCTTGAACGCCAACTCGCAAAGCGCGTAGCCGAGGATTTCGCAAATCCAATATTTCGCGCGGCCGATCATATCACGACGCCATCTGGCCCTTGAGCGCGCGGCGCACCGCCTTCGGCTCAGCCTTGATGACCTCGATCAGCGTACGCGCCGCGCCGGACGGCCGCCGCGTGCCGAGCTCCCACTTGCGCACGGTGCCGACGCCGGTGCCGATCACGGCCGCGAACTCGCGCTGCGACAGGCCGAGCTTGTGCCGCGCCAGGCGCGCATCGGTATTGCTCGGCGTGACGCGATGCACGATTACGTCGGCCTTCTCGCCGCGCGCATATTTCAGCGCCTCATGGAGGCTGGCGAAAATGTCTTCGGCCAGCCGGCTCCTCTTCACTTTCTTTGCCATTGTGCCGTGACCTCCTTCACCAGTGCGACGAATTTCTTTTTGTCCTGTGCCGTCAGGTCGGCTTTCTCGTTCTTGGCATAGATCGCCACAAGCAGAACTGGAAAGTCCGCGTTGTAGAAATAGTAGATAACCCTTGCTCCGCCACGCTTGCCGCTGCTGCCGCGTCCGACGCGAACCTTGCGCAGGCCGCCGGTACCCGGGATCAGATCGCCGCAGGTCGGCTCATTGAGCGCGGTCAGCAAAAGTGGAAACCGGTTTTGCGTTCGACCGCGCTCAAACATTAAAACTGGCGCGCAATCCGGGCGGCTGACCGGTTCCCACTCAGCCTGATTGCGCGCTGGCGATCAGATCGACAATCGCATCTTGCTCCTCGGCGGTGAGCAATTCGTCCGCCCGCCTCCGATAGCCGGGAAGTTCCGTCACCGAAACGGGACGGCCAAGCATGGCTTTGGAGAGTACCCCATTGGGGCTTAGGGGTCAAGGTGATCTGCCACGGGCGGCTATTCCGCGCGCCGGCACCAGCGTCGCCCGCCGCTTGAGCGGCGCAGTGATATTGGCGAGCTGGGCGCGGAAGGAATTGGGGTTGAGGGCAGAGGCGGGGTACTTGCCAATGTAGCAACTCATACGATCTCTGCAGCTGCACTTTCGTGCATGCGTTATACCCGAAAGTTAGGTCAGTCGGTTGTCTAGATGGCCAGGAAGATAGCCAACTACAATTTCTGCATCTTCTTCATCCCAGAAGAAATAAATTCTTAAATTGCGGGCTGCATTTCTCGACGGGCCTTTTTCAAGTGCCATTCGAGAAGTTGCTTTTGATTTTTGCTCTTTACGAAATATTCTTCGCCTTCCTGTCCTGCGCGGTTATCAGAGATGGATTTTGAAAGTTCGGTACCTCGATCTTTAAGCCCGCGTTCAAAGTCTTGCCAGGCGTTTTCGACACCACGCTTGCTATCTACATAAGAGATCGCCAAAAGTTTCAATAGTTCACAAACTAAACCGATATCTTCGAACTTTGCGTCCTTTAGCCCTCGCAGCGCCCGACCGTGAAGACGCATCCGGCCCGGAAAATTTAATTCGACCCCAGAATGGAATTTCTTCATACGTTGTAGGTTGGTCTTGCTCCGTTTCTTGGATAGCCGCGGCCTTTAGCTGTTCTTCTAAAGACTGAACGCGCGCATACATGGCTATTGAGCGGGCCTTTTCCTGGTTGCGTTCATCTTCAGCAGCCATTCGAGCATTTTCTTCTTGTACGGCTAGGGCTAGAGCCTCCGTCGCCTGCGCCTCCGCTGCAACCTTTGCGGTTATTGCCGCCTGAAGCTGAACTTTTATTGTTGAACCGCTTTCTTGCGCTTGAATTAGGCGAAACGTCGCATTTGCAGATCTAATTTGGACAAAGGTTGGAACGGTCTGTTTCAATACATTGCGCTCTACAGACGCCCGAAAAGCATCCAAAGTTATTGAAATTTGTAGCCGCTTAAGATCGAGACGTTCGAGCTGACTTTTAATAAAAAGGGGATGCGTTGATCGCTTATCTACGTCGACTTGGATCGTGGGTCGATAAATCCGAATTCCCTGATCAAAAACGGAGTGAAATTTTCCTATGGTGTCAGAAAGGCGAAACGCTGCGTAGGGAAAGATAGTGACTACATGTCCAACTGCGCAAACTCGATCAGAGAGTATGTTTGGATTAATTGCGCAAATGCCGCGATCGTCGCTGGCGAGGGCAATTATATTTCTCCACCGCCTTTTGTTATTGATGAGCGCAACTAGCCATTCGACGTCATCGTCAGTTTGGATGTCGATAGGAGTCCGCACTAAGCGAACTCCATCGCCATAAAGTATGCCGCTAGCAGCAAGCTCCTTATAAAGGCGTGGAACAGCCGGCTCGAAATCGAAGTCTAGGTGCCGGGAAAAACAACTTAAACGACTTCCGAAATGCACTTCCTTGGAATGTTCGCTGATAGTGACCTCTAGGGACCACGATCTACCGGGTACAGTTAAATCCGGTTCGGTCAGTTTGCCGACCCAAATATTTAGTCCTGTTGTTTTTAAGCGTTCTGTAGAAAGAAGTCCGTTTTCGTGATCAAAAGATTGCAAATCAAAAATATCAGCCGGTACATTCGGCACTTTCTCCTTCAAATAGTCGAATATGTAATCGCGAACCGATTCAACACGGTTGTCCAGGTTATCTGTTCTCACATCTGTATCTGTGAGAACAAATAATTTCGATCTTTCTTGAGTCGCCGGTCGCAAGCAATTTGTGTACCTCAAATGCGACGAGCTTTTGGACGTCAATTGCAATTGCAAATTAGCACAACCCTAAAGCTTCTCCACGAAACTATCCACCACGCGCTTTTCGCCCGCCTTGTCGAACCGGATCGTCAGCTTGTTGCCGTCCACGGCGGTGACGTTGCCGTTGCCGAATTTCTGGTGAAACACGCGGTCGCCGGCGGCGAAGGATGACGCGGCGCCGGTGAATTTCGCCACCAGTTCGCCTTCGATCGTTAAAGGCGCGCGCGCTTTCACCCCCTCCCGCCCAGCCTTCGCCCTGCGGGCGTCGGCGGGCGACCTCCCCCCTCCAGGGGGAGGTGAAGAAGCGTCCGCCTCGTCGTCGCCATTCGACTGATCGAACACCCCATCCGGCACATAGCGCGGCTGCCCGTTCTCGCTGAACCCGCCGCTTCCCTTGCGCGCCTGCGCGCGCTGCCAGCCGGGCGTGGTGTAGTTCGAGCCGAACGAATTCATCTCGTCGAAACGTGACGCGCCGTAGCCCGTCATGCCGAAGCCAGCCGCTGCCGCCGGCGGGTTCTTTCACGACAACGTGCGCCTCCGGCAACTCGTCGAGAAAGCGCGACGGCAAAGTCGAGGTCCACAGGCCGTGGATGCGCCTATTGGTGGCGAAATAAATCTTGGCCTGCTTGCGCGCGCGCGTCAGGCCGACATGGGCGAGGCGGCGCTCTTCCTCGAGCCCGGCGCGGCCGCTCTCGTCGAGCGAGCGCTGATGCGGGAACAGGCCTTCCTCCCAGCCGGGCAGGAACACGGTGTCGAATTCCAGCCCCTTGGCCGAATGCAGCGTCATGATGTTGACCGCCTGTTCGTCCTCGGCTCAGTCGCGGTCCATCACCAGCGAGATGTGCTCGAGGAAGCCGGCCAGATTCTCGAATTCCTCCATCGAGCGCACCAGCTCCTTGAGGTTTTCCAGCCGCCCGGCGGCGTCGGCGCTTTTGTCGTCCTGCCACATCGCTGTGTAGCCGCTTTCGTCCAGCACGATCTCGGCCAGTTCGTTGTGCGGCATCGAATCTTTCTTGGCGCGCCAGCGCTCGAACGAGGCCATCAGATCTCTCAAGGCGAGGCGCGGTTTCGGCTTCATCTCGTCGGTGGCGGAGATCGCGCGGCCGCTTCGGCCAGCGGAATGCGCTTCTTGCGCGCGTGGTCGTGCAGCATCTGCACGGTGGCGTCGCCGAGGCCGCGCTTAGGCACGTTGACGATGCGCTCGAAGGCGAGATCGTCGGCCGGCTGCGCGATCACGCGCAGATAGGCCAGCGCGTCGCGGATTTCGGCGCGCTCGTAGAAACCGCGGTCCGCCGATCACGCGGTAGGGCAGGCCGAGCTGGATGAAGCGCTCCTCGAATTCGCGCATCTGGAACGAGGCGCGCACCAGAATGGCGATTTCGTCGAGCGGGTGGTCCTTGCCTTCATCGCGCGCGGCGCGCTGGAGCTGTTCGATCTCCTCGCCGATCGAGCGGGCCTCTTCCTCCGAGTCCCAGCCGCCGGTGACCTGCACTTTTTCGCCGAGCACATCCTCGGTGCGCAGCGTCTTGCCGAGCCGGCCTTCGTTGTGGGCGATCAGATGTGAAGCGGCGGCGAGGATATGGCCGGTGCTTCGGTAATTCCGCTCCAGCCGGATGATCTTGGCGCCGGGAAAATCATGATCGAACCGCAAAATATTATCGACCTCGGCGCCCCTCCACCCATAAATCGACTGGTCGTCATCGCCGACGCAGCAGATGTTTTTTCTTTCTTCCTTCCCCTCTCCCCTTGTGGGAGAGGGTGCCCGAGCGGCGACAGCCGCGAGGGCGGGTGAGGGGTCAGTGGTTGTCGCAAGCTCCGACCCCTCACCCGGCTCGCCTTCGCTTCGCTCCGGCGATCCACCCTCTCCCACAAGGGGAGAGGGTAAGAGAGAGTGCCGCGCGCTCGCTTCTCCCTCTCCCCCGGTGGGAGAGGGTGCCGAGCCGCGCAGCGGCGAGGCGGGTGAGGGGGAAGGCTGCGCCAGCAGACGCAGCCACAAATACTGCGCCACGTTGGTGTCCTGGTATTCGTCCACCAGAATAAATTTAAATCGCTGCTGGTACTGCCGCAGCACGTCCGGATGCTGGCGGAACAGCCGGATGTTCTCCAGCAGCAGGTCGCCAAAGTCGGCGGCGTTGAGCGTCTTCAGCCGCTCCTGATAGGCGGCGTAGAGCTTCTTGCCCTTGCCATTGGCGAAGCTGGTGGCCTCGCCGGCGGGAACCTGATCGGGGGTCAGGCCGCGATTTTTCCAGCCGTCGAGCAGCATCGCGAACACTCGGGCCGGCCATCTTTTCTCGTCGAGCTTCTCGGCTTCCAGAAGCTGTTTGACGACGCGGATCTGGTCGTCGACGTCCAGAATCGTGAAATTCGACTTCAAGCCGGCCATTTCGGCGTGCCGCCGCAAAATCTTGACGCCGATCGAATGGAAGGTGCCAAGCCACGGCATGCCCTCGACAATTTGGCCGACCATCTGGCCGACGCGCAGCTTCATCTCGCGCGCGGCCTTGTTGGTGAAGGTGACGGCGAGAATTTCCTGCGGCCGCGCCCGGCCGAGATTAAGGATGTGCGCTATCCGCGTTGTCAGGACACGGGTTTTTCCGGTTCCCGCGCCCGCCAGCACCAGCACCGGGCCGTCCAGGGTCTCGACCGCCTCGCGTTGTTCGGGGTTCAGGTCGGCGAGATAGGCCGCGCCGCGCGCACCCATGGCCCGGGCCGCGATACCTCCCGCAACGGGCGGGTTCATTGGAACGGCATCGGTACGCTTTGACTCGGTACGTTTGGGCTCGGCCATATTGTCGATGATTTCTTCACCGCCAAGATGGCACTCGCAGGCGGCAATTTCGAGGGCAGGTCGGCCACTTGTCGGCCTCTCCCCACCGCTTTAGCGTCGAAATCGTCAAGAAAAACAGCAATTCAAGGGGTATTCCGTGCGCCTGAAAAACAAGGTCGCCCTCGTCACCGGCGCCGGCCGCGGCATCGGCCGCGACATCGCTCTCGCCTACGCCCGCGAGGGCGCCCACGTCGTCGTCAACGACATCGACCCGGCGACCGCCAGCGCCACCGCAAAGGACGCCGCCGCGCTCGGCTCGAATAGCCTCGCGGTCGTCGCCGACGTGGCCAAGGCCGCCGACATCGCGCGCATGGTCGAGACCGTCATCGCCGCACGGGGCCGCATCGACATCCTGGTCAACAACGCCATGAAGATCGTGCCGGGCAAACTCGAAGCGCTCAGCGAAACGGCCTGGGACACGACGATGAACGTCGGCCTCAAGGGCGCGTTCCTCACCAGCCAGGCGGCGGCGCGGCACATGATCGCGCAGCAGGCGGGCGCAATCGTCAACATCGCGTTGATCGCCGGATTGTTTCCCTACAACTGGGCCGGCGCCTATTCGGTGGTGAAGGCCGGGCTGATCATGCTGACCAAGTTGCAGGCGATGGAGTGGGCGCCCTACGGCATCCGCGCCAACGCCATCACGCCCGGCTATATCCGCACGCCCGGCACCGAGGCGATGTATGCCGATCCGGAAATCTACGAGGGCCGCCGCAAGGGCGTGCCGATGGGCCGCGTCGGCTCGGGCGAGGACATCGCCGGGCCGGCGATTTTTCTGGCCAGCGACGAGGCGCGCTACACGACCGGCAGCGTGGTCGGCGCCGACGGCGGCCAGGCGGTCGGGTATTTCCTCAGCGTGCCGGGAAGAAGGTTTTCCGGCGGGCGGGTGGATTAGGGGCGGGCGATTGTCATTCCGAGGAAACCCGCCCGCGTCGTTCAAATGGCCTGAGATCATTTGACCGCGCGGCGCGTTAAGCATCCGCGCGCGGCTTTGGCGCCGCATTCGGCGCTTCGCAGCGCAAATCAGGAGCCGGTTACCTTTTCCGAGTGCGGCCGGCGTGCGGGCCGCAAAAGAACATTCAATCTTTGCATCGCGCGTAAAGAGTTTTTTACACAACGCAACGTTTCCTCCGCGCAAAAGCGCACCGGGAGCATTGATTTAAGCGCGGATTTACTTCTTGCACCGACGATCGAAATCGAGCTGGCAAAACAAAAAATGGCAGTGTGTGAGTTCCACATTTGCGATTTTAGCTGTGCGCTGGAACCAACACACACGCAAAGAAAGCAGCGATGGCGGGAATTTTCCAATACCAGGGGTTCGGTGTCCTATCGGAGTGGAACGGTCAGATTAAAAGCCCATCGGCGCAGGCGGCGATGCAAAGCATCGCGGCGACCGGGGCCAACTCGATTGAAATCACCCCGCGCATCTGGACGGCGACGGCAACCTCCAACACCGTCATCAGCGATCCGGCCAAAACCGAGAGCGACGCAAGCCTGATCCAGGGCATTGAGAACGCCCAGGCCGACGGATTGTCGGTCATTCTCAAGCCGGCCATCTCGACGCTCGACGATCAAGGCTCGTCGGCGCTGGCGCCGAGCGATGTCGGCGCGTTTTTTGCTTCCTACAAGGCCGAAATCGTTCATCTCGCGACCATCGCGCAGCAGACCGGCGTCGAGGTGCTGGCGATCGGCAACGAGATGAGCAGCCTCTCAGGTGCGCAATACCAATCCTATTGGACCGACATCATCGGCGCGGTCCGCTCCGTCTATCACGGCGAACTCACCTATGCCGCGGCAACCGACGAGGCCTCCAAAGTCAGTTTCTGGAGCCAGCTCGACGTCATCGGCGTCAACACCTATCCGCCGCTGCCGGCTTCCGGCACGCCGACGGTCGCCGATCTCGTCAATGCCTGGAGTCAGGTTCCCACGGATCCTTATTGGGCGGCGGCCTTCGATCATCAGTCGCCGGTCGACTTCTTGCAGTCGCTGGCCGCGCAATACGGCAAACAGGTGCTGATGACCGAGGCCGGTTACCGCAGCATGGATTACGGCGCGACCATCACCGGGAGCTGGCAGACCACCGGCGCGATGGACTTGCAGGAGCAGGCCAATGCCTATGCGGCATTCCTCCAGGTCTGGACCGAACATAGCGGTCCATGGCTACAGGGGGTCGAGTTCTGGCAGTGGGATCTCAATAATGCGTTTTCGCCGACCGGCTTCTCGCCGATGGGAAAACCGGCGCTGGCGATTGTCACCGAATATTTCAAGGGAGTTGGCCCCTTCCTCGCCGCGAACATCGAGTTGTTGACCGGCAGTCAGATCGCGCGGCTTGCCGCGCTCGGCATTAACACCATCGTCGCCACCGACCGCGACGTCCAATTGAGCGAAGCGCAAGCCGCCGCGCTCGGCGCAAACCACATCTCGCTTTCAGAGCCCGACGGCACCGGCGCGCAAACCCTGACCTGGAATGCCGACGGGTCGCTGCTCGACACCCATTATTACGCCATCAACGGACAGAGCTACACCGACTACGACATCGTCTACAATGCAAACGGCAAGCCGGCGTCGGCGGCCTATTCGAGCGGCATGACCAACTCATGGGCCTACAGCGCCGACGCCTCCCTGCATGAGTTTGTCCAGAACAACATTACCGGGAGACCGTGGACGACAACCGACACGATCTACGGGCCAAACGGCCAGCCGGCGAGCGAAAGCTGGCATGACGGCGCGACGCTTGTGCAGACCGAGACCTGGAACGCGGACGGGTCGGTCCACGATGTTCATTACTTTGACGTCGCCAATCACGATTTTACGGATTTCGACGTTGCTTACGGAGCGAACGGCAAGCAGGCGTCCGCCACCTACTCGAACGGCATCGTCTATTCTTGGGCCTACAACGCCGACGGCTCGCTGCATCAGTTCGTCCAGAATTACATCGCCGGGAAACCGTGGACGACAACCGACACGATCTACGGACCGAACGGCAAGCCGGCAAGCGAAAGCTGGCATGACGGCACGACGCTTGTGCAGACCGAGACCTGGAACGCGGACGGGTCGGTGCACGATGTTCATTACTTTAACGTCGCCAATCACGATTTTACGGATTACGACGTTGCCTGACGGAGCGAACGGCAAGCAGGCGTCCGCCACCTACTCGAACGGCATCGTCTATTCTTGGGTGTACAATGCCGACGGCTCGCTGCATGAGTTCGTCCAGAATTACATCGCCTGGGAAACCGTGGACGACAACCGACACGATCTACGGACCGAACGGCAAGCCGGCAAGCGAAAGCTGGCATGACGGCACGACGCTCGTGCAGACCGAGACCTGGAACGCGGACGGGCCGGTGCACGATGTTCATTACTTCGACGTTGCCGGTCACGATTTTACGGATTTCGACGTCGCTTACGGAGCGAACGGCAAGCAGGCGTCCGCCGCCTACTCGAACGGCATGACCGAGAGCTGGGCCTACAATGCCGACAATTCGCTGCACAGCATCACCTACGAGGGGGTCATCGACACGGGCTACGGCACTTACACCGCGGGCTATGCCGAAAACCGCCAGAACGTCGTGCAGGAATTTGGAGAAACCAACGGAACCGAGACGGTGCGCGGCTATGCCGATCACCTGACGTTCACGAGTTCGGCCGGCGGCGAGGCTGTCTCCACCGCAAGCGGTCAGAGCTTCAACTTCGCCGCCAATGCAAACGCGACGCTGACCGGCGGCGGCCAGGATGAAACCTTCGTCTTTCGTCCCGGGTTCGGCCACGATACGATCGCCGACTTTGTGCCGAACGCGGAGCCCAACGCCAGCCACGATCAGATTGCGTTCTCGCCGGGGACGTTCGCAAACTTTGCCGACCTGATGCAGCACGTTTCGCAAGCGGGGACCAATACCGTCATCGCCGATGCAGCCGGCGACAGCCTTGTGCTCCAGCACGTGGCGGCGGCGCATCTGACGGCAGCGGACTTTCATCTGGTCTGATACCGGCAGAAATTACAGCGGCGGCGAGAACGATGTTGATCGGGTTCGCGCCGGGTGCCGTGCCGGCGGGGTGACGCGCTTGAGCGCCAAGCGGTCAAAGAAACCCCGGCATAGCCGGGGCTCCATGCTCGCGATTCCATCTGAACGGATTTAGCTCTAGGATTCTGGCCAGCGGCGAGGCGTTCGATACGATCGGCGGCGGCTACGAAAACTAAAGGCTCTCGCCTTTGCTGCGCGCATCCCACTCCGGCAGCGTCATCAAATGCAAGCCGAGGCGAGGGTAGTTGACGCGGAGATAGCCATCCAAGGGACTGCGAACGACGGCATCGGGATGGACCAAGGCAACCTCTTGCGCCATGACGCCGACATAGACCGTGTCGCTCCACAGGTATCGATAGCGGTAGAGCCCCAGCCCGTCGTCGCGACGGCCGACCAGCGCGATATCACGCTTGAGCCGGATATCGGAAACGGCGACTCCCGACGTATAGGTCGCGTCCGTCTTGAGTTCCCAGGCGCCGCCGCCTTGGCCGCCGACATACAGCCCTTGCCATGGCATCGACGCGTTCGGTGCGGTCGCGGGGAAGCGCCAGCTGAAACCGACCGTCACGACGTGAAATGACGCGCGTGCGCTGGCGTTCTGTGTAACGAAACCACCACCAAGCGATGCCGTTGCCAAGGAAGCCACGCTGACTGTTCCAAGATCGACATACTGGTAGCCGAGATTGAGAAGTCAGATTCGGTTGCAGCAAATATTCAATGCCGGCGCCGGCAACCCAGCCGGTTCTGACCGACGATGTCTGCGCATTCGTCGACAAACTCACTGCATTGTAAGTGCTGCTCAAATCGACATGGCCGTAGGCCAAACCGCCGGTGCCGTAAAAGAGAACGTTGCCGGTCGTCCAGCCGAGGCGGCCGCGCGCCGTTCCATACCAATCGACCTTGGCGCTGGTGCTGGCGCCATCGCCCGGACACGGAGCAAAGTTGATCAATCCGCCGCTCATCGAAGTCTTGAGACCTGTCCCCGACAGGTCCGTTTCAAGGCCGTAGATCCAGGAACCCTGCTGCCAGTTGTAGCCAGCGTGACCGCCGGCAACCCAACCGCTGCCGGTGCCGGAATTCGATCCGTTGTTCGGCAAACATTGGGCGTCGGCGTCGGAGACCGAGAGCGCCAAGGCTCCGGCGGCGGCGATCAACAGCACTACCGCCATAGAGACCTGGCGAGCCCAGCGCCCTACTACAACGCAAAAAGATGCCTGCAAAGAAATCATCGCACAGCCCCCGCACGACAATGTGGCGCAGAGCGCGCCTGCAACCTTGAATTGGCGTCAACTGTAGCGGTTTGCCCAGGATGGCGCAACGGACCGCCCATGATAATCCACGGGATCGGACCCTCGCGTCCGCATTGCAAGCAGGCCTGCCGGAAGCCATGATCGAGGGCCGCAATCAGCGTTCGAAACCGACGATGCAGCGCCGTTATCTGAAATTGTTTCACGCGGCGCTGACGGCATCGCTCATGCTCGTCGCGGCGGCAGGCGCCGCCGTTGCCGGGCCGTTGGAGGAAGGCGTTGTCGCGGGCAAAAAAGGCGATTACCGGACGGCGCTGCGGCTTCTTCGCCCTTTGGCCGAACACGGCAATGCGGCGGCGCAGTCCGCGCTCGGCTTCATGTACGAATACGGGCAGGGCGTGCCGCAGGACTATGGCGAAGCTGCGAAGTGGCATCGGCTCGCCGCCGACCAAGGCGATGGATTGTCGCAGACCCGTCTCGGGTTCTTGTATGCGAGCGGCGCCGGCGTGCCGCAGAGTTACGCCGAGGCGGCAAAGCTGTTCCGCCTCGCCGCGGAGCAGGGCCGCGTCGGTGCGCAGGTCGAACTGGGCGTCATGTACTTATCCGGCCTCGGCGTACCCAAGGACAATGTCGCCGCCTATATGTGGCTGAGCGTGGCGGCCGCGCAGGGCGACCGTCATGCGGCGGACGTGCGCGAGCGGGTCGCCAAGCTCATGACCCAGGCACAGATCGCGCAAGCGCAGAACCTGGCGCGCGACTGGAAGCCGAAGCCGGAACGATAGGTTGTCGCGCGCCGGCTTGTCAGCGGGTGCGGCCAATTCGACGATGTCGGAAGGGTGGGCGTTGACGGCAATGAGCGATCCATTTGCGCAAGACGAAAGCTCCCTGACGTTCGTCACCGGAGCCAACGACAAATATTTTTTCATGTGCGCGATACTGCTGGAAAGCCTGCAAAGCTGCTTTCCGGGGGTCGCCTGCCGCATCATGGATTTTGGATTGAGCGACGCGCGGCGAAACTATTTCGACGGGAAAAAGCTGCTTTTGAATATTCC
This sequence comes from uncultured Alphaproteobacteria bacterium, assembly GCA_963709015.1. Classification (GTDB taxonomy): domain Bacteria; phylum Pseudomonadota; class Alphaproteobacteria; order Rhizobiales; family Xanthobacteraceae; genus Pseudolabrys. The sequence continues at coordinate 19,331 of CAVPUU010000006.1, read as the reverse complement.
CGCCGGTCTGAGCAAGACCGATCATCCGTATAAACTCAAAAGCAGCATGGCTTCGTACTTGACCGAAGCGTCGCTGCAAATGCCGATCTGGATCGACTGCGACATCATCGCGCTCAGAGCCGCAAGCCAAGAGCTGGGCGATCTGGCGCATGAGCTCGTGTCGCAAAACAAGGACATCGCCATTTCGACCGACGAGGGCCCCAATAAAACGCCGGACGCCGTTTGCAGCGCCTTCGGAGAGGCGAAGCTGCGAGCGGCCATCGCCGATAATCCGGCACTCAAAGAGGCGCGCTATCTCAACGCCGGTCTCGCCGTGTTTTCAAATCGCGACGCGGCGAGAAACTGGCAGGTTGTCGCAGCCGTGCAACAAGGCGACCTGTTCCCGGATCAGAACGCGCTCAATATCATGTGCTATCGCGATCCCGATCGCGTGACGGTCCTCGATTTACGCGTCTGGAACGTGCATGCGGGATTGCTGAAAAACGTCAAAGCGAGCGATGGCGAAATCTATTGCGAAGGGCAAAAGCCCGTCTTTGCGCACGCGACGTCGGCCTATCCTGGCGATCTCTACGGCGGCACGATGCCGATCTCGGCAAAAGACCGCGGCTGCGAGGCGTTTTTGAGGTTTTTTACCAACGATCATCTCAAGAGACTTCAGGAGCAATATCTTTCCGGTTTCCTGCGTAATAATTTCGAAACGCTGTGCAATCTTGGAATCCTGGTCGATGTTTCGCATGCGCGCCGAAACGATCTTTGTCCGTGCGGGTCGGGCAAGAAGTTCAAGCATTGCCATGGCGCCGCCGCTTAGGTGGTCATCCCGGCAAGATTAGCGGCGGTTTTCGGTCGGGCGGGATTGATTAGGCCACGAAGGCGGCATAGCAAGGGCCGCACAATGGCGATTGCGAAAGAAACGGCGATGAAGGACACCGGCAACCGGCGGCTGCGCGAGCTGTTGAGCCGGCGCAAGGCCGTGCTGCTGCCGGGCGCGGCGAACGCGCTGGCCGCGCGCGTGATCGAGGACATCGGCTTCCAGGCGATCTATGTCACCGGCGCCGGCGTCGCCAATACGTTTCTCGGCGTGCCGGATATCGGCCTGCTCACGCTCACCGAACTCGCCAGCCACGTCGGCGCCATGCGCGAGGCGGTTACGCTGCCGTTGATCGTCGATGCCGACACCGGCTTCGGCAATCCGATCAACGTCGGGCGCACCATCCATGTGCTCGAGCGCAGCGGCGCCAACGCTATCCAGCTCGAAGACCAGGAATTTCCCAAGCGCTGCGGCCATTTTTCCGGCAAGCGCGTGATTCCGCGCACCGAGATGGTGCAGAAAATCCACGCCGCGGTCGATGCCAGGGGCGATCCCGATCTCGTCATCGTCGCGCGCACCGACGCCATCGCAACCAACGGATTCGAGGACGCCATGGAGCGCGCGGCCGCCTATATCGAGGCCGGCGCCGACATGACCTTCGTCGAGGCGCCGCGCACCCGCGAGCGGATCGCCGACATCCCCAAGCGGCTCGCCGTGCCGCAATTAATCAACATCGTGGCCGGCGGGCTGACGCCGATGATCGGGCTCGACGAGCTGGAGAAGATGGGCTTCGCCATGGTGCTCTACGCCAACGCGGCGTTGCAGGCCTCGATCGCCGGCATGCAGGAGGTGCTCGGCCATCTTAAAGAGCGCGGCTCGCTTGACGGCGTGTCCGACCAGCTCGCCGGCTTCGAGGAGCGGCAACGGTTGGTGTCCAAACCGCGCTTCGACGATCTCGAAAAGAAATACTCGTGACCTGATCGGAAATTCTACATGTCAGGTTCGAACAATAATCCGCATACCAGCGCCGTCGCGCAATTCGTTTCACAGCTTCGCTACGAAGACATTCCGGCCGAAGTCGTCGCGCGCATCAAGCTGCTGATCCTGGATGCGCTCGGCTGCGCGCTCTACGGCAGCGATCTCGCATGGAGCCGGATTCTGCGGACGACGCTCGGTAAGCTCGACGCCACCAAAGCCTGCCGCGTATGGGGAACGGGCGAGCTTTTGTCGGCGCCGCATGCCGCATTGGTCAACGGCACGCTCATTCAAAGTTTCGAGCTCGACGACGTGCATCGCCAAGGGGTCCTGCATGTCGGCGCGGTCACTTTGCCGCCACTCCTCGCGGTGCGGAACTTCGTCCCGGCATGAACGGCCGCGACTTCCTGCGCGCGGCGGTGGCCGGCTACGAAATCGGCCCGCGCGTCGGCAAATGCATGGGCCCGCAGCACATCGGGCAGGGCTGGCACTCCGGCGCCACGGTCGGCGTATTTTCCGCCGCGGCGGGCGCGGCCGCGGCCTTGCACCTTTCCGCCGGGCAGGCGGTGCACGCGCTCGGCATCGCCGGCACGCAAGCGGCGGGGCTGATGGCCGCGCAATACGGCGCCATGGTCAAGCGCATGCATGCCGGGCGCGCGGCGCAGAGCGGGCTTTACGGCGCGCTGCTGGCGGAAGCTGGCTTTACCGGGATCGCGGATGTTTTCGAATCGCCCTATGGCGGCTTCTGCACGACCTTCTCGCGCTCGAGCGACCGCTTCAATCTCGACGAGCTGTCGTGGGAGCTTGGCCGGCAATGGGAGACCATGCGGATTTCGCTGAAATTCTATTCCTGCGTCGGCAGCAACCACACCACGCTCGACGCCATCCGCACGATGCAGGCGAAAATGCCGTTCGGGCCGGACGACGTCGCGTCGATCGCGGTGCATGGCTCGCAGGTGACCGTCGAGCACGTCGGCTGGCCCTATGCGCCGCAGGGCCTCACCGCGGCGCAGTTGAACCTGCCGTTCTGCGTCGCGACGCTTTTGCTCGAAGGCGACGTGTTCGTCGATCAGTTCACCGACGAGGTGGTGGACGACCGGCGGCGCATCGAACTGTCGAAAAAGGTCAGTGTTGTGCACGACCCGTCGATTACCGCGCGCGGCTCGAACTACCGCCACATGGTGCGCGTCGAGGTGAAGCTGAAAAACGGCGCCGACGCTCGAGCGGACCGTCGAGGCGCCGCGCGGCAGCGAAAGCAGTTTCGCCTCCGAGGCCGACATCGTGGGCAAGTTCACCAAGCTCGCCACGCACGCCGTCAGCGATGCCAAGGCGGATACAATCGTCAATCTTGTGCTCGGCGCCGAGAAGCTGGCGCGCAGCGACGAGATCGCCCGCGCCTTGGCGAACGATTGAGTCGCAAATTGAATACTATTTCTCCTTGGTCACCTTGATCTTGGCCGCGAGCTCGCTCAGGCGCTGGCGCTCCGTCTTGGTGAAGGCGACAAAATCCGCAACGGGGCCGCCCGCCGGCTCGATGCCGGTCTTGATCAGCTTGTCTTTCACCTCGGGGGTCTTGAGCGCTTCCTGTAGCGCGGCGTTCATGCGTTCGATGACCGCTTGCGGCGTGCCGCGCGGCGCATAAAGTCCGGCCCAGTGGCCGATCTGCACGGTCGGATAGCCCTGTTCCGCCGTGGTCGGGATCGACGGATAAATGCTGATGCGCTGTGTGTAGGTCGTCGCGATCGCCTTCAGCAATCCGGCCTTGATCTGGGGGATTACGACGATGCTCGCTTCCGAGGTCGCGGCGACATTGTTCGCCAGCACCGCGTTCACCGAGTCGCCGCCGCTGCGATAGGGCACGATGGTGAAGGTGACGCCGGCCGCCTCCTTGATCATCTCGGCGACGAATTCCGGCGTGCTGCCGTTGCCGGCGGTCGACCAGGTGGCCTTGCCGTTCTGGGCTTTAGCCCAGGCGATGAATTCCTTCATGTTGGCCGCCGGCACGCTCGGATTGACGATGATGGTCGAGGGCGCGACAGCGATCATGCCGACCGGCACCAGATCCTCGTCTTTATATGGGAGGTCCTTCAACAGCAGGCTGTTGGTGATGGTGCTCGCCGCGCCGACCAGGAAGGTATAGCCGTCGGGGATGGAGTGGGCGACGAAGGCCGTGCCGATCACCGCGCCGGCGCCCGGCCGGTTCTCGACGACGACGGTCTGGTGAAGCTGCTTGCCGACGCCATCGGCCGCAAACCGGGCGATCAGGTCGTTGGCGCCGCCCGGCCCGAAGCCGACGATAAAGCGGATCGGGTGATCCGGCCATGCCGCCTTTGCCGCCGGTGCGGCGACGGCGCAAACGAGCATGCAAGCGGCAAAAATGACGGACTTCTTTATCATCGTTCCTCCCTGGGCCCGGCGCGAGCCCTCGTTTTTTAGGAGCTTACCCTCCAACACATCGAAAGTCGCCAGGGTCAAAAGAGCAGGCGGCGCGCCGCTAGGCTTTCCCCGGCATCTTGACGCTGCGCCCGGCGCCGTCCGGCCACGGCAGCACCGCGTGGGCTTTTTTCATGCGTTCGAGCGCCCGCAGGACGCTGTCGTGGAACGGCGCAACTTTCTTGCTCGTCATGTCGACACTCAACGTCATGCTTTCCGAGGTCGCCGACACCCAATTCCCCGTCGCGTGCCGGAGCTCCTCGAACAAATGGATGCGCTTGGCGTCGTAGTCGAGCAGTTGCACGGCCACGCGGACGGAATCGTCCAGCTTCAGCTCGCGCAAGTATCGCACATGCGCTTCGACCACCATGGTCGAGTGCTTGTAGCGATCGAGATAGGCGGGCCCGAGGCCGAGGAGTTCGTAGACCTCGTCCACGGCGCGGTCGAACAGCACGTTGTAATAGGCCACGTTGAGATGGCCGTTATAGTCGATCCATTGCGGCTCGAGTTCGCATGATCGTGGAGACGAACGGCGCGGCGAAAACCGGCTCGGGATCGGTGCGGTCGAGCATTCCTGTTACGCCGAAATCGGGTAAATTGCTTTTTCGCCGCTAAGCACGCGCGCGACGTCGGCCGCGCACTTGGTCTGCAACTCCTCAAGCGCCTCGATCGAGTAGAAGCCGGTGTGCGGGGTGACGATGACGTTGTCGCGGCCGAGCAGCGGGAAATCCTTGGCCGGCGGCTCGGCGGCGACCACGTCGAGCCCGGCGCCGCCGACCTGGCCGGCATCGAGCGCGGCGATCAACGCCGGCTCGTCGATCAGCGGCCCGCGCGCGGTGTTCACGATGTAGGCGCCTTTCTTCATCTTGGCGAAGGCGGCCGCGTTCAACATGCCGCGCGTCGCCGGCAGCAGCGGCGCGTGCACGGAAATGTAATCGGCGGTCTTGAGCAGCGTGTCGAAGTCGACGCCCTCGACGTTCGCCGCCTTGAACTGCTCCGGTTTGACGATAAGGATCGTGGGCGAGGACCTTGATGCCGAAGGCCTGCGCCTTGGGCGCAACCAGCCTCGGGATATGGCCGAAGCCGATGAGGCCGAGCACCGTTCCTTCCAGGCGCCGGATCGGCACCACCGCCGGCATTTCCCAACGGCCGCTCTGCACCAGCTTGTTGGAAAGCGGGATCTTGCGGATCAGCGCCAGCAGCAGCGCCATGGCGTGGTCGGAAACCTCGCGGATGCAATAGTCCGGCACGTAATTGACGGCGATGCCTTTTGCCTTGGCGCTGGGCAGATCGATATTGTCGACGCCGAGGCCGAAGCGGCCTATCGCCTTGCATTTGGTGAGCTGGGCAAGAATGTCGCGCGTCAGTTTGGCGTAGGTCACCAGAATGGCGTCGGCGTCTTTTGCCACGGCGAGAATGTCGTCGGCATTGACGCTCTTCGACATCCGATAGGTCGGGTTGAGCCGCGCCAGCGCCGCCTTGGCGGGATCGAGCGAGGGAAACACGCTGTCGGTGACTGCAATAACGGGGCCGGCCATCTGAAACTCCGGGTTACGAAACGGAACGCGGCGGAAGCTACGACGCCGGGCGTGCCCGTATCTAGGGCCCCGGGCGGCGTTAACCAAATATTAACGATGGCTGCCCGCCGAGCCGTCTCTTGGCTATTCTGAAAAAAAGACCAGGGAGGCGACCATGCTCGGCAGGTTGGCGCGAGGGGCGTATATGCTCATTGTCGCGGGGATGATCGTGGCCTGGGCCATATCGGCGACCAAAAGCAGCCCGGCCGAGCCAAAGACCGACCGGCAGATCGTGATGTGGTATTGCTGACCCGCCGCGCGGACTTGCGGCCGTTCTTTCCACAATAGGTATTATTCGCGCGTCCTGGCTTTGCCCGGCGGGCGCTTGACCTCGCGCGCCATCCCCGCCACGTTCGCCGCCGATATCCGGGACAGCAGCCGATGGCCGGCGCCAGCGCAGCAAAGAAGAATGCAAGCGTGCAAGCGCGCAATTCTGCCGCGATCGCGGCGGCGATCGCCGCGTTGACCGCGGCCTTCGGCAATCGCGTCGTCACCTCGCAATCGGTGCGCGAGCAGCACGGCAACACGCTGACCTGGGTGCCCAACCAGCCGCCGGACGCGGTGGTGTTCCCGCAGAACACCGCCGACGTGCAGAAGATCGTGCGCATCTGCGCCGGCCACGGCGCGCCGGTGATCCCGTTCGGCGTCGGCACCTCGCTCGAAGGCCACGTCAACGCGCCGTTCGGCGGCGTATCGATCGATTTCCGCGACATGAACAAGGTGCTCGCGGTGCACGCCGAGGATCTCGATTGCATGGTCGAGCCCGGCATCACGCGCAAGGCGCTCAATGAGGATTTGCGCGACAGCGGTCTGTTCTTTCCCATTGATCCCGGCGCCGACGCTTCGCTCGGCGGCATGGCGGCGACGCGCTGCTCGGGCACCAACGCGGTGCGCTACGGCACCATGAAGGACAACGTGCTGGCGATGAAGGTGGTGATGCCCGACGGCGAACTGTTGACCACATCGCGCCGCGCCAAGAAATCCTCGGCCGGCTACGATCTCACGCGGCTGATGGTCGGCTCGGAGGGCACGCTCGGCGTCATCACCGAGCTGACGCTCAGGCTGTCGGGCATCCCGGAAGCGATCGCCTCCGGCGTCTGCCCGTTTCCCTCGGTCGATGCCGCCTGCACGGCGGCCATCCTCACCATCCAGCACGGCATTCCGGTCGCGCGCATCGAATTGCTCGACGCCTTGCAGATCAAGGCGGTCAACGCCTACTCGAAATTGTCGCTGCCGGAAGTGCCGACCCTGTTCGTCGAATTCCACGGCAGCGACGCCGGCGTCGCCGAACAGTCGCAGCGCTTCGGCGATATCGTCGCGGAACTCGGCGGCGGGCCGTTCGACTGGGCGACCAAGCCGGAGGATCGCAGCCGGCTCTGGCAAGCGCGCCACGACGGCTACTGGGCGGCGCGCCATCTGCGGCCCGGCGCCCAGGCCTTTGCCACCGACGTCTGCGTGCCGATCTCGCGGCTCGCCGAATGCGTCACCGCCAGCCAGCAGACGATCGCCGAGCTCAATCTGGTGGCGCCCATTCTCGGCCACGTCGGCGACGGCAATTTCCACCTTTCGCTGCTGGTGGACATGGACGATCCCGACGAGGTCAAGCGTGCCGGTCTCCTGATGGAACGCGTCGTCGAGCTGGCGTTGGCCATGGACGGCACCTGCACCGGCGAACACGGCGTCGGGCAGGGCAAGATGAAATATCTCCTGGCCGAGCATGGCGCGCCGGCGCTCGCCGCCATGGCGGCGATCAAGCGCGCGCTCGACCCGCAAAACATCATGAATCCGGGCAAGATCGTCGCGTTCACCTGAGCCGCTTCGCCCGCGGCCCGCGCGTCCTTGGCGACACAGATTTGCCGCCAAGAACCGGGTAAACTGGCGTAATATTTCATCATATCGACCGTGAACGCCGGGCAGGCGCCGCCCGGCGCCGGAGTTGGCGTTGCAGAACACTTTGCTCGGACTGGCGATCGCTATTATTCTGGCGCTGCTCGCGGCGCTGGTCGGTCCGTTGCTGGTCGATTGGGGCACGCATCGCTCGCTGTTCGAGGCGGAGGCGAGGCGCCTGATCGGCGTCGACGTGCGCGTCACCGGCGCGATCGAGGCGCGGCTTCTGCCGACGCCCTCGCTCACGCTGCACGACATCGAGATCGGCGGCGGCGACAACAAGGTGCGCGCTCGCTCGCTCGGCATCGAATTCGCGCTCGGCCCGCTGATGCGCGGCGAATGGCGGGCGACCGAGATGCATCTCGCCGGACCGCAGATACATCTTGGGCTCGACGCCACGGGCCACGTGCAGGCGCCGTGCCTCGCGATCAATTTCAGCCCGGATCATCTGTCGATCGACCGGCTGAGCGTCGAGGACGGCAAGCTGACACTCACCGATGCGGCGAACGGCGCCAGCGCCGCGTTGAGCGGGCTTTGGTTCAACGGCGAGGCGCGCTCGCTGCTCGGTCCGTTCAAGGGCGAGGGCGCCGCCACAATTGGGGGCGAGCTTTATCCATTTCGAATTGCTGCCGGCCGTTACACCGACGACGGCGCCATCAAGCTCCATATCAACGTCGATCCGGTGAACCATCCGCTCAGCATCGAAGCCGACGGCATGCTGGCGCTCGCCGGCGCCGAGCCGAAATTCGACGGCAGATTGAGCCTGACGCGGCCGGTCGGCATCGCCTCGCGCAACACGCAAGAGCTGACCCAGCCTTGGCGCGTGAGCGGCAAGATCAAGGCGAGCGCGGCCTCGGCGCTGATGGAGCAGTTCGAATACCAGTACGGCTCCGAAGATCAGGGTTTCAAGCTCACCGGCGTCGCTGATTTCAAGTTCGGCAAGCGGCCGCGTTTCGACGGTGTGCTGTCGGGCCGGCAAATCGACCTCGACCGCGCGCTGGCCGCCGGTGACGGTCCGCGCACGCCGCCGGCGACGGCCATCCGCAAGATCGCGGAACTTGCCAACAGCGCCTTCCGTCCCGCGATTCCGATCCAGATCGGCGTCGGCATCGACCAGGTCACGCTCGGCGGCAACACCGTCGCGAATGTACGCGGCGATATCAGCACCGACTTAGGCGGCTGGAATCTGGATCGCTTCGAGTTCCGCGCGCCCGGCTTCACGCAGGTGAAGTTGAGCGGCCATCTCGCGGTAGCCGGCGACGGCGTCAGCTTTACCGGGCCGGCCGAGATCGAAGCCAACGATCCCAATCTGCTCGCCGCCTGGCTGGAAGGACGCAGCGACGCGGCCCAGGGCGACGCGCGGCCGTTGAGCCTGCGCGGCGACCTCACGCTCGCCAGCGACAAGATCGCGGTCGAGCGCTTGCGGGCCGCGTTCGACCGCAAGACCGTCAGCGGCCGCTTCGCTTATGCGTTCGCGGCAGGCAAGCGGGCGGCCAAGCTCGACGCCGCGCTCAACGCGCCCGAGCTCGATATCGACGCCGCACTCGGCTTCGGCAATGCACTGCTCGCCGGCTCCAAGATCGAGCGGCCGCACGACATGACGATCGCCGCCGATATCGGCCGCGCCACCATCGCGGGCTTTGTCGCGCGCGATGCCAGCGCGCGCTTGAAAGTGAACGGCAGCGGTGTCGAAATCGACCGCCTCGCGGTCGCCGATCTCGGCGGGGCTACGTTTTCTGCGAGTGGCCGCATCGTGACCACGCCGTCGCCGCAGGGCAGCATGCGCGTCGATCTCGACGCGCCGGATGTGACGCCGGTATTGGCGCTGCTGGCGAAGGTTGCGCCGAAAACCGCGCATACGCTGCAAAGCGGCGCGGCGGCGATGGCGCCGGCCAAGCTGCACGCGCAATTCTCCCTCGGCGGCGCGGCGCCGGCGACGCTCGCCAGGCTCGCCATCGACGGCAGCCTCGGAAACGTGCGTGTTGCACTCAACGGCGAGGCCAAGGCCGACGCGATCGCGCTCAGCGCCGGCGACCTCAAGCTTGACGGCAGGCTGGAAGCCGATGACGGCAAACAACTTGTGGCCATGCTCGGTCTCGACCGCGTGCTGGCGGTGGATTCGGGCCCGGGTTTGCTGACGTTTAAGACCGGCGGGCCGGCGCGCGGCGAATGGCGCGTCGACGGCAAGTTGACCGCGGGCGGCCTCGAGGCCGGCGCCAGCGGCACGGCAACCCCGTTCGCGGACAGCCCCACGGCGGCGTTGCGCGCGACCATCGCGCGCGCCGACGTGGCGCCCTTGCGCGGCGGTGCGCGCGCTGCGCTGCCGGTCGCCTTCGCCGGCGATGTTGCGCTGACGGCCAACGACCTTATGCTAAGCGACATCGACGCCACCGTCGCGGGCGCGAGCCTGCGTGGAAAACTTGAGCTTTACGCTCCCGGCGCCGCATCGCCTGCAAGGCGACGTTGCGGCCGACACTATCGACGCGGCGGGACTGATCGCGGCGGCCGTCGGCATGCCGGCGGCCGGCAACAAGGACAGCGCGGCCTGGGCCTGGTCGAGCGAGCCGTTTTCCGGCGGCATCTTCGGCGACTATGGCGGCCAGATCGCGCTCAAGGCGCACCGTGTCGATCTGCTGCCGCGGCTGACGGCGCGCGAATTTCGCGCCACTTTGCGCTTCGATAAGGACGCGTTCGCCCTCGATGACGTGACCGGCGCGGTCGGCGGCGGACGACTGGCCGGCCGGCTTTCGTTCCGCTCCGCCGACGACGGCGTGAACGTGCAGGGCAAGATTGCGCTCACCGGCGCCGATGCCGCGAGCCTGCTGCCGTCCGGCGCGCGGCCAGCGGTCACCGGCTCGCTCGCGTTTTCCGCGGACGTCACAGGCGCCGGTCTGAGCCCGGTCGCGCTGATCGGCTCGCTGCAAGGGTCCGGCAAGATCGCGCTTAGCGACGCGCAATTTGCCGGCCTCGATCCGCGCGCCTTCGACGCCGTCACCCGCGCGGTGGATCGGGGACTGGCAATTGATGCCGTGCGCATCTCGGACGTCGTGGGCAAGGCCTTGGACAGCGGTCAGCTTGCGGTCAAGCACGCCGACGGCGCAATCGCGGTGAGCGCCGGACAGATGCGGCTGGGCAACGTCACCGCCGACGCCAAGGACGCCGCGCTGTCGCTCGCCGGTACTCTCGATCTCACCAACGGCACGATCGATGGACGGCTGATCCTCGCCGGCGTGCGGGAGGCCGCCGGAGCGCGGCCCGATATCTACCTGGCGCTGAAGGGCCCGCTGGCGGCGCCTTCGCGCAGCATCGACGTCTCCGCGCTGACCGGATGGCTGACGTTGCGGGCGGTCGAAATCCAGGCCAAGCAATTGCGCGACATCGAGAACACGCAACGGCGCGCCAATCCGCCGGCGCCGCAACCAAAGAGCGATATGGCGCCCGTCTTGCCGGCGCCCGTCAATATCGAACCGCTACCGGCGCCGGGCCGTAGGCGGCAGCCTGCGGCGTCAGTCGGCTCGCAGAACTGAAGCCGCGCGCTCGCGCGATGCGCCGCCGGAACGGCGCTCGCCGGTCAGCGCGCGGTAATAATCGAGCACGAACAGGCGGATCGCCGACGACAGATTGCCGTGGTGACGATCGGTGTCGATGGAGGCCACCAGGTCGGACAGCGTTATGTCGCGGCCGCCGGCAATTTCCTTCAAGGATTTCCAAAAGGCGTCTTCCAGACTGACGCTGGTCTTGTGCCCGGCGATCACGATCGAACGTTTGACAACCGGAGATTTCATTGGCCGTCTCCCTTGTCGATCCGGTGCTGGTCGAGGTCGCGGCGGCCTTTCGCTTGTCGCGCGGCGTCAAGCTTGCGCCCGTGCTTGGGCTGGCCAAAGGCGAGACGGTTGGCGTCGGCGCGCCGGTCGTCTTGCCGTTGCTTGGCTCGCTTGCGGGCGAGTTGAAGATTGACCAATTCGGCCATGTCGCGCCTCGATGGTAACCCGATACTTCGGCTTCCGGTGTCCCTCATGCGACCGCTTGGTCACTTAAAGCATGCGGTCCATAGGGTCAGGTTATTATGCCGAAGGAAATGATGCTGGCAATTCAATATACTGTTAGTTGACGGCAAGAGATCGTGATTGCCCGATAGTGCACACGACTAATATTGGCCGTCCAATTTTTTGCACATTTCACGATGCCGCAAATGGATATTGCACCGCTCCAAATAAATACTCATGAACTTTATACAAATTGGCACCAGATACCTTTTTCGGTAATCGTAATGCCGCGCGTTCGACGATGGCGCGCGGTAGTATAGTAACGTGATGCCGCCAGCGGCGGCGTCGCAATACATTCTTTGACTAGGGCGTGGACTCATTAACGCGCAGCCAAAGGCGTATTGATGCAAGCTGGATGAAGACGAGGTAGTTCGCCGTGAGCTTGTCGTAACGAGTTGCGACCCGACGACACTTCCTAATCTTGTTGAAGAACCGCTCGACCAAATTCCGGGCACGGTAGAGATACGGGCTGAGGCAGATTGGGTCGTTGCGATTGCATCTTGGTGGGACGTTGGCCCCTCATGCCAGATGCCGATGGCCTGTTTTACTTCCGCTTTCTGGGCACAGCGGACATGGCGGCACCTGCTGCTGGTCTCGTCCCGGTCGAAAGTGACCCATGTGCGACATCAACGATGCATCGTAGCATGCGGCTCCCGTTATTGTTGGCAGGCTGCAACGACCTTCTTCTGACGGTCCAAGGCGGCTTCTTTGCAAGGCGTGCAACCGTACCCGCGCGATTTCTGCCTGAAATGGGAATTGGTGGACGTTCCGCCGAGAAAAATTGTCTGCTATAACTTATGAACGCTTTGCTTCGATTTTGCAGAGGAGGGCCTAACGACAAGGTCGTCCGAAATGGACGCAAGCCCAATCAGCGAACAAATGGTCAATGCCGCGCAGCAGGCTTGGTGCGACGGCTTGGTGCACATCGGCGCTGTGGCTGCGGAAGGGGGTGACGTTCGCGCCGCGGCCTGCGATCTGGTCGACGCGCTTTATGATTATGCGGAGGGCACGGTCTTCTTCAAACCGACACTGGCCTTTGGCAAGAATACTTTCCGCAGTACCAGGCGGGGTGCGATTTCATACTTCGTGGGCGGCGATCCGGACTTCCCGGAGGACACGGGCTTTGCACTTAAGCGCTGGGTCAAAGTCTGGTACGATAACAACGCTGCTGAGAACGGCATCCAGATCCATGGTGGGATCGCGATCACCATGGGCAACGTCTATCTACAGAACGCCGCCGGTGACGAAGTTATGGTGGACAAGACGTTTGTGTTCCGCTTCTGCCGCGATGGCAAACTGCGTCTTTGCGTGCACAAGTCGGCTCTGCCCTACTCGCCGGACCGCTGACACGGCCGGATGTAAAAGCGCAAGGCTGCTCCCATGCTTCGCTCTCTTATCCCTTCCCGCGGTGACGTGTTCGGAGGGATATCAGCGGGCATCGTGGCGCTGCCGCTCTGCCTCGCCTTCGGCGCCATTTCCGGGCTCGGCCCCGAAGCAGGCCTTTACGGCGCTATCGCCGCAGGGATCCTGGCCGCCATATTCGGCGGCACTCCGCTGTTGGTGACCGGCCCCACCAACCCAATGACGCTGGTCGCGGCAACGGTCGTCGCGGCGACCATGTTGCCGTCCGGCAAGGTAAGCCTCGCGGTCGTTGTGACTGCTTTCCTCTTGGCCGGCGCCCTGCAGGTGCTGTTGGGCGTGCTACGCCTCGGCGGCTTTATCCGCTATGTGCCCTATCCGGTGATCTCCGGTTTCATGAGCGGAATCGGTATCATCATCATAATCCAGCAGCTCTATCCCATTGTTGGCGCTGAGGCGCCATCCTCCGACGCCGTCAAAATCCTGCGCAGCTTGCCCATGCTGCCGGGCGGCATCGCATGGCCCGTGGCATTATTGGGCGCGATCACGCTCGCGATTATTCAAATCCTGCCGTGGTTCACGCGCAAAGTACCAGCCTCGCTAATAGCGCTCGTTGTTGTAACCGCAGGCTCGGTTGCGTTCGGCGTAAACGCGCCACGGATCGGTGTCATTCCCGCTGGCCTGCCGGCATTGGTCATTCCGGACATGACGCTCGACCAAGCCGGCCTCGTCGTGTCCGCGGCAATTCAGCTTGCCGCGCTTGGCGCAATCGACACGCTGCTCAGCGCGTTGCTCGCCGACAGCCTCACCAAGTCCCATCACGACAGCAACCGAGAACTGATCGGTCAGGGGATAGGGAACATGGGGGCAGCCTTGGTCGGGGGCCTTCCGGGCGCCGGCGCCAGTATTCGGAGCATCGTAAACATCGAAGCTGGCGGCAAAACTCGGCTTTCTGGCGTGATCCACGGTCTATTCTTGCTTGCCGTGCTGCTTGGGCTCTCCAGCCTTGTACAGTATATCCCGAACGCCGTGTTGGCCGGCATACTTGTCGGTGCCGGCCTGGGTTGCATCGACTTCCGGGGACTTTCGCATATAGGCAAAGTGCCGCGTTCGGACGCGGCCGTGCTTCTTATTGTACTAGGCCTTACCGTCTTTTCGGGATTGATCGTCGCGGTCGCCGCGGGCCTCGTCATCGCGTCCTTCATTTTCATGAAGAAAGTGGCTGACATTTCTGAACGCGAGACCGCAATCTCGCCGCTGGCCGACGAGCCCTGGGCCGACGAGATCGACATTCCCGCCGAATATCGCGATCGCCTGCTCGTCAAACATGTCGAGGGGCCGCTGTTCTTCGGCTTCGCGCGCGGCTTTCTCAACATCGCCGCGCGTGCGGCTGGTGGACGATTGCTTATTCTTCGAATGGACCGCGTGTCTCTAATGGACCAGTCCGGTGCCTACGCCCTGCAGGACGTGCTCGTGGATCTCAAGTCATCAGGGATGCGCATTGTCCTGGTCGGGCTGCCAGTTGCACCGCGCGACATTCTAGAGGCGATCCACGTTATCCCCGACCTGGTTTCCACAACAGACCTGTTCGCAAATTTCGCTGAGCTCAAGGCGGTGCTGCCGAAAATGCTTGCAGAGATCGGAGCGACGAAGAAAAGCCTCGTGTCAAAAAATTGAGGCGGTCGAGAGGCAGAGGTAATCCCTCGAAATCGAGGCCACCCCACTGGGGAGCGAGACAGTGAAAGCATATCAACTGGTGTTAGGGTTGTTGATCTGTTTGCTACTTGGGTTTGGACTAGAAAATTGCAGTGAAAAAAAGGAAGCAGCGAACGAACATTTAGTTCGAGGCCTGCGCGCCTACAAGGTGGCCGCGCGAGCCGAAAGTCGCGTTCGCCGATTCCCGAGTATTCTTCAGCCCGCCGACGTTAGCCTATTGTCGTTTGAGATTTCCGGGCAACTCAAAGCGGTCAATCTGCAGGTTGGTCAAAAGGTTCAATTGGGAGATATGCTGGCGGAAATAGATCCGCGCTCACTGCAGAATGAAGTCGATCAGGCAAACGCCGGCGTGCAACAGGCTCAAGCGACAGTTGATAATGCGGAGGCCGACTTCCAACGCAGACAAGAACTTCTGAAGCGGGGTGTTGCCACGCAAGCCGCGTTCGATCAGTCGAAAGCCAATCTTATCACTGCTCAAGCTCAACTTGATCAAGCGCGTCGGCAGCTCGAACTGGCCAATCACAACCTCGATCGCAGCAAACTTCTCGCCCCATTCCCGGGAACCATCGCCCGCGTCGAGGTCAAATCGTTCGCGCAAGTCGCGGCGGGACAACCGATTGTGACGCTGTACAGCGACGACCGTTTTGAAACCTCGTTCCTGGTACCGGCAGTGACCTTCCAGAGCCTGAAAATTGGACAGCAAGTTGATATTACGGTCGCCGACCTCCCGAATTTGTCGCTCAAAGGCGCCATCAATGAACTCGGCTCGAAGGCTGAACAAGTATCGGCATTCCCGGTCGTAGTTAGGCTCGAAAAAAATGCCGCCGGATTGAATGCCGGCATGTCGGTCGAAGTCGCGCTTGAGGAGCCGTTGATCGGCGGCGGCAACGGGTTTTTGTTGCCGCTCACCGTGCTGGTGCCGGAAGGCGGCAAGGAGTTGCAGCGGGTCGCCACGGTGTTCGTCTATGATAGCGCCAACTCGACCGTTAAAAAGCGCGAGATTATGGTCGGCGGCATCCGCGGCAATGACTTGGTCGTCACCAGCGGCCTTGAAGCGGGCGATCTGGTTGCGTCAGCCGGTGTGTCCTATCTGGTCGATGGTCAGAAGGTAAAGCTTCTGCCGGTGCAGGAGTAAGCCCCGGTGAGTTTTCTGACACGGTTCGGCCTCGAACGCTCGCGATTTACAATCACGGTCATGGCCGGGCTGCTCGTTTTCGGCCTCGCGCTATATCCGAATTTTCCCAAGCGCGAAGACCCGGTTGTTGTGATTCGTACCGCCGTCGTATCGGCGCAGTTTCCAGGAATGGCGCCCGAACGGATGGAGAATCTCGTCGCCGTCCCGATAGAGCGACGGATTCGGGAGCTTGCCGAAGTCAAGGACGTTCGCACCTTGGTCACGGAGGGATCGCTCGTTGTTTACGTCGACTTGAAGGACGAGGTCGGCAATGTCAACGCGACGTGGCAGCGACTGCGTGACAAGATGGACGACGTTAAGGTCGAATTGCCCGACGGCACCCTCGGCCCATTTGTCAACAGCGACTTCGGCGACGTTGCGATTGCCACCATTGCAATTACAGCCGAGGGGTTTTCGTTTCGCGACATGAAGGATGTGGCAGAAGACTTCCGCAAAAAGCTTTACCAGCTTCCAGGGATCGCCAAGGTAGACCTTCTGGGGGTCCAGGGCGAACGAGTTTGGTTGGAAATCGATACCCGAAAGCTTGCTTCGGTGGGCGTTCAATTGAATGCACTAGTCAAAGACCTTCAAGCGCAAAACGTCATTTTGCCGTCCGGCAACATCGATGCGGATGGTACGCGTATATTGCTGGAGACATCCGGCGATTTTCCGAATGTGCGAGCTATCGAGACAATGCTGACGCGGGTCGGAACGACCGATAGCCTGGTTCGGCTCGCCGACCTGGTGACGGTTCGACGCGGTTATGTCTCGCCCAAGGTTAAGCCCATTTATTTCAATGGGCGTCCGGCCGTCGTCCTTAGCGTCGTAATGCAGCCAGACCAGGACGTCACGCAACTTGGAGAGCGGCTTCGCGCGGCGGCGCGCAATTACGAGGCAGGCCTGCCTATCGGTTACGTGGTCGACTTCGCGACCTACCAAGCGGAACAGGTGCGGACTTCTGTCAACTCCGCACTTTCAAATGTGGCACAAACCTTCGTCGTAGTCGGTGCCCTGGTAATTGTGTTCCTCGGTCTGCGCGCGGGGCTCGTTGCGGCGATGATCGTTCCGTTTGCCACAATGTTCGCAGTCATCGGCATGCGCGTGCTCGGCATCGCGATCGAGCAGGTGTCAATCGCCGCAATTATCATTGCACTGGGCCTTTTGGTCGACAACGGCGTCGTCCTGGTGGAAGACATAATGAGCCGGGTCGATAACGGTGTGCCGGCCAATGACGCCGCGGTAGCAGCCGGAGAACAATACGCTTTTCCGCTGTTGGTATCTTCGGTCACGACTGTCGCGGCTTTCCTGCCGCTATTCTTGTTGTCGGGGGCCTCCGGCGAATACGCATTTTCGCTTGCGGCCGTGGTTGCTCTTACGCTCACCGGTTCCTGGATTGCCGCACTTTACATCCTCCCCGCCTTAACGGTCTGGTTCCTTGGCCAAAGCCATCGGCCACAACAGGGGACCAGTTCGAGCACGTCCGCACAGGCGCTCTATGCTTCCATATTGGGCGTTACAATTCGTTTCGCGATAGTCGTGGCATGCATATGCTTCGCACTTGTGGCGCTTGCGGTGACGCAGTTCAAATGGCTGCCCAAGCAGATGTTTCCGCTCAGCGAACGCAATCAGTTCCTGATCTACATGAATATGCCGGATGGGACCGATATCTCGCAAACCGAGACAAGAGCGTTGGAAATTTCCAGGTGGCTGTCCGATCCAAAACAAAATTCAGAGATCGTCAGCAATATTCTCTACATCGGAGATGGCGGGCCTCGATTTTATCTAACGCTGACGCCAGTACCGCCCGATCCTGCGTCAGCGTTTTTCCTGGTCAACACAAAGGACTATCAAGGCGCAATTCGCGCTGCCGAGCGCGCATGGAAATATCTTTATGAAAATCATCCCGAAGCGCGCTTTAAAATCAAACGGCTCGCAATGGGCTCAGTCGAAGCGGGCATCGTCGACGTCGAAATTTCGGGACCTGATGCAGATCGTCTTCTTGCGCTGGGCGCGCAGGTCCGGTCGTTGTTTCAGGCTGCGCCGGACATTCGGGACAATGACGATGACTGGGGCAACAAAGTTCTCAAGGTCGTCATAGATATCAATCAGGATCGGGTCCGCCAGCTGGGAATAACATCGGAAGAGATTACCCAGATGCTTAGGACCTATTTCAGCGGATCCGCAGTCTCGGTCTACCGAGAAGGCGATAATACCATTCCTATTACGCTGCGCGCCGCCGCGGCCACCTATCAGAGCCTCGAAGGCCTCACCAGCGCAACCTTCGCTAAAAACGGCGCGCTGATCCCGCTTGCGCAAATCGCCACATTGAGAACAGGTTACGACTTCTCGCGGATACGTCGAAAAAATCAGGAGAGGACTATTACTGTCAGTGGCCGAAGCGCCTCTTTGACCGCGGGCGATTTGCTGAATTTTATTCAGCCCAGGTTACAGGCATTGGACCTGTCCGGGGGATATCACATCGACATCGGCGGAGAGATTTAAAAGAGCGTGGAGACCAACGGTAAACTTGCCGCGGGTATTCCAGCCGCCCTAGCTGTGATGGTGATTGCAATTATTCTCCAGTTTAATTCTTTCCGTCGGACTTTACTGACCTTCATGACTATACCGCTGATTCTCGTCGGCATTCCCTTTGGCCTGATAGCAACCGGGCAGCCCCTGTCGTTCTTTGGCACGCTCGGCATCATCAGTCTCGCGGGCATCATTATCAACAATGCCATAGTGCTTATCGATCAGATCGATGTCGAAAGGTCGCGCTTGGCGATACGCGAGGCAATTGCCGTCGCTTCGCAGAAGCGCTTGCGTCCGATCTTGCTGACTTCGGCGACAACGGTTCTTGGCTTGGCGCCGATGGCAATCGCCGGTGGCGCGCTTTGGCAGCCCATGGCGGTGCTTATGATGTCGGGTCTTGCCGTGGCATCCTTGTTGACTTTGCTCTTCGTCCCGGCCGGTTATTTTTTGTTGTTCCGCTTTGATAATGGTAGCCGAGAAGTCGAAGCCGCTCCACCCGATAGATATGAAGGGCTGTCGTTTTGCTGCGGTGCATGAGTTTGTTGTTGGCCCTAAGCGACGTTTCGCGGCGACGCAGTAATTCGGTCGCTTTCGGAGCGAAGCGGACATTCAGCGCGCCGCGTTTACAATCCCCGATTTATGAGTACACGGCCTAGGGTCCCGAACCCGAAGTTCGCACTATTGCTCAGCAAGCACTTTTGCGAACTTCGGGTTCAAAGGGACACGAGAATTATAAAATTGCCAGTATCGCTTTGATTCGGAAGTTCGCTTCGGAACAAGCTGAGAATTCGGGCGAACTTCCGAATCGCGACACCAGCATATGACTT
>CAVPUU010000005.1:0-61275 GCA_963709015.1 uncultured Alphaproteobacteria bacterium | reverse complement strand
AGCGACGTTTCGCGGCGACGCAGTAATTCGGTCGCTTTCGGAGCGAAGCGGACATTCAGCGCGCCGCGTTTTCAGTCCTGATTTATGAGTACACGGCCTAGTGTCCCGAACCCGAAGTTCGCACTATTGCTCAGCAAGCACTTTTGCGAACTTCGGGTTCAGAAGGGCACTAAAATCATTAGAGTTGCCAGTATCGCTTTGATTCGGAAGTTCGCTTCGGAACAAGCTGAGAATTCGGGCGAACTTCGAATCGCGACACCAGCATATGACTTAACGCGGACGCGTCATTTTTTCGGGACGCACCAGCCGGTCGAACTCGGGCCCGCTGACAAAGCCGAGCCGCAGTGCCTCCTCGCGCAAGGTGGTGCCATTGGCGTGCGCGGCTTTCGCAACCTGCGCGGCCTTGTCGTAGCCGATCTTGGGCGACAGCGCGGTGACCAGCATCAGCGAGCGCTGCATCAGTTCCGCGATGCGCGCCTTGTCGGCTTTGATGCCGGCCACGCAATTATCGGTGAAGGATTGCGCGGCGTCGCTTAGCAGGCGGATCGATTGCAGCATGCAATAAGCCAGCACCGGCTTGTAGACGTTGAGCTCGAAATGGCCCTGGCTGCCGGCAACCATGATGGCGGTCTGATTGCCGAAAACCTGGCAGCACACCATGGTCAGCGCCTCGCTCTGGGTCGGGTTGGTCTTGCCCGGCATGATCGAGGAGCCAAGCTCGTTCGACGGCAGGATCAATTCGCCTAAGCCCGAACGCGGACCGGAGCCGAGCAGGCGGATATCGTTGGCGATTTTGAACAGCGCGGCGGCGGCTGCGGAAAGCGCACCGTGCACGAACACATAGGCGTCGTGGCCGGCCATGTGCTCGAATTTGTTCGGCGCGCTGGAAAACGGGAGTTGGGTGAGCCGAGCGATGCGGCGCGCGAAGGCCTTGGCGAATTGCGGCTTGGAATTCAAGCCGGTGCCGACGGCGGTGCCGCCTTGGGCGAGGGGGTAAAGTTCGCGGCTCGCGCCAGCGAGGCGCGCGATCGACGATTTCACTTGGCTCGCGTAACCGGAAAATTCCTGGCCCAGGGTAAGCGGGGTCGCGTCCATCGTGTGGGTGCGGCCGATCTTGACGATCTTGGCGAATTCCTTGGCCTTCTTGTCGAGCGCGGCGTGCAGGTGCGCCAGCGCCGGCAGCAAATGCCGGTCGATCTCAAGCGCCGCGGCGATATGCATGGCGGTCGGAATTGAGTCGTTGGACGACTGGCTCATGTTGACGTGATCGTTCGGGTGCACCGGCTTTTTGGCGCCGAGTTCGCCGCCGAGCGCGACATTGGCGGCGTTGGCGATCACCTCGTTGACGTTCATGTTGGTCTGGGTGCCGGAGCCGGTCTGCCAGACCAGCAACGGGAAATGGTCGTCCAGTCTGCCGTCGGCGATGTCCTGCGCCACCGCGACGATTGCCTTGGCGCGGCGGGCATCGAGCGAGCCGAGGTCGCGATTGACTTCCGCCGCGGCGCGCTTGATCAGCCCGAGCGCGCGCACGATTTCCGTCGGCATGCGCTCGGTGCCGATGCGGAAATTATGCAGCGAGCGCTCGGTCTGCGCGCCCCAGAGCTTGTCGGCCGGGATAGCGAGCGGGCCGAAGGCGTCGCTTTCGACCCGCGTTCTGGGACGGCTTTTGCCGGATTTTTTGGCCATGCCCGAATGTAAGCCGGTGGCCGCGCCCGCGAAAGGACGGCGGTTGCGCTATTTCTTCTTGCGAAACCGGTCGAGCGCGACCACCTGGGCGCCGCTTCCCGGCTTGTCGGGCTTGTCCGGCTTCGTCTCGACTGCCGCCGCCATTTTCGGTGCGGCAACCGCCGGCGTGGGCGCCGCGACGGCCGGCACAGGCGGCGTCATGCGCTTCTTCTTGACCGGCTTATCCTGCGCATTGGCGGGCGATTGGCGTTCCTCGCCCTCGGTGACTTCCTCGAATTGCAGGCCGAACTGCACCGACGGATCGAAGAAGCCGGTGACCGCCTCGAACGGGATGCCGAGCTTTTCCGGAATGCCGCCGAACGACAGGCCGACCTCGAAGCCGCGCTCGTTCACCGAGAGATCCCAGAACTGGTGCTGCAAAATGATGGTCATCTGCTCGGGATATTGCACGCGCAGCCGTTCCGACATCCGCACGCCTTCGGCGGTGGTATCGAAGGAGATGTAGAAATGATGGTCGCCCGGCAGGCCTTTCTTCTTGGCGGCTTCGGCAAGCACGTTGCGCACGACGCCGCGCAGCGCCTGCTGGGTCAGGAGATCGTAGCGGAAATGGTCGGTCATGCGGGTTTGCGGCTTTGGCATAAGGATTCGGGCCGATGCTAGCGCGGCGGCCCTGGCGGGCGCTATCCCCATGCCGGCAGGGTGTCATAAATGGCCGTTCGCTGAGGAAAGTGGAGGCTTCTGTTGCCAGGTGCCTCCGGACCCCGCCTGACGGAGCTTAACCCGCCAGGGCTTCAGTTCGGTCTTTCAAACCGCTTACGCGGCCTGAGCAACCGGAGCATAGTTGTCGTTTGCAACTATGAGACGGCCCGATAACGGCGGTACCATGCCGAGCAAAAGTCCGCCCTTTACGCCCTCGTCGATCCTATTTCGCCCCCGCCGAAACCCGTTCTCTCTTAACGAAAAGGCTTGCCGGGCTTGGGTGGAGGCGCCGGGTACTGCCCCCGGGTCCGAAAGGTTTATTACGACGGCCGTTTATCGCCATAGCCGGATTGCTCCGGCACTCCTGAATATAGGCGCTAAAGATTGACAAAAATAGAGCGCGCGGGCGTGTTTCATGTGAAACAATTCCTATTACGGGCATGCGTCTGTGGCATGTGTTCGGCGCAGGGCACGGCGGGTTTGCAGCCGCTGCGCCGGGCCGGTGCGAAGAGCTTGCCGAGGTCTGCGAAGGAGTGTGGATGTCCGGCGCAGAACTGCCGCTTGTTCGCGCCGAGGTCGATGTTCTTTCGGTTTCCCCCGCGCCATGTGCTCGGCGCAGGGCGGCGGGCGAAGTTGTCCCGGGCGGCGGCGTCGAGCGCGGAAAGGTGTGGACGGCGGCAACAGCCGCCGCTGCGCCTCTTCGCGGCGATTAGAGTAAATCACTTTGCTTCCCTAACATTTTGTTTGCGCATGATCTTATCCAAAAACCGGTTTCCACCCCCGGATCAAGTCCGGGGCAGGCTTTTTCGGGATCATGCGCTAGCCGGCAATCTCAACCGGATAAATTGGAGCGGGGGTACTGGCGTCAGACGACCACGCGTACCAGTCCAGGCCCCAAATATTGTCGATAATTTCGCCATGCACGGTGGATGCAAATCCAAT
The DNA here is from genome assembly GCA_963709015.1 of uncultured Alphaproteobacteria bacterium. Taxonomy (GTDB): domain Bacteria; phylum Pseudomonadota; class Alphaproteobacteria; order Rhizobiales; family Xanthobacteraceae; genus Pseudolabrys. Next base: position 57,948 of record CAVPUU010000005.1, on the reverse strand, counting down.
CATACCGGGGCGCACGAGAGCGTCATCGGCATCATCTGTCGCTTGCAAATCCCAATTGTCCGGCTCGATCGCATCGCAGCTCCACCATTTTGCTTTTAGCGTGCGGCCCATAATATTGAAACGGCAATGCCAAGGCTTGCTCCAGTCGATTCTGTTTCCAAGCCGCGTCGCGGCAAATTCTACGCGGGAATTTCCGACGACCCGCCAGATACTGACAATATCGGAGGAATTTTCGCGATTTCGATAGATCGCCGCCAGGTAAAAGCTAGGTGGCCCCCGGTCCGTCAAACGCGCGACGACCCACCCTTGGTAAACATGGCCCATCTTGGGATGGCGCGCGTCAGGCGTGAACATGCGAGCGACAATGTCGGCGTCGGCGATCATGCCCGTCAAATCGCGCGGCAACACCGACAAGAATGAATTGGACAGAGCCCGGTTTCGGCCACGGTAAAGCAGCTGCGGAGTGAGCGCGCCGATGTGCTGCGCGGGTGCAAACCGCCACTCGATGCCGGCGCCGCGATCGGCGCCGATTTCAATGACATTCTTCCCTTTGCTTATATCGATCTTACACGGACCGACAATTTGCAAAGCGCCGTCGCTCACCAGCCCGTTGTCCGGAGACTTCCAATCGGTGATGCCGAATTGACCGAATTCAAATACGCACGGTTCGGCCGATGGCATTCGCCCAACCAAGCATCTTATGTTCGAGGAAGCACAATGCCGGCGTCTTCAATGTCGGATGCTGTTGGTCGGTTATAATACGCCATCAGCATCAGCGTCGCCATCCGGTATTGTGGTGACCGTGCCTTGCGTCAGCGAATTGGTGATGCTGAACAGCGTCTCCGGCAACCAATTGTTGGGATCGTCCTGCCTGTGGCGCTGCATCAGGCTTTTCGAGCTTTGGCCCCAATAGCCTCTGATGCCGCCCCATATGCCATGGAAATCGCCTTCGCCGGCGCGGCCTTCGACAAACGCCGCGAACTTCATGGGGCCGCTCGATGGCAAAGCCACTTCGCCGCCAAGCGCGAGCGCATTCTTGCCGCCGAGATAGCGGTGGCCGACGAATACCTTCGCGTCGTCGGTAACGTAGTAGGCCAGGTTGACCTTATCGAAGAAGCGCGTCTCGATATCGTAGGTATCGAAGGTATTGATGCCGGTAATAGCAGTTTGTGAGTTGCCGAATTCGATGCCCGCAATGCCTTGCAGCGTAAACCGGCCCAGGTAAGCCTCGCCCTCCCCGGCAAATTGCGTGACATGAAGTCCGCCGATCTCATCCCAATGCGTGTGGGAGGCATAGACTCCGATGAGACCGCGCGACGGGTCGCGCCAGAACAGATGCGCGGCGCCGGCGCCAAAAAACCGGCTGTCAAAGCTTCCCGCCGCGCCGTCAAGCTGAAGCCCGTATTGGCCATCCAACGGAATCGTAACCGATCCCTGCCCGCCGCCCAGGGCGCGGTCGGCAAGGGAGCCGCCAAGGGCACCGAACTTCCAGTTCAAGCCGTCAACCGCGGGTGCGGGCGTAGGCGCGATGAGCGGCGCCTTCGTGGGCATGTCGGCCGCCGATGCGGAAATCGTGGAAATGAAGATCGCGCCGACGCTGGTGAGGATGGTTGTCGAAAGTAACCGCGCACGCGTAGACATAATGAGCCCCCTATACCGAAGGATATTGCTTTAACTACAGGATACAATTGCCGGCATACTAGTCCATTTTTCCACAGCGGGAGGGCTGGATGTTGAAGAACATGGGGATATGCCGTTCGCGTGACTTTTCTACAACACGGCCTGCGAACCGTGTGCAGCCGTTAACCGATTGAAGGATTTGGAAAATGGCCGCGATCTTCAGCCAGGAAGCTTTTAACCGGTTTGCTGCCGTCTTGGAGCAAACGGAAGCCCTGCCGCGAGCAAGATTGGAAACCTATCAGGCCTCGCTCTTGCAGCGGCTCGTTTCTTTCGCCTTCAAAAATTCGCCGTTTTACGCCGAGCGCCTGAAGCCGCTTTTCCACGCCGGCGACGAGCCGGACCTCAAATGTTGGAGCGACATACCTATTCTGACGCGCCGCGATCTCGCGACCGAGATTGACCGGATCAATCCTGTCAATGAGGCGAGCGAGGTGGGGACGATAACTGCGAGACAAACGTCCGGCACGACCGGAGCGGGCCTGAAATTTCGCACGTGCGATATCGCGAGATTTGCCGCCGAAGTCATGATGCACCGGCTTTATCGTTGGCATGGACTTGATTTGCATTCGCCGCTGGCAAGCATCCGATTCTATAGCTCCGGGCGCCGCACTTATCCGGAAGGGATTACCGAACCGTCCTGGTGCTTGGCCCAATCCGCCCCGCATTACACGCTGGATTTTCGGACGCCGGTTGCGGATATGATCGAGTGGCTGGTCCGGCGCCGGCCAAAATATTTGCTCACATTCCCGTCGATCGCCCACGATATTGCGACGGCACTGAAAGCCGACGGCGCCGCCGAGCTCGGCCTGCAAGCTATTGTTGGAATCAGCGAGTTGGTTTCGGCTGACACGGCGGCCGACGTCCGCAAGACCTTGGGATGCGACATCCTGCGAATTTACGCCTGCGCTGAAATGGGATGCATCGCGCTGCAATCGGAAGCGGAGGACGAATACGAGATCTGCGAGGAAACGGTTCTTGTCGAGATTGTGGACGCGCAGGACAGGCCGGTCGGACCGGGCGAGAACGGGCGGGTAATTCTCACCAGCCTCTACAACTATGCCACCCCATTCATCCGTTACGAGATCGGCGATTATGCCACTCTCTCGGGGCAACCAAATGCCTCCGGCCGGGCGCTTCGGAAATTGCAGCGGGTAACAGGACGAAGCCGTAATGCGCTTGTTGCCCGCGACGGCGGCCGTCTCTGGGACGATGCGGTCATTACGCCGCGTCTATGGCAGCAATTTCCAACGCACATATTCCAAATCCGGCAGTCCGGCGTGGAAAAAATCGAAGCTTCGTTTGTTTCAGGCCACGCAAGCCCGGCAAGTCCCAACAAGGATATTCTGGTCGATCACTTCGCAACGCTCCTGGGCGGCCCCATCGATTTGAAGCCTCATCCCCATTGAGCAATTGCCGCGCAGCACCGGCGGCAAAAGAGAGCGGATTATATCCGCCGTTGCCGCCCATAACTGAATACGAAACCGCGGCGGCCGCATTGAAAATGCCGCTATTTCGGGCTATCGGCGCATAGTTCAGATCGCCGATCCGATCGTGGCGATAGCGGCGAATTGGAGCGGCAAGCGCAATCGCATCGGCGTCCGAGTGCGGATGTCCGGCGTAAACTTCGGGTTACTCGCGGCGGGGAGACGATGTTCTTGGCTGCCCTACGTCACGGGTGGTTTTGCCTGGGGCCACGTGCGCTACACGGCGGACGACTTTCAGCCCACCAATTCTGCCACCGGCTCGGCTACGGCTACCGGGTGGACGGTCGGCGGCGGCATCGAATACGCGATTACGCAACACTGGTCCGTCAAGGCCGAGTATCTGCACATCGACCTTGGGAGCAAGACAATCGATGCCCTCCCAGCCTTTACTCTGCGCCACCTCGTCAGCGTAAAGACCACGGCGGAGATTGGGCGCTTCGGCGTGAACTATCGGTTCTGATGCGGGCGGTCAGCCCAAACTCTCAGAAAAGGCCCCGTCATGGGGCCCTTTTTCGTTACGCACCCGCCCATCACTCGATCACCTCGTCAGCGCGCACGAGCAACGTCGTCGGAACTGCGAGGCCGAGTGCCTTGGCGGCTTTGAGATTTATGACAAGCTCGAATTTTACGGGTTGCATAACGGGAAGCTCCGCCGGTTTTGTCCCGCGTACTATCTTGGCCGCATAAATTCCGGCCTGATGGTAACTGTCGGCAAGGTCCGGCCCATATGCGATCAACCCGCCCTCTCTCGCATAGTAGCCATAGAAATAAATTGTCGGGATACGGTACAGGGCTGCCAGTGCAAAAATCTTGTTGCGAACGGTGCCGAAGAACGGATCGAGGTTCACACTTAGGCCGCCGAGCTTCCTGTCTCTGGCTTCCGTGAAAGCCGACACCAAGTCACCCTCGGCCGAGGCACTCAGGACCTGTAATTCAAGGCCAAGCTTTCGCGCTGCCTCGCGCGCGTTCGTTGTGTCAATCTCAGCGTTAGGGCTCTTTTGGGTTTGCGAGGAACGCAATCGCGCGGACTTGCGGAAGCAATTCGTGAAGCAACTCCAGGCGCTTTGAAACCAAGACAGAACTCGATGCGCTGACACCGGTGATGTTTCCCGGCGGTCTATTGAGGTTGGGTACGAGACCGAATTTGACCGGGTCGCCGCCGATGACGAATACGATTGGGATAGTCGAGGTCGCAGCCTGCGCGGCAAGCGCGGAAGGTTCCGAACCTGTCGTTACAATCACGTTCGGTTGGCGCTTGATCAGCTCAGCCGCCAGCATTGGAAGTTTAGCGTATTCGCCATCCGCATATTTATATTCGATCTTGATGTTCATCCCATCAACAAACCCGCTTATACGCAGACCGTCTTGGAATGCAGCAACGAGTTTCGCCAAGTCTTTGGCCGACCGGCTGCTTAGAACTCCGACCAAGGGGATTTGGTGCGCACGTGTGGCAAACGGCCATGTCGCCACGCTGCCAAGAAGGGCGATAAATTTGCGCCGCTGCATGAGCCTCCCCCACGAGGACTACACTGCAATCTTTAAACTATAGCAGCATCACTCCGGGCGGCGAGTGAAAAAATGTCACACAACCCGCTCCACCGCTAATCAGCGCCAAGGCCCGCTTTTGACCGCCGGCTCGATCGGTCGGCGCAACATTCCGCCATTCGTTCGATCACTTCGTCGGCGAGCAGCAGGAAGGCTTCGGATATCTTCAGGTTCATCGCCTTCGCGGTTTTGAGGTTGACGACGAGATCGAATTTGATCGGGGCCTGGATGGATTGGATTGTTAAGTGCGCAAGTCGGCTATAGCCGACTTGCGATGGGCCGCGCTGCGCGCGGCCACCCTCAGGTGACGGAGAAATCAGGGCCGCTTCAATTCAAACGGGTCAATACAACGAAAGAGGCCGCCCAACTGAGGCGGCCTCAAGCTTAGAAGATCCTACGAGAAAAGAGGTCCGAGTAGGATCGTCAAGATTGGATCGCATCGACTTCATCGCGGGAGGCAAAAAATTTCTTCACCAGTAGCCGCGACGGCGACCAAAGTATCCTCCGCCGCCGAAGAGCAGAAAGAGCACAACGATAATCAAGAGTAATTCCATTGGGAGCCTCCTTTAGAGTGAGGCGTCGCGGAGATGTGTTACCACAGCGTCCGCGATGATTGGCGCCGTTTCAAACTCTACTCGATTGGCTGAATACACAACCCAACGCGCGCAGAACCAAAAGGTTCCAATCATAGTGCTGCTTTGGGGCATAAGGGACGCATAGTGCTGCGTTGGGCATAAGCGGACGCGACGCGGCCAATACGCGCGGCCTCATTCGATCGCCTCATCGGCATGTGCGAGCGGCGCAGCCTTAGCGCAAGCCACTATGGATTGAGAGACGGATCGGGCGTTTCCAAATTGTGCCATTTAATTCGGCGCCAACTGAACAAGCATTCATAATCTCTCTGCGATTTCATGAACTTGGAACGTTAAATGGCGTCAGGGGTTGCTCTTCTAACTTAATCAAACAGGAGCCTTTTATATGCGTGCATCTTTGAAGAAGATCGGTTTGGCAGCGGTCATGGCTTTGACTGTTGCAGGAGCGGCGGTCGTAACCGCAGGCTCAGCTCAAGCGCAGCATTGGCATCGCCATGGCGGCGGCGGCTTTGGTCCGGGCTTTGTCGGCGGTCTCGCGGCAGGCGCGGTAATAGGCGGCGGGTACTACGGAGGCGGCTACTATGGCGGCCCGTACGCTTACGATGGCGGCCCGTACGCTTATGATGGTGGCCCGTACGCTTATGGTGGTGGCTGCTACATTCGGCGGCAAGCTTCTATCAACCGCTTTGGCCACCGCGTCATTCGGCGCGTGCGGGTCTGCGATTGAGACGCCTTGATAAATATAAAAATAATGGCCCCGTTTCTGGGGCCATTATTATTTAGTCGTGATCGTGATCGTGGTCATGATGGCGATGATGCTTGATTATCACAATCTTCTTGTGATGTCGGTGCATGTCGCGATCATGGTCGCCATCCTTCTTGATGACGACGGCATCTTCAGCTCTCGCCGAAGAGGTGAGCGGTAGTGCAATTCCGAAAGCCGCGAGCGCGGCAAAAGCGATGGCAAATTTGCGCATTATGTTTTCTCCTGCTCAGCAAAATGCTGGCTACCAAAAACGCGCGTAAGCTAAATCCGTTCCCAGTTTCTAGGATAAGTATCCTGAACATGTGTTCATATGGGATTGGAAATTGGACCTGAAACCTGAAACGGAAAGCTCAATCCTTGGGCCGCGTCTTATCGTGAGCCAGCCACTATCGTGGTCCTTCTTGATCACAACCGTCTTGTCGCGATCCTGCTCTTGGTGACCAGATCCGACCGTTACGCCAACGCCGACCTCTTCTGCTCCGGCCGGCATTGTGCAGCCGATGACTGCTGCGGCAGCAATTACTAATGCAATACGAATGGTCATGGTGATCTCCTTCTTATTAAGCTCCGTCAGAAGAAGCTCCATCGCTGGGCCTATTGTTCCGGCTGGGTGCAACTTGTCAGCTTACCGCGCCTTTCCGGTGTTTCGGACCGTGGTTTGCGGAGACCCTTCCAGTTTCATCCACTTAAACTAGCGCGGAGACGGGGGCTTTTCGCGCTGAGGAACGTTCTGCATACGCGGTGCGTTAATTTGCGAACGAGGGCCTTTGTTTGCCGATATTTTTGTACTTCTTGATTGTTGGGCCGGTACTTGCCGGCCTTCTTTTCTATGCAGACAACGTGATGGTTCCGGTGCCATTGCCGTTTAGCGTTTCGCAACGGATCGGACTCCCAGAACCTTACAAGGCGCCGGCGGAGGCGGCTGAAGTTTCAAAGCCTGAGATCATCGCCACTCCCGTCGAGCCACCGGCCGATATGAAAAAGCCGGTTAAGGTCGTCCGTAAGCACAAACCTGCTCGGGTGGTCCGCCAAGCCACGCCGGAGGGGCGCTATGCCGTGTATCCGGCGCACGAGTATGGAAGCATCTGGTAGGCTTTAAACTGCGTCAGATTTGGTGTCAGACTCTTCCACGCGTCTCTGCATGTGCGGGTAGAAGAAAAAACCGCGCAATAAGCAAAAAAGAAAGGTTCGGGCTGGTGCCTGGGCTTCTTAATGAAGCGCTGAAGGTGGCCTCGTGATCGCACACGGCCATACGCCAAGAGGGCGGGCACATAGCCCGCCCTCTTGCAACAGTCGCCAGGCTTTAGACCTGGCCACGCTATTTGATCAGCATGAATAATAGTCGCGCCTGCCGTGACCCAGATCACCGCCGCACGAAGTGTTGCCCTGCGCTCGGGTGCGTCAACGATCGAAAACAATTTTACCAAGTGTTCAATTTTGACCAGTCCAACAGTTTGCGTATCGGGACTTGATCGCTGTGTCACGCGAGACCCGGTGCAATTGGACCAGAACATTGCCTCTTATAAAGGAGTTGATCTCCGCATAGCGCAAATAGTTACACCTCCAGGGAGGCTGGGCATCATGGTCACGCAAACCGGAAATCTCGCAGTCGAAGATGCTCTATCCACAGTAAGTTGGAGTGCAGTTTTAGCGGGTGCGACCGCCTCCCTTGCCATCACATTGGTCCTCCTGGCATTTGGTATTGGCGTGGGCTTTTCGGTAGTTTCGCCATGGGCCAATTCAGGCGTCTCCGCCACCACATTCTCGCTCGCCGCGGGGATCTACTTGATCGTCGTGGCGATGCTGTCCTCGACCATCGGCGGGTATGTCGCGGGCCGGATGCGCTCGCAATGGCGGAGCGTGCACGAGCACGAAAGGTACTTCCGCGACACCGCGCATGGCTTTCTGGTATGGGCCCTTGCCACGGTAGTGACTGCCGCAGTCCTTGGCGGAGCGACGACCAGCCTTGTCTCAGGAGCAAGCGCCGGTCTCGCGCCGGCGGCCGGTTCGGCGGCAAGGGCATCGCCCAATTCCGTCTATGTTGACAACTTGCTGCGCACCGACCCAATGGCGCCGGCTCCGGCCAATGCCAGCGACATGAACGCAAGCCGCGGCGAGATCACGCGGATTATGACTCCAAGCCTGCGCAAGGGCGGCGCTGTTTCGCCAACTGACAGGACATATCTTGTTAAAGTCGTCTCGGCTCGCACCGGCTTACCGCAAGCCGATGCGGAGAAGCGAGTGGACCAAGTCGTCGCCCAAGCAAAGACAGGCGCCGATGAGGCGCGCAAGTCCGTTGCTAAATTCTCGCTTTGGCTGGCTGCGTCGATGCTCGCCGGCGCTTTGGCCGCCGCGCTCGCCGCTACCGAGGGCGGCAGTTTGAGAAACAGAGAGTGGTATCTGGAAAAATAAAATAGCGGCTTCGCCGAGCAGAGTAAGTCAATCAACGTACTAAATAGCAGGAGAATGCAATGCCAATTCTACTCTGGTTGCTGGGCGTCCCGATCAGTCTAATCATTCTTTTGATGATCCTGTAGCGGGTCGCAACAACTCACCGGTTTGGTTACTGGCAAGAACCGGATTTACTTTTCAACTCAATGGAGGTTGCCATGGGCTTTGGGCGAGGCGCGCTGTTGTGGCTGCTCGGTGTACCGCTGCCGATCATTATTTTGCTTGCATTGTTCATGCACCATTAGGCGCAAATGGCGCAGGCGAAAGTAAGTAGCCTCAGTTAGACAGGTGCGGGCGCCGAGTGAGGCTTAGGGTTTGAGTTTGATGGAGCTGCAGCAGTTCCAAAAAATTCCCGTGTTCATTGACTGTACCAAAGGGTTCAAAGAGAAAGTTTTCTGTCTTAAGCAACCCGGATCAGCATCAGGCGTTGGCCTACTGGGGTAAAAACAGGAGAGATTTTATGGTCACGAAATATCTTGCTACGGCGCTTCTGGGCGCGGCTTTAATCGGCGCGCCTGCATTGGCCCAAAACTCCGCTACAATGTCGGACGCAAAGATGAATGTGAACACCATGGCACAACCAGGCCAGTGGCGTTCCTCAAAACTTATCGGAGTGAATGTCTACAACAGTCAAAATGAAAAGATCGGCGATATCTCTGACATGCTTGTCGACCAAAATGGAAAAATTCAAGACGTCGTCTTGGCCGTCGGTGGATTTCTCGGAATGGGCGAGCATTTGGTCGCTGTGAAATTCGACCAGCTTAAGTGGGTGAATGAGCCGGTCCGCAACACGACCGCCTCAAACACAACTCCTGCCTCTAATACAACCAACAATCGTTCCACCACTGGTTCGGCGGGCGTTGTTACCAATAATGCGGATAAAATGTATCCCGATCACGCCATGCTCAATGCAACGAAGGCCCAGCTCAAGGCGATGCCTGAGTTCAAGTACGCGAAATGACGTTTGTAAAATGAGAGAATGAAAAAGCCCGGCCAAAACCGGGCTTTTTTCCGTGCCATCTATCTGGTTTTAACGCCAGGTCGGATATCATTTCGCTACTTGTCATGTCCGCTAATAACCAAATGGCGCCATTCCTGATTTCCGGCCGTGCTCAAATGAAGGCGGTGGATTTGGCCAGACCGATAAGGCGTAATGCGATTATCGAGCGAGTAGGCGTTTAAGTATTGCGGCCAGTGTCTGCTTTGGGAAGCCGTCCGGCGTGTGTGGTTTTGCGCGCTAGTTTTCGTCAGCATCATAACCGGGTGGCTGCTGCCTAAATTTCGCAAGATCCATTGGGACAAAATCACCTGGCCGATATTCGCCATTTCGATCAAGGTAAAGGGGTTGAATACTTTTCGCCTGAGATTTTCCTGCGAATTTACATCGGGGCGCGAAAAATAGGGCTGATATTTGGCATTCTGATCTAGCGGACGCTGAACCCGCGATTCACGCACGCCGCGCCGCGCAAGCGCAATTTGCTCGCTGCCGGTAAGCACGACCTTTGTATTCGACAAGCCCTCCTGCTTTACCAGGTCGAACAAACTTGTTGCGTTCGCGGGTGAGATTCGCACGCATCCATGGCTAACGGGCGTCCCGAGATTCTTGATACTATAGGAGCCGTGAATTGCGTGACCGACCTTGGTGAAAAAGATGGAGTGCGGCATCGGCGCATCATCCCATTCCTTGGAATAGTGATCCGCCTCCATCCGGAAGGTGGTGTAAGACCCCGAAGGCGTTGCAAAACCGGTCCGTCCAGTGGAAACCGGCCAGCTGTGGAGCACAGCACCGTCGCGTAAAACCGTCATGCGCTGTGTGCTCTTATCGACCTTGATAATAATCTCTGCCCGCGCGTTGCCGTTTAGGGCTACGGCAAGTGCGAAAATAGCCAACGAATTGATCAGCGAGCGCATGACCTACACCGAACGCACGGGCGACCCCACGAACGCTAAGTGCCCGCGCCAAATTTAGTTCCATCTAATCCGTTGTCGACGTGAATAGTCGAAAAATACAAAACTACATTTGGAAGCTCAGAGGGAAAGCCACTGTGTACGCGCGGAAGAATTTGCTCGGAGCAAGCCTTTCCCATCATGTTCGATCGACGACGCGACTCCATTAAAAATCACTTAACGCCGGTCGTCACCTTTGGCAGTTCGAGCTTCACCGTCGATGTTTTTGACCCAATCGTTCCAGTCGCGAAGAGAAGCCCCGCGCCGACCACGATTACAATAAGGGCACCGACGAGGACACCCATGACACCAATTCCTCCGCTATTGTCCGCCATGTACATCTCCCAAGGCTGTTCATTTGTCCGCTCGTTAGTGGAGCATTTCTTCGCCGATCGTCACTAATCGTGTCGAGTAATGTCGTGTCGAGTTTTTGGTTCAAGCGTGCAGTCCGAGGAAACCTGCGACGAAGAGGACGACGACCACGACGCCGATGATGTAGAAAATATTCATTGTGTACTCCGATTGAGACATGCGCGACTTCAATATGAAGAAACGGCGCTCCAATCGAAAACGCCCCGGCATGTAAGTAAGTTCCATCACCCAGACTATTCACGCCGAATATTGCCGTATTCTCGTTATCGATGAGGTCGCGCTACCTGGAGCCGATCTGGTCTGCGGCAATGGAACGGATGTCCGCTGTTGCTCCAATATCGACCGTTCAAGGCCCGCGTCCAAATTGACGCTTTGTGCCAATGGGCGACATCGCCCGCTTGGTATGAAACGACAGGTCCGTCAACGCAGAGGCCCTGGGAATGATCGTCTTGGCGTCACCCCTCAAGAAAGTGGCCAAATGCAGCCAGCGGCGGAAGACGGTCGCAGATGATCTTAGTAATCGCCAACATGGGCATAGAGAGAATCACGCCCGGAATACCCCACATCCAGAACCAGAAGACGAGCGAGATGATGACGAGGACGGGATTGAGGGTGAAGCGTTTGGCTAGAACCATCGGCGTTACAGTCTCGCCCTCGATCAAATGAAATCCAAAGTAAAGCCCCGCAGGAAGCAGCGCTTGCCAGAGTATGTCATGGGTCAGCATACCCGCGAGAAGAAAGATCAACACACCCAAAGCGGTGCCGAGGATCGGCACATAGTTCAGCAGAAAGGCCACTGTCCCCCAGAGGATTGGATCACCCACCCCCGTAAGCCACATCGCCAATGCCGTAGCGATGCCTACTGCCGCGTTCATGATTGTGATGGTGACCAGATAAGCGGAGATGTCGCTTTCGATTTGCTGCGCGATATCGACTACCTGCCGTTTGCTTCTGAAGCGCGGCAGTATCTCGACGAGGCGGTGCAGGAAGATATCGCCAGACACGAGAAGGAAAAAAAGAAACAGCACTGTCGTGAAAAAGCCGCCGGCAAAGTTCCGGGTCCCCGTGAATAGCTTCGACAGAAGAGTTGGCCCTTGCGCCGACGCGGCGGCATTTGGCGATGGTCCGGTTTCTCCAAAATCTTCCACCTGATGCAAAAATCGTTGCAGTGCATCAATGGGTTCTCCCATAAAACTCAGCCGTTCCTGAAGCCGTGGAATGCCCTCTGGAAGCTTGGCTGCCCAGGTGCGAGCGGGGCCTGAAACGGCTGCTCCCAAGCCGACGATCGTTCCGAATAGCGCAAGGATCAGCAGTAGCGATGCGAGTATCCGCGGCACGCGCAACCGTCCCAGTATACGCAAGGCAGGCTGTAACAGGAGCTTGAGAACGATAGCAAAGACAAATGGCAACACGATCTCCCTCGCGACATAAGCTGCCGCCAACAGCGCAAGGATGAATAGACCGCCAAGGAATATGACCTTCGGATCTGAGGGCAGAGGCAAGTCCTCCGGCGCTTCTGCCGGCACGACGATCTCGGTCTTCTGATCAGCGGGTGCCATGTTCAATACTGCATAAATGGTTTTGTGCTAGCTATCCACGTCCCTTGCAAACCCCCGCGGTTCGGCGCGGATGCGGACCAGTCTCCGCTCTTAGTCCGTTACCAACCATTCGAGGCACGGGTCCGAAGTATCGCTAAGTGCCCATAACCGACGTGGCCGCTTCACTCGATCACCTCGTCGGCGAGCAGCAGGAAGGCCTCGGCTATCTTCAGGTTCATCGCCTTCGCGGTTTTGAGGTTGACGATGAGATCGAATTTGACCGGGGCCTGGATGGCCAGCTCGCCGGCATTCGCGCCCTTCAAGATGCGGTCGATGTAGGATGGCGCGCGCCGGTAGAGGTCGACCGGACTTACGCCATAGGCCATCAGGCCGCCCTCCACCGCCATATTGCGGAATGCGTAGATCGCGGGCAGGCGATGGCGCAGCGCAAGATCGATGATCGCTTTCCGGTTCGTAACGATAAACGGATCGGGCAGAACGATCAGCCCCGTGCCTGGCTGGCGCGCGAAGGGGTCAAACGCGCTTTCGATGTCGGCGGTGGAACGCAAGGGATGGGCTATGGTTTTCACCGCGAAGTGAGGACGCAGCGTGCTCGACCAGATTTGAATAGTACTTTCCCTGCGACGGCGCCGTTTGCGGATTGAAGATGAATTCGATTTGCGTAATGCCGGGCGCGACGTCCTTCAGCAATTCGACCCATTTGCCGGCGACGGAAGATTCGACGTTGGTGAACCCGGTGATGTTTCGCCCCGGCCGCGAAAAGCTGGCGGCAAAGCCGTCGCCGATCGGATCGGAAACGGCAACGAACACGATCGGAATGGTCTTTGTTTCCCGCACCAGCGCGTGCACCGCCGCGGTGCTTCGGGCAAAGAGCAGATCGGGCCGAAGCGCGACCAGTTCCTTCGCCGCCAGCGCCATCCGGTTCGGATCGCCGCCGCCGTAGCGATAGGTGATCTGGATATTGGCGCCTTCCACCCAGCCGAGCTTTCCGAGCTCTTGAACGAGGGTGGCAAGCTCGATCTTGCCTTCCGGATCGTCTTCTCCGGTGTTCTGAATCAGGCCGACGCGTTTGACCGAGCTGTCTTGCTGCGCGCGCGCCCCAAGCGGCCACCCCGCCGCTGCGCCGCCTATAAGCGTGATGAACGCGCGTCGTCGCATGTGCCCCCCGTAAGGACCGGGTCTTCCGCAATGGCAAATAATATCAAGTTACGACCGGGCGGCTAGTGGTTGATTTAAGTTGATCGCGCCCGTTCTATCTCCGTCATCCTGAGGCGCCCACGCGTAGCGCGGGCCACCGCAAGTCGGCTATAGCCGACTTGCGCATTAATAATCCGAACTCGGGTAAACCCGAGATCGGTGGGCGACGGCCAATGCTTTGAAAGACCTTGGCCGTCCATCCACCAATGTCGGGGTTTACCCGACATTGGAATTTATAAGCGCACAAGTCGGCTAAAGCCGACTTGTGATGGCGCGGCGGAGTTTACGATCGGGCCGGCCTTTGGCCGGACCCGTTGGCCGCGCACCTCAGGATGACGGATTTGATGTTGACGTGCGCTGGTTCAGCTTAAAGCCATCCCGTCAGAAATTGCACGCAACCGGCTTTGACGCCGCCCGCGCCCGGGCCGCTTTGGCGGCCGATGACGGACATTGGGGCTACGGCGTGTCATTGCCTTCGCTCTCAAGCTCCAGCCCCAAAATCAAATAACTCCATGACTTGCCGTGCGAGTTGAGATTGAGCGAAGCGTTGACGCCGCCTTCGAGCGCGTCCGTTAGAACGAAATTCAGGCCGTTGAGATGCGGCAACTCGTAGCGCGTCACCGTCCCGCGGATCAAATGCGGGAAAGTCCGCTTGATGCGCTCGGGCGTGAGCGTCTTCTTGAGTAGCTCGAAATCCTTGGGCTCGTAGGCCCACACATTGACGTTCGAGGTGTTGCCTTTGTCGCCGGCGCGCGCATGCGCGATGTCGCGCACGATGCGGCGTTCGTTGCGGCGCGGGGCGTTCATGCGACCAGCACGTCCAATGTCGGCGTGACACGCGCGCGCGGGATCAGCACCGATTTGGTCGTCACGCATGGCACGATGGTGCCGCGAAAGCCGCCGCCGCCGGCCGGACCGCAGCACAGCAGCGATTCGACTTCCCACAGCATCAACTCGGCGTGCTCCTTCGTGGGCGAGCGCAGCGTCACGTGCAGCCGCACGTCCTGCGCGTCGGCGGCGCGCAGGCCGGCGGTCGCGAACAGCGAATTAACGCCGATCAGGTCGACGCGCAGACCGGATTTGATGCCGTGCACGCGCGCCATTCGCTCGGCGACGATTTCGGCCGCGATCTGCCCGCGCTCCTGCGCGGCCGGCCCGGCATAGCTGACGCCGGCCTCGCCCTGGAAGCCGCCGTCGAAGCCGACCGTCACCTTCAGCGTCTCGGGCCGGGCGGTGCCAGAGGCGTTCGACACCTTGACGCGGTTGTCGCCGGCAGCCTGAACCTCGACATGGCTGAAATCGGCGGTGACATCGGGCGTCAGATAACGCGCCGGATCGTGCACCTCATAGAGCAATTGCTCCTTCACCGTTTGCGTGCTGACGCAGCCGCCGCTGCCTTCGAGCTTGGTGATGACCGCGCTGCCGTCGGCCTGCACCTCGGCGATCGGGTAGCCGCACTGCGCCAGGTTCTCGACCTCTTTGACGCCGGGATCGGCGAAGTAGCCGCCGGTCACTTGCATGCCGCATTCGAGCAAATGTCCGACCAGCGTGCCGGCGCCCATGCGCGCGGTGTCCGACGGGTCCCAGCCGAAGCGATGCACAATGGGGGCGAGGAACATCGAAGGATCGGCGAGCCTCCCGCCAACGATCACGTCGGCGCCGGCTTCGAGCGCGGGGACGATCGCGTCGGCGCCGAGATAGGCGTTCATGCCGACGACTGGCATATTGATCTCGGCGAGCGTGCCGGGCTCGTCCATGAAGGGCTGGCCGGGCGGCACCAGCGCGGAGACGTCGTCGCCTTCGATGCAGGCGACCTTCAGGCCCGCGAGGCCAAGGTCGCGCGCAACGCCTAGCGTGCGCTCGGCGGCGGCGCGCGGATTGGCGGCACCCATATTGGTGATCATGACAGTGCCGGCCTTGCGGCAGGCGGGCAGCAGCGCGCGCATGCGGCGCTCAAGATGCGCGTTGTAGCCGCGCCTGGGATCGGCCATGCGGTCGCGGTGGGCAAAAGCGACGGTGCGCTCGCCCAGACATTCCAGCACCACGGCGTCGAGCTTGCCGCGCTCGACCAGATCGACCGCGGGGTCGAGCCGGTCGGCGGAAAAGCCCGCGCCGGTGCCGATGCGGAAGGCTGCGCCGCTCATGTGCTCTGCCACGCGCCGCGATCAATCGCCTTTGCCGGCGCCCTCGGGAAAAAACAGATCGCCGATCGAAGCGGGCGCCTGCTTGATCGAGCCGATCTTCGCCATGAATTGCGCGGTGGCAAACACTTTGTGCGGCTCGAGCGTGAAGGCGTAATCCTTGTCGCTGATCACCAGGCCGTCCTTCTGCATCAGCATCAGTGGCAGGAAGCTCACGCCATATTGCTGGGCGACAGTGATCTCGCTCACTTCGGCGCGGGCATTGGCGGCGGCGAACGCCGTCAATGCGGCGGCAAGCCCAATCGTTGTTTTACGCATGGGTCTCCCCTCGGCGGGCCGATCCTGAGAGGAAACCAGCTTTTTGCGCGGCGGGGAAGAACTTTACCGCTAACCATCGGCCGCCCCGTGCGCTTGGCCGAAAATTGCCGCAATGCAATACTGATGTGCTTCTTCAGAACGGCGGCCTCATGCAGAGCAGCGAACAGTCGCTCCGGTTTCAGGTCGCCGCCGCGACCCTGTTGCTCAACGATCTCGGCATTCTGGGCTACAGCGGGCATATCGGCGCGCGGCTGCTGGGCCGCGAGGCGCTGCTCATCCAGTCGTTCGAGCAGAGTCGCGCCACGCTGAAGCCCGGCGATCTGCTAATCTGCGATTTTGACGGCAAGGTGATCGAAGGCGCCGCGGGCAGACGGCCGCCCTCGGAAGTCTATTTGCATTGCGAGATTTTCCGGGCGCGCGACGATGTCAATGCGATCGCGCATTTCCATCACGATCCGACCACCGCCTTCACGCTGGTGAGGGGCATCGCGCTGGCGCCGGTGAAGAACCATGCAGTGCGCTGGGCGAGCGGGATTCCGGTGCACGCCGATCCTTCGCACGTGAGCGACACCGAAAAAGGCCGCGCGCTGGCGCGCACGCTCGGCAAGCATCACGGCCTGCTGATCCGCGCGCACGGCCAGGTCGTGGTGGCGGAGAACGTGCCGGCGGCGCTGATCGACAGCATCCATTTCGTCGAGAACGCGCAGGCGATGCGCTACGCGGCGAGCCTCGGCCCCATTATGCCGCTAACCACCGCCGAAATGAAGAACTTCGACGACGATTTCGACCGCCCGCGCCACATCGGCAAGCTGTGGGAGTACTATGTCGGGCGCGGGCGCGCGGGCGGAGTGCTGCCGGCGGACTGGAATTTCAGAGTCTGATCGTTTGAATCGGAGCGGCTCCGACTCTCTCCGTCGCCCTGAGGTGTGCGCGAAGCGCGCGCTTGACAATCCGATCTCGGGTAAACTCGAGATCGCGGGCGACGGTCAATGCTTTGAAGAACTTGGCCGATCATCCGTCAATGTCGGGTTTACCCGACATTGGAATTTAAAGCGCACAAGTCGGCTAAAGCCGACTTGTAGTGGCTCGCGCGCCAAAACGGCGTGCTCGCACCTCACGATGACGGATAGGGGCTGTCAATTCTACTCAAACAAATCGCACTCTACCGGCGTTTCGCCTTCTGAATTGCTTGCCAGATGCGATAGGGCGTCGCGGGCATTTCCAAATTCAAAATTCCGTAAGGCTTGAGCGCGTCGGCGAGCGCGCTGACGATCGCCGCCGGCGCACCGGTGGTACCGCCTTCGCCGCCGGCCTTGATGCCGAGCGGATTGGTCGGCGACAGCACCTCGACGATTTCGGTCGTGAATGACGGCAGCAGGTGCGCGCGCGGCATGCCGTAATCCATCAGCGAGCCGGTGAGCGGCTGGCCGGATTCCGGCTCAACCACAAACTGTTCCCACAGCGCCTGGCCGATGCCCTGCACGATGGCGCCATGGGTCTGGCCGTCGACGATCAGCGGATTGATGCAGCGGCCGACGTCGTCGACCGAGGCGTAGCGCGTGAGCGTGAGCCCGCCGCTGTCGGGATCGATTTCGATTTCGCAAATTGCGCAGCCGTTTGGAAAAACCGGATCGTGCATTTCATTGTCGGTAACGACGGCGAGACCCTTGGCGAGATCGTCGGGCAGCTTGTGCCGCGTCATTTCCTGCGCCAGCTCGAGGAAATCGAAACTGCGGTTGGTCTCGCGCGCGGCAAATCGTCCGTCGCCGAAATCGACGCGGTCGGGCGTAGTGCCGAGGATATGCGCGACGATGCGCCTGCCGTTGGCGATCAGTGTCGCCGCTGCCATCGAGAACACCGTCGCGGCATGGCGCATGGAGCGCCCCGAGTGCGTGCCACCGCCGGCGCGCACCACGTCGGTGTCGCCCATGATCATGGCGACGCTCTCGACCGGCACCTGAAGCAAATCCGACACGACCTGCGCGAAGCTGGTCTCGTGGCCTTGTCCGGCCGGCTGGGTGCCGATGATGACGTCGACGCCATCGGGCTTAATGGTGACGCGGGCCTGCTCCTTGGGCGCCCCGATCGAGGACTCGACGTAGTTGGCGAGGCCGAGGCCCAAGAGCTTGCCGCGTTTCTTGGCCTCGCGTTTACGCGCATTGAAGCCGTCCCAGTCGGCGATGCGCATGGCGAGGTCCATGTTTTCTTCGTAGCGGCCGCTGTCATAGGTCATGCCGACGGCGTTGCGGTAGGGCATCGCTTTCGGCCGCACCAGATTGCGGCGGCGTAGGCTGATGCGGTCGATGTTGAGCTTGGCCGCCGCGATGTCGATCAAGCGCTCGATCGCGAAAGTCACCTCCGGGCGGCCCGAACTGCGATAGGCCTGCGTCGGAATGGTGTTGGTGAAGACCGAGACCGCGCGTAGCGCGGCGACGGGAATGGCGTAGTTACCTGTGATCAGCCCGGCGCCCTTGCTCAGCGGCGAAAGCGACACGCAGCGCGCGCCGGCATTGCTGATATTGGTCGCGCGCAACGCCAGAAAGTGGCCTTTGGCGTCGAGCGCCAGCTCGAACTTCGCGACCAGGTCGCGGCCCTGGTAGTCGCTGATGAAGCACTCCGAGCGCGACGCGGTGAATTTGACCGCGCGACCGAGCTTGCGCGATGCCCACAGCACCAGTCCGTATTCCGGATAGACGCGGTTGCGGGTGCCGAAATTGCCGCCGACGTCGAACGACAGAACGCGCAAAGCATCGGGCTCGATGCCGAGCACGCCGGCGAGTTCGCGCTTCTGGCGCACCGCGCCGCCGCTGCCGGCGTGCAGCGTGTAGCGGCCGCTCGCGGCATCGTAATTGGCGACGCAGGCGCGCGGCTCCATCGGAACGCCGGTGACGCGGCCGATATTGAAATCCATCGCCACGACATTCGCGGCTTGCGCGAAGGCGCGCTCGGTTCCTTCATGATCGCCAAAACGGGTATCGACCAGAATATTGCCGGGCACTTCGTTCCAGACCGTCGCGGCACCGGGCTGCATGGCGTCTCCGGAATGCAGCGCGAAGGGCAGTTCCTCGTAAACGACATCGAACGCTTCGGCCGCGTCGAGCGCCTGCGCCTCGGTTTCGGCGACCACCATGGCGACAGCCTCGCCGACATGGCGCGCCTTGTCGGCGGGCAACAGCACGTGCGGGCCGAAGAAGACCTCGCCGCCGCCGGGCGCGGTGAGCTTCATGTCGTCACGCGTCTTCGGCAGCGGGTCGTGTTGAATGGGCCCAAGGCCGTCGGCCGCGCAATCGGCGCCGGTGAAGACGCCGAGCACGCCGGGCAGCGCCAGCGCGCGGGTCTTGTCGATCGAGACGATGCGCGCGTGCGCATGCAGCGAGCGCGCCATCGCCGCATGAGCCTGGCCCGGGAAGCCGAAGTCGTCGGTGAAGCGGCCCTGGCCGGTCAGGAGCCGCGCGTCTTCGGTGCGCGGCCGCGGCTGTCCGATGAAGCTGAAGCCGGTTTCGGGTTTATTCATCGCCGGGCACCGGCAACTTGCAAATACGCATTGGCGCTCCGCTCAGGGTTTGGCGGTGCTTTCCGCCTTTTTCGCCGCGTCCATGGACTTGATGACGCGGGCCCAGCGTCCGGTTTCGCTTTTGATGAAGCTGGAGAACTCGTCGGGGTCGCCGCCGGCGGCATTGAGACCCTGGCTCTGCAACTCTTTCAGCACTGCGGGGTCTTTCAGTGCGGCATTCGTTGCCTTGGATAATGTGCCGACGACCGGCCTGGGCAGGCCGGCCGGACCAAGGATGCCGAACCAGAGGCCAGCGGCGTAGCCGGGCAGCGCCGCTTCGGCGATCGTCGGCAGATCGGGTGCGACGCTCGATCGCTTGGCTTCGGTAGTCGCCAGCGCCTTGACGCGGCCGTCCTTGATGAGCCCGAGCACGGTCGGCGCCGGCGCGAACATCACTTGAATGCGGCCGGCGATCAGATCGACCGCGGTCTGCCCGCTGCCGGGGTAGAGCACGCCGGTCATCTTGACGCCTGCCATCTGCTTGAACAATTCGGTCGCCACATGCGGGCCGCTGCCGATGCCGGAGGCGCCGTAGAGCAATTCGTCCGGCTTCTTCTTGGCGAGCGCGATCAGCCCCTTGACGTTGGTGACGCCGAGCTTCGGGTTGACCGCCAGGATGTTGGGGATCGAGCCGACGAGCGCGATCGCCGTCATGTCCTTTTCGACGTTCGGCGCCTTGCCGGCCATCATCGTCATGTTGATGGCGGTGGCGATGGTGGCGAACATCAGGGTGTAACCGTCCTTGGCGCTGCGCGCGACGTAATCGGTCGCGACCATGCTGGAGGCGCCCGGCTTGTCTTCCACCACGACGCTTTGCTTAAGCTCATCGCCCAGCTTGTGCGCGACGATGCGGGCGATGACGTTGCCGCTGGAACCGGCGGCGAAGCCGACGATCAGACGGATCGGCCGCGACGGATAGTCGTCGGCACGCGCGGGCTGCGCGGACATGGCGAGGGCGGCGACGAGGAGGGCAAGCGGACGGATCATGTGTCAGGATTTCTTCTTCGGGGTTTCGACATCGCGCGCCGGCGTTTCCGGAATGACGCCGCCGCGCCGCCGCTTGAAGGTCTCGCCGCCGCTCTCGGCCCATTGGCCGTTTATGGCGCGGCGGGCGTAGACGTCGAAGCGCTCGTCCCAGTCGCCCAGCGAATAGCCGTGCCACGGCGCCTGCGGCGCGATCGCGGGGAGCTTCAACTCCTCCCACAGCGCGCGCGCATGCTCCATGAATTCGCGGCCGGGCAGTGCCAGCGGCGGCATGTCGTGCTTGAGCGTGGCGTCGATCAGGATGGTGGATTCCTCGCGCGCGCCGGATTTCGGCCCGTGACCGGCGGAGCGGTACGGCTCGATGCGCACGTCCTCACCCGGATCGGAGCGGTAGGCGAGCGACCAGAAGATGGCGTCGGTATTCGACGGATCGATGTCCTCGCTCACCGCGATACAGATTTTGCCGCAGTCGGCGCGCAGCGACGATGCGCCCTGCAGGCCGCGCCACACTTCGGTGCGCGCCGTGCCGCGCGCGAATTGCAGGAAGATCACCTTGCGCAGATTGGTGAAGGGCTCGTGCATCGTCAGGCCCTTGAGGCCGCGGATGCCGAGCGCGCCGCGCAAGTGCGCGAGAAACATCGGCTCGAAGGCGACCTTCTTCATGACGCTCGATTCGCTCGGCGTCACCTGACTGATGATCGACACGAATGCCGGCTTCTTGCGGTGGGTGATCGCCGTCACCTGCATCGACATGTTGAAGTCTTCGAGGGCGACGTGGCCGTGGCTTTCGCCGAACGGGCCTTCCGGCTCGAGCAGCTCGGGGTCGATCAGGCCCTCGATGACGATCTCGGCGTCGGCGGGCACATAAAGATCGACGGTCGCCGCCTTGACGATGCGGACGGGCGCGCCGGCGAGCCCGCCGGCGACCGCCATCTCGTCCTGATCGATGGGTAGTTTCTGCGGCCCGGTGAACAGCACCACCGGCGCGCAGCCGATGACGATCGCGCAGGGCATCGGTTGTTTCAGCTTTTGATATTTGCGCCAATGCAGATAGCCGCCGGCGCCGCCGGGGCGCGACGACATGCGTACGCCGAGACGGTCCTGCGCTTTGAGCGCGCCGCGATAGGTGCCCATGTTCTGCACCCCGGTTTCGGGATCGCGGGTGATGCAGAGCGTGGCGGTCAGATACGGCGCGGAGTCGAAGCCGGGGGTCGAGATCGGCACCGGCAGAGCAGCGAGACCGCCGCCGGGCTTGGTCAGATCGGCGCCCTTGATGACGACCTCCTGGCAAGCGCCGGAGGCGATCACTTCGGGCGGGATCGGATGGGCGACGGCCTCGTTCCACGCCTCGCCGATCTCGGCGACCGGCCGGCCCATGCCGACGGCGTATATCTCCGGCGAAGCAGCGAGCGCGCCGACCGCGACCGGAATATCGTATTTGCGCCCGGCGCCGTCGATGACGTTCGTAAAAAGAAAAGCGCGGCGCGCCTCTTCGGGCAAGCCGCCCTGGAATTGCCAGCGCACCAGCGGGTGCAGCTCGCTGTCTTTGTCGATGGCGTGGTCGATGCGGGTGACCAGGCCGCGCGCTTCCAGTCTGCGCAGATGTTCCTGGAAATCGAGCGGCGGCCTATCGGCCGCGCCGCGATCAAGTGTCTCCTTCTTTGGAGCATCGAGCATGCGCCACTCCCGCTGCGGTCGCAGGCAGACTACACCAGGGGCCTGGCGAGGGGAAAGCGATGCGGCTGACCATCAACTGAGACATTGGCGAAGGCCTCGGCCTCTACCCCAAAGCACAGTCGATTTGCGTGCATTCCGACACGCCTTCGGCGCCGGCGATCGCGGCGGAAGTCAAACGCGCGCTGCAGCAAGCCGCCGCGGCCTGAGACGCCGGCGATAAACCGCAACGCCGGTCATTTCAGTTTTGCATTGAACAGTTTCATGCAGGCGACATATGACGATTCCGACTTCGCCTTTTGTTTCAATTCGCCGAGTCGTTTTGATACGACGGCGCTCCACTCGGACCTGTCATCGCGGCCGCTGAGACGGCCCACATAGAAAATGTACAACGAAAAGGCAGCGTTGTAGTGCGGGCTATCTCGCGGGCTTGAGCCAATTTCAGCGGCGGCGGTGAGGGCGCATTTCAGGTCGGAATCCTGAGAGGATTGGGCCGCCGCGAAATTCAATAAAGCCAACAACCAAATGATGCTTGCTAGGACGCGCATAAATTGCAGCCGATCTTCTCGATCGGACGCTCCAGAGATTCCGAGTGCGCAAGAGTGCACGCAAAGGGGATGCCGGGCAAGGCGCGCCGCTGCACGTGCCCGTGGCCGCGCCGCGTGTCGGCGACGCGTTGCCGCAGCTTCGCGCCATGCTGGGCCGCCTAATCTGACTTTCGAAATTAGCCGGGCGGACCGAGAATACGCCCTGCAAAAAGCTGCTCGCTCGCACCGAGATCGCCGCGACGTTCGCGGTCATGAAGTTGCGCGGCCGCACGCTCTTTGGCAATGTCAGAAAAGATGCATATGGGTGCAGGTGTGCCATGCAGCTTTTCACGACCGCCGAAGCCGCCAGTTACCTCCGCCTCAAGGAACGCAAGATCTACGAAATGGTGACCGAAGGCACGGTGCCCTGCACCAAAGTCACCGGCCGCTGGCTGTTCCCCAAGGCTGATCTCGATCATTGGCTGGCCTCCAGCATCACGCGGCCAGCCGGCATGACGCGGCCGGAGCCGGCGCTGATCGTCGGGGGCAGCCATGATCCGCTGCTGGATTGGGCGTTGCGCGAGAGCGGCTCGGGCCTGGCCACGCTCGCGGTCGGCAGCGAGGCGGGACTTGCGCGCTTCATAGCCGGCGAGACCATCGCCGCCGCCATTCATCTCCATGCCTTGGAAGACCCGGAAGCCGACACCAACGCCACGGCCGTCACTGCCCGCAGCGATCTCCAGGACGCGGTGATGATTGCCTTCTGCCGCCGGGAGCAGGGCCTGCTGCTGGCGCCCGGCAATCCGCTCAAAGTCCGCACCATCGATGACGCGATCGCCAAGCGCGCACGGGTCGCCATGCGCCCGCAAGGCGCCGGCGCGCAATTGCTGCTGCTCTCGCTGCTGCACCGGGCGAAAGCCACGCCCGACGCGCTGGTTTCGGTCGGCGCGGTCTGCCCGACCGGCCCCGATATCGCACAGGCGATCCGCGCCGGGCGTGCCGACACCGGCATCGCCACGCGATCGGTCGCCAATTCCGCCGGCCTCGATTTCGCGCCGATCGTGTGGGAGCCTTTCGATCTCTTGATGCGCCAGCGCGATTATTTCCATCCGCCGTTGCAGGCGCTGATTCGTTTTCTGCAATCGGCAGAGCTTGCCGCCCGTGCGCGGGAAATGGGCGGCTTCGACCTGAGCGACGCCGGCAAAGTTCGGTTTGTCGTTTGACCAGCCGCGGCGTAAAAAAGCACATGACCGACGACGGCACGCAAGCCTGGCCGAGCGAACTGCGCCTGCACAAGGACCGCAAGACGCTCACCGTGACCTTCGACGGCGGGCAGAGCTTCGATCTGCCGGCCGAATACCTGCGGGTGAAAAGCCCGAGTGCGGAAGTGCAGGGCCATTCCGCCGAAGAGCGCAAGACGGTTCCTGGCAAGCGCGACGTCGGCATCATCGAGGTGCTGCCGGTCGGCAATTACGCGGTACGGCTGGTGTTCGACGACCTGCACTCGACCGGAATTTTCGGCTGGGATTATTTGCTCGAGCTGGGGCGCAATCGCGCGCGCTATTGGCAAGACTATCTCGACGAACTGGCGGCCAAAAACCTCACGCGCGATCCGCCGGCGCGGCGCAAATGATGCGGCGGCTTGTTCCGGCCGCGGCAATCCGCTTACTTAGCTTGCAGTCAGGAGGCAGCCTATGCCAGACCCCCGTTTCATTCGTCTCGCTTCGGACGACAATGTCATCGTCGCCGTGGATCAAGTCCCGGCGGGCAGCGGTGTCGCCGGCGTAAACGCGCGCGAGCGGATTCTGCGCGGGCACAAGATGGCGGTTGCGCCGATCGCGCCGGACGAGCCGGTGCGCAAATATGGGCAGATCATCGGCTTTGCCTTAAAGCCGATCGCGCCCGGCGATTGGGTGCATGTGCACAACGTCGGCATGCACGACTTCGCGCGCGATTACCGCTTCGCCGAAGCGGCCAAGAACGACGAAGTGCTGCCGCCCGAGCTGCGCGCCACCTTCGAGGGCTATCTGCGGCCGAACGGCAAGACCGGCACGCGCAATTATATCGGGGTGCTCACTTCGGTGAATTGTTCGGCGAGCGTCGCCAAGTTCATCGCCGAAGAAGTCAAGCGCTCCGGCGTGCTGAACGACTTTCGCGGCATCGACGGCATAGTTCCTTTCGTGCACGGCACCGGCTGCGGCATGGCGGCCCATGGCGAAGGCTGGGACGTCTTGCGCCGCACGCAATGGGGCTACGCCACCCATCCCAATCTCGGCGCCGCGCTTATGGTCGGTCTTGGTTGCGAGGTGTTCCAGATCGACCGCATGAAAGACGAGTACAGCCTGGTCGAAGGCGACCACTTTCAAACGATGACCATCCAGGCGACCGGCGGCACCAAGAAGACGGTCGCCGAGGGCGTCGAGCGCATCAAGGCCATGCTGCCGGTAGCGGCCCGCGCGCATCGCGAAACGCGGCCGGCCAGCGAGGTCGTCCTGGCGCTGC
This sequence comes from uncultured Alphaproteobacteria bacterium, assembly GCA_963709015.1. GTDB lineage: Bacteria > Pseudomonadota > Alphaproteobacteria > Rhizobiales > Xanthobacteraceae > Pseudolabrys. Next base: position 32,655 of record CAVPUU010000005.1, on the reverse strand, counting down.
AATGCGGCGGTTCCGATGGCTACTCGGGCATCACCGCCAATCCGGCGCTCGGCGCCGCGGTCGATCTGCTGGTCAAGCACGGCGGCACCGGCGTGCTGGCCGAGACGCCCGAGATTTACGGCGCCGAGCATCTGCTCATGCGCCGGGCGGTGAATGCGACGGTCGGCGAGAAGCTCATCGAGCGCATCCGCTGGTGGGAGGATTACACGACGCGCAATCGCGGCGAAATGAACAACAATCCTTCGCCCGGCAACAAGGCGGGCGGCCTTACCACCATTCTGGAGAAGTCGCTGGGCGCGGCGGCCAAAGGCGGCACCACCACCATGCGCGCGGTCTACGAATATGCCGAACCGGTCAGCGAGAAGGGCTTCGTGTTCATGGATACGCCGGGCTACGATCCGGTCGGCGCCACCGGGCAAGTCGCCGGCGGCTGCCAACGTCATGTGCTTCACTACCGGCCGCGGTTCGGCCTTCGGCTGCAAGCCGACGCCCTCGATCAAGCTCGCGACCAACAACTACGTCTATCAAAGCATGATCGACGACATGGACATCAATTGCGGCGACATCCTCGACGGCGTTTCCGTCGCGCAGAAGGGCGAGGAGATTTTCAACCGCGTGCTGGCCACCGCCTCGGGCGAGCGGACGAAATCGGAAGGCCTCGGTTATGGCGAACTCGAATTCGTGCCCTGGCAAATCGGCGCCGTGATGTAGCGCGGGGAAGGCTCGGCCGAAATTTCCGATTGCCGGCCGAATCATTAAATTCTTTTAAGCCCATCTTTCCGGAACCGAAACGCGTTCGAAAGGTTCCTCGTAAGAAATTAAGCCGCTGATGACAGGGGCGACCCCAGTCCTTTCAGCAGGCATTGGGACGCTACCTGTCGCGCGGCAATGCGAAAGGATAGCTCCCATGAAAATGCTCAAGTCCTGCCGCGGCATCAGCCGCCGCGAGGTCATTAAAACTGCCGCGACCGTTGGTTTATTAGCTGGCATTGCACCAGTTATTCAAACGCGTCCCGCCTATGCTGCCAAAAAGACGCTGAAAATCCTTCAGTGGAGCCATTTTGTTCCCGCGTACGACAAATGGTTCAACAACGAATACGTCAAAGAGTGGGGTGACAAGAACGATACCGAGGTTACGGTCGATAACATCAATTTGGGCTTGATACCTTCGCGGGCGGCGGCCGAGGTATCGGCGCAGCAAGGCCATGACCTCGTGCTGTTCCTATCGCCGCCATCGGTTTACGAAAGCCAAGTCGCCGACCTTTCCGACGTCTATGCGGAATGTGAAAAGAAGCACGGAAAGCCAATCGACCTAGCTGTGAAGAGCACCTACAACCCGAAAACCAAGAAGTATTTTGCCTTCTCCGACAGCTTCGTTCCCGATCCGATCGATTATCGCTCCGATCTTTGGCACGAGGTCGGCATGAAGCCCGACACTTGGGACGAAATTCGAGCCGGCGGCAAGAAGATTAAGGACAAGACCGGAATCCCCCTCGGCATCGGCCTCTCGTCAGAGCTCGACACGGCCATGGCGATGCGGGCGATCATGTATTCGTTCGGCTCGCACGAGCAGGACGCGGAAGGCAACCTGAGCATCAAATCCAAAGAGACTTTGGACGCGATCAAGTTTGTCAAGGCGCTCTTCGAAGAGACCGAGACACCGGAAGTCTTCGCATGGGATCCCTCATCCAACAATCGGCAAATGCTGGCCGGCAAGTCGTCGCTGGTGCTCAATGCCATCTCGGTCACGCGCACGGCCGAGAACGATAAAATGCCGATCGGCGGAAAGATCGCGCTTGCCAAGGCGGCCAAGGGTCACGTGCGCCGGATCGGCTTGGAGCATGTGATGAACTGCTACGTTGTCTGGAAGTTTGCCGACAACGTAGACGGCGCCAAGAAATTCCTGGCTGACTACGTCGACAATTTCAAGAAGGGCTTCCTGGCCAGCGAATTCTACAACTTTCCGTGCTTCAGCAAGACCGTTCCAGACCTGAAGCAGCTCATCTCCAGCGATCCGAAAGCCGAACCGCATGACAAGTATGCGGTCCTCGACGATGTCCTCGATTGGGCCACCAACGTCGGCTATCCCGGCTATGCGACGGCCGCGATCGATGAGGCATTCAGCACGTGGGTCATCAACACGATGTTCGCCAAGGCGGCGACCGGAGCCGAGACGCCGGAAAATGCCATGGCGCAAGCCGAAACCGCGATGAAGGCGATTTGGGAGAAATGGAAAGACAGAGGAATGATCTGATTCGTATCGATAAAGAACCAAGTTAAGTTACGGAGTCAGGCTGAAATCTGAGATCCGATAGCAATTGAACCCTTCCACCATCGCACGGATAGTGTTGGTGGAAGGACGGAGATTTTTCGGTGGCCACAGTACAAGCGCGACAGGTTTCCAAGAACTTCAACGATGTGCATGCGGTTGACGGCATCGATTTGATCGCAAACGAGGGCGAATTTCTCGTTCTGCTCGGCCCATCCGGGTGCGGGAAGACGACCTTAATGCGCATGATCGCCGGCCTGGAACACCCAAATGCCGGCGATATCCTCATTGACGGTTCAGTGGTCACCGATCTTCCGCCCCGGGCGCGTAACATCGCGATGGTATTTCAAAGCTATGCACTTTATCCCCACCTCTCGGTCGCCAAGAATATCTCGTTTCCATTGCGCGCAATCGGCATGTCAAAGAATGAAATTCGAAAGAAAGTTGCGTGGGCGGCCGGCATGTTCGAGAATTCAGAGCCTCCTTGAGCGCAAGCCACGACAGTTGTCGGGTGGCGAGCGACAGCGGGTTGCGTTGGCACGCGCGGTCGTGCGCGAACCGGTCGCGTTTCTCCTGGACGAGCCGCTCTCGAACCTCGACGCCAAATTGCGAAACTCGGCACGTGATGAGCTGAAACAGTTCCAGCGCAGTTTGAGCACCACGACCATCTACGTCACCCACGATCAAGCAGAGGCCATGGGCCTTGGCGACCGCATTGCTGTTCTGAACCAGGGAAAAGTCTGCCAAATCGGAACGCCCCAGGAAATTTACCGCCGGCCGGCGAATACGTTCGTTGCTACCTTCATCGGCTCACCACCGATGAATCTCATCGCGGAGGACAAGACCTATTTGGGGTTTCGGCCGGAAACTTTCCTGCCGTCCGGAATCGAACCTGGAACCGATAACCTGACCTTTCCGTTTCGCGTGCATCGTGTCGAGTATCTCGGCGCCGAGAGGCTGGTGTACGGCAAGATCGAGAGGCGCGAGTCCAAAGCCAATGTGATTTCAAAGATACCGACCAATATTCGCGTGGAGATCGAGGCCGGGCAACTATTGGATTTCTCCGTCCGCCGCCAGGATATTGAGCGCTTTGATCGCGCGAATTTTGCGCGCGTGAACGGATAGTGAAGATGCGAAGCCCGGTCACCGCTGCCTCAACACCGCTTCGTCGCCCTCTCTTTACATGGCTTGCCGACAACGACCGGTGGCTTCCGCGTTTGATGCTGGCGCCGGCCATCGTCTATATCGTTTTGCTTGTCGGCTTTCCGTTTCTGCTGTCCCTGTATTACAGCGTGTCGGATGCGACCGTCGCGAGCCAAGAATGGCATTTTGTCGGACTGGAGAATTTCAACCGTATCATTGCGAGCCATACGTTCTGGATTGCGCTCGAGAATACCGTGCTGATTACGGCCGTCTCGCAAGTTATCGTCATCGCGCTTGCCAACGTTCTTGCCATGGCGCTGATTGTTGATTTTCGCGGCAAATGGCTGGTCCGACTGCTTATCCTCCTCCCATGGGTCGCCCCCATCTCACTAAGTAGCATCGGTTGGCTTTGGATATTCGACTCCATTTACAGCATTATCAACTGGACCGCACGAGCCGTTGGTCTGTTCGGTCCTCACTTTTGGCCAATTTGGCTCGGGCAACCGTATCTCGCTATGACTTCGATCATCATCGTTCAGGTGTGGCGCATGCTTCCGTTGGCTACGATCATTATCCTGGCCGGGCTTTCGTCGATCCCACAAGACATCCACGATGCCGCCGCGGCCGACGGCGCCGGCTTCTGGTTTCATCTATTTCAAATCACCCTGCCGCTGGTCGCGCCGGTAGGCGTCGTCGCACTTCTGTTCGGAATCGTCTTCACGTTCACAGATTTGATCGTGGTCTTTGTTCTTACGCGCGGCGGCCCTTACGACACGACGCAGGTATTGACGAGTTGGGCGTATTTTACCGGCATCCAGGGCGGAGATCTTGCCGGAGGCGCCGCCATCTCGCTGTTCCTGCTGCCGGTCCTTGTGGCGGTGTCGATCTTGTTCCTGCGTTTTGCCCGCCGTGCGGAGGTTGCGTGATGAAAACCGCGCGCACCCGCGTCCGCAGTTTGGCCAAGGGCGGAGGTCACGCGGCGATCTTGGTGTTCTTCGTCACTTTTCTCGCGTTTCCATTTTACTGGATGCTGATTACCACGTTTAAAACGACGCGCGATCTCTACAATACGGCTTTTAATCCGTATCTGTTTAATGACCCGCCAACGTGGCACCATCTGCAAGTTCTTTTCGGCAATACGCAGTATCTGCAATGGCTCGCCAACACCGCTTTCGTCGGCGTTGTCGTGGTGGCCATTACGCTCGCGCTCGCCGTGCCGGCGGGTTACGCGCTCGCGCGCATGACGGGAGCATGGGCGCAAAACCTCGGCATCGCTATTTTCCTTACCTATCTTGTGCCGCCGACCATTCTGTTCATTCCGTTCGCGCGAATCATCAGTGATCTCGGATTGCAGAATTCATTGTGGTCGCTGGTGCTCGTCTATCCGAGCTTCACGGTGCCGTTTTGCACGTGGTTGCTGATGGGCTTTTTCAAGGCGATCCCCCGCGACCTAGAGGATGCCGCAATGATCGACGGTCTCAGCCGCTTTGGCGCTTTTTTGAAAGTGGTGATGCCGGTCTCGATCGCAGGTATCCTGACCGCGGTGATATTTGCATTCACTTTGGTGATCCAGGAGTTTGTCTATGGCGTGACTTTCATCACGTCGTCGGCGAGCTACACGGTGAGCGTGGGCGTGCCGACTTTTCTGGTTCGCGGCGATGTTTATTTCTGGGGTTCGATGATGGGCGCGTGTCTGATCGTCAGCGTACCGGTAGCTATTATCTACAATCTCTTTGTTGACCGATTTGTCGTGGGGTTCACCGTCGGTGCGGTAAAGTAGCTTTGCAAACCGTCGCGTTATTCTCGCGCCTCGTTGCGCCGCGAAATATCGCGAACGGTTTTTTCAAATCAGAAAAGCCGGCAACCAGCGGGCTTTTAATGGTGGGCGCTGTAGGGATTGAACCTACGACCTCTCCCGTGTGAAGGGAACGCTCTCCCGCTGAGCTAAGCGCCCGGTCGCTGACGGCCGCGCGATATAAGGAGCGCGTCCGAGAGGTGTCAAGCGAACCGGCGCACGATCCCGAAAAGTGGGTACCGGTTTCCCGCCTTCGCGAAGCCCGCTTCGGCGGCAGCAATCGGATAAGATCATGCGCAATCAAAAACTCTCCTCTAATTCCGTTTGTCGCTCTGCGGCACGCGCGAGGCATGGCTCTGCAGCGCGCGGATGCGGTCGGCGAGGTCGCCGCTGGTGGACGCGGCCTCGCTTAATGCGGCGTCGCCGCCGCCGGACATGGCGGCGAGCTTGGCGCGGTCGCGCACCGTTTCGGTCGCCAGGATGGCGTCGATCGGCGAGTTCGGGCCTTCCAGCGTCGAGGCAAGGCGCGCCACTTCGGCGGCGACGTCGTTGATGCGTTCGCGCAGCAGGGCGTTTTCCACCCGCTCGGCGGCCCAGTTTTCCTCGGCCTCGCGCTTCATGGCGCCGAGATCGCGGGCGAGCCGGTCGCGTTCGTCGACGGTGCGGCCGAGGTCGGCCTGCAGTTCGGCTTTTTCCGCCTTGAGCCTCTCGGCTCCTGACGTGGTGCGCTCGATGAGTTCGGCGACCGCAGTGCGCAAATCGTTTTCGGACTTGCGCGCGGTCAGCAATTCGCCTTGCACGCGATTGAGCTCGAACTCGCTTTGCGCGAGCCGCCGCGACTGTTCGCCGAGGCGATTTTCCAGATCCTGCGCGCGCTGGCCGAGAAGCTCGGCTTCCTTGGTCTGCGCCGCCAGATGCTGTTCGAGTTCGGCGACGCGGCGGCCGAGATTTTCGACGCGGCCGCGCTCTTCGGCCAATTCCTGGGTGGCCGCTTTCAACTCGACGCGCTCGGCGTCGCGGCGGTCTTCCACGGTCTTGAGTTCGTTGCCCGCATCGGTGAGCCGCTCCTTCAGCGCTCCAACCTGGGTCCTGAGCGAGACGATCTCGACTTTCTGCGAATCGGCGAGGCTCGATCGCTCGTCAAGCGCGCCGATGAGTTTGGCGAGCTCGGCTTCCTTGTCGGAGAGCGTGCGCTCGGCGTCATGCATGATGCTGGTCTTGGCCGCGACCTCGTCTTCGGTGGCGCGCAACTGATCGCGCAGCGCCTTGTCGCGCGCTTCCAGCGCGAAAATAGCGGCGGTCTTTTCGCCGAGCTCCATCTTGAGCCGGTTGATGGCGTCGCCTTTTTTTCCGAGTTCGGCGAGCTGGCTGGTGGTCTTGGTCTTGAGCTGCTCGACGCTCATTTCGAGCCGCCGCGTCGACATGGCGAATTCGGCGCGCAGCTGATCCTTGTCGGCCTGGATTTCCGCCATCGACAACGGGGTCGCGGCTTCGAGGCGGCGCATGGTCAGCCGCACCGCGCGACCATGGACGAGGGGAACGATGACCAGCCCGATCAGGGCTGCGACGAGGAACCCGATCCCGAAATACATGATCGGTTCGATCATAAACGGCGCCTCCAACGCACCCCGGGCCTGCCCCCCGCAGACCAACATTAGCCTAAACCCGGGTCCTAGGTCCCGGATTATGGACGGGTTAACGCTCCATAGTTAAGTGTGACGGCGCCTTAGAACGGGTTCCAGGTCGCCCGCGGCGTAAATTTGAGATAACCGAGATTGGCGCCAAGCCGCAGGCCGACGCCGGAGCGGATCGGCACCACGATGATATTGCCGGAGGCGAGCGCGGTCATGCCGAAGCCGCCGATGAAATAGGCAGAGCCATCGATGCCGGCGAAGCGCTGATAGATCGCGTCGGTCGCGGGCAAGTTATAGACCAGCATCATGGTGCGGGCGCCTTCACCGCCGTAGTCGAATCCGACCGAAGGACCCTCCCAGAACACGCGCCGATCGCCGGCATTCTTGGTGTAGAGCTTGCCGTCGCCGTAGCGCAGGCCGACCACGATGGCGCCGCTGCCTTCCTGGCCGAGCACGTAGCCGTTCGGCTCGCCCCAACGGCTGAAGGCTTGCTGCACCACTTCGGCCATGCCGCGCGATACCGTGCCGAAGAATTTGTGACCTTCACGAACGATCTCGTCGGGCCTGAACGTATCGTGTCTTGGCGGCGGCTGGTTCTGGGCGGCAGCAAGATCGGCACCAAAGGCGACGAGGCACAGCGTGATGCCAGCAAGGCGCAAGATGGCGCGCATCGGATGCTCCACTGGATAGCGAGGTTCCAACCCCATTTAACCGGTTGCTTACGCGGGTGGCCGTAATGTGGCGGCGAACGCGCCCGCCTCCCAAATCGCTCAAAGATCGCCGATAACTATGACTTCAGCACGGCAGCAACGGAAGTCGCCGCTGGGCCTTGAGCTTATCTTTGGGCTGGCGCTCGGGCTTGTCGTTTGCGGGGGAATTTTCGCAGTCCCCGCCGTTTGGGCCGCCCCGAGCGACCGGATCGTGGTCAACGCCAATACCGGGCTCGCCATCAGCGGGTTCGACCCGGTGGCTTATTTCACCGACGCCAAGCCGAAAATCGGCAGCCCGGATATCGAATTGCGGCTCGACGGCGTGGTCTGGCAATTCAAGAACGAGGGCAACCGGGCGGCGTTTGCCGACCACCCGGATGTCTATCTTCCACGCTTCGGCGGTTACGATCCGGTGGCGGTTGCCCGCGGCGTTTCGGTGCCGGGCCACCCCTTGTTGTGGGCCGTGATCGGCGAGCGGCTCTATCTCTTCTATGATGAAGAGGCGCGCACGACCTTTCTGGCCGATCCCGGCCGCATCATCGAGCGCGCGACGCGCAAATGGCCCGAGGTCGCGCGCACCATCGCGCCCTGAATCGCGCCGATTTATTTCGCGATCGATGTGGCCTTGCCCGGATCGCCCCAGGCGAGGAACCCGGGGACCAGAAATTTCTCCGGCCTGTGCCCGAATTTGAGTTGACCGCCGTTCGGGTCGGTCGCCGCACCGCCGGCGGCCGCAAGGATCGCGCAGCCGGCGGCGATATCCCATTCGTGCGTCGGCGATAGCCGCGGATAGACGTCGACCTCGCCTTGGGCAACGTAGCAGAATTTCACCGCCGAGCCGCAAAGAAAGCGCCTGGCTACCGGCAGCCGCGACAGGAAATCCTCCGTCGCCTCGTCGAGATGACTGCGCGAGGTCGCCACGACGAGGCGGTCTGGCGCCGGCCGCGCGCGGATGAAGCTGCGGTCATAGGCTTCCGCCGGACCCGCGCCGAACCGCAACCGCAGCCGTTCGGCCTTGTCGCCGACAACGCCGCGCCACAGCAGGCCTTGCGCCGGGGCGGCGATGATGCCGGCGATCGGAATGCCCTGCGTCACGATGGCGACATTGACGGTGAACTCGTCGCGCCCGGCAAGAAATTCCTTGGTGCCGTCGAGCGGATCGACGATCACGAAGCTCGGCTCGATCGCCGCAACCGCCGTGCGGCCGATGCTTTCTTCCGCGATCACCGTGACGCCGGGCAGCAGGCGGGAGACGCCTTCCACGATGACGGCTTCCGACGCCTCGTCGGCGGCGGTGACCGGCGAAAGGTCGCTCTTGATTCGCCGCTCGACCGATGAAAACGACGTGGCGAGCGTCGCCGCCGCCGCGCGCGAGACGATTTCGGTCAGCGCGTCCAGATGCCGTTCGGCCTGTTGCGGGGTGATTTCGCCCGTCACGTCTTGCAGGTTCCCTTTGTCCGGTCCTTGGCGGTCGCGGCGGTGCGGTGTATCACGCACCGCCGCCGGCGCGTCCAGCGATTCGCCGGTTTTATCGCAGCCTGCACGCCCCGCGGAGGCCCGTCCATGTCCGGAACGCCCATCGAAGCGCTCGATCTTGCCGCCCTGCTGTGCTCGCGCGTATGCCACGACCTGATCAGCCCGGTCGGCGCCATCGTCAACGGGCTGGAGGTGCTGGACGAGGCAAAGGACGAGGAGACCAAGACCTTCGCTCTCGAACTTATCAAGAAGAGCGCCCGCACCGGCTCCGCCAAGCTGCAATTCTGCCGCATCGCCTTCGGCGCGGCCGGCTCGGCCGGCGCCCAGATCGACCTCGGCGACGCCGAAACCATCAGCGCGGGGCTTTTTCGAGGACGACAAAACCAAGCTCGCCTGGAATTTGCCGCGGGCCCTGCTGCCCAAGAACCGGGTCAAGCTGCTGCTCAATTTGCTGCTGGTTGCGGGACAGACCATCCCGCGCGGCGGCCAACTCACGGTCGACCCGATCGGGGCAGGCGAAAGCATGGGCTTCAAGGTCGGCGCCGCCGGAGCCAATGCCAAGGTTCCGCCCGCGGTGGCGGCCCTGCTCGCGGGCGACGCCGGAGAGGCGGCGCTCGATGCGCACCGCATCCAGCCGTTCTATGCAAGCCTGTTGGCCCAGGCCTCCGGCGTCAAAGTCTCCATGGCGATGGACGGCGAGACGGTCGTCGTGAGCGCGCAGTAAAACGCCGCCGCGGCGGTTAACGAGTGGTTAAACAAGGTGACTATCGCGGCTTTCCGCAACCAAAATTAAACGCTTCACCGACACACTGGCCGCGCTCCCGACGGAGAGCTGCGGACGGGCCAGAGCCTGTCGACGAAGGCGTTTTTCATGGACGACCTGCTGCGGGAATTCGTGACCGAGACGAACGAGAATCTCGACGTTGTCGACGTCGAGCTCGTGCGTTTCGAGCAGGATCCCAACAACGCCAAGATCCTCGATAACGTCTTCCGCCTGGTGCACACCATCAAGGGCACCTGCGGCTTTCTCGGGTTGCCGCGGCTGGAAGCGCTCGCGCATGCCGCCGAGACGTTGATGGGCAAATTCCGCGACGGGGTGCGGGCGACCAGCGACGCGGTCACGCTCATACTGTCGACCATCGACCGCATCAAGCAGATTTTGGAATCGCTCGAGCACGAGCAGCGCGAGCCGGAGGGCGGCGACGACGATCTGATTTCCGATCTCGAGCGCATGGTCGAACGGCTCGCGCCGTCGGCCACGCCCGCGGCGCCGTATTACGCGGTCGGTACGCTCGCGCCGCAAGTGCTGGAACGGGCGTTGCGGCCGGGCGAGGATTTGCTCGACGACCTCGAACGCGCCTTCCGCGAAACCTCCGTTGAATTGCCCTCCGCCAAGGCCGCCAAGCCTGCCGCGGCCGACACCGCCAGGGATGACGAAGCGACCAAAGCCGCCAACCAGTCGATCCGCGTCACCGTCGATACGCTCGAACAGCTGATGACGATGGTGTCCGAACTGGTGCTCACGCGCAATCAGCTGCTCGAGATCGTGCGCCGCCACGAGGATTCGGAATTCAAGGTGCCGCTGCAGCGGCTGTCAAATGTGACAGCCGAGTTGCAGGAAGGCGTCATGAAGACGCGCATGCAGCCGGTCGGCAATGCCTGGCAGAAGTTGCCGCGCATCGTGCGCGACCTGTCCAACGAACTTGGCAAGCAGATCGACCTGGAGATGCAGGGCGCCGAGACCGAACTCGACCGCCAGGTGCTCGACCTGATCAAGGACCCGCTCACCCATATGGTACGCAATTCAGCCGATCACGGCCTGGAAACGCCGGCAGAACGGCGGGCGGCCGGCAAGCCCGAGCATGGTCGCATCCGGCTGTCGGCCTATCACGAAGGCGGCCACATCATCATTCAGATCGCCGACGACGGCCGCGGGCTCGATACCGCGCTGATCAAGGACAAGGCCATCGCCCAGGGCTTGGCCTCCGAAGCCGACATCGAAAAGCTCACGGAAGCGCAAATCCAAAAGTTCATTTTCGCGCCCGGCTTTTCCACCGCCGCGAAAATCACCAGCGTGTCCGGCCGCGGCGTCGGCATGGACGTGGTGCGCAACAATATCGACCAAATCGGCGGCACCATCGACGTGAAGTCGGTCGCCGGCGTCGGCTTGAGCTTTACCATCAAGATCCCGCTCACGCTTGCGATCGTCGCGGCGCTGATCGTCGAGGCCGGCGGCGAGCGTTTCGCGATTCCGCAAATCGCCGTGGTTGAGCTGGTGCGCACGCGCCCCGGCAGCGAACATCGGGTCGAGCGCATCAAGGATACCGCGGTGCTGCGTTTGCGCGACAAGCTGCTGCCGCTGGCGCGCTTAAGCCAATTGCTCGGCGCCGATTCCGAGCCTCGCGACGTTGAGAGCGGCTTCATCGTGGTCACCCAGGTCGGCAGCCAGAGCTTCGGCATCGTCGTGGACGGTGTTTTCCACACCGAGGAAATCGTGGTGAAGCCGCTGTCGAGCAAGCTGCGCCATATCGCCATGTTCTCCGGCAACACGATTCTCGGCGACGGATCGGTGATCATGATCGTCGACCCGAACGGCGTCGCGCAATCGCTCGGCAGCACCGTGACCTCGCAGATGGACACCGAGAACGCGGCCGACAACCGTCATACCGCTGCCGACGAGCAAACGACGTCGCTCTTGGTGTTCCGCGCCGGCTCGGCCCAGCCCAAGGCGGTGCCGCTGGGACTGATCACGCGGCTCGAGGAAGTCGACGCCCGCAAGATCGAGCTGTCGAACGGCCGCCACATGGTGCAGTACCGTGGCCATTTGATGCCGCTGGTGAGCATGAACGATAATGTGCGCGTGAAGGGTGAAGGCGCCCAGCCGCTGCTGGTGTTCTCGGACGGAGCCCGTTCGATGGCTTTGGTGGTCGACGAGATCGTCGACATCGTCGAGGACCGCCTCGAAATCCAGGTCGGCGGCGACAATTCCGGCGTGCTCGGCTCCGCCATCGTCAAGGGACAGGCGACCGAGATCATCGACGTCGGCCACTTCCTTCCGCTCGCCTTCGAGGACTGGTTCCGCAACAAGGACCAGTCAAAGCACGCTCGTCCGCGCTCGCTGCTGCTGATCGACGATTTCCCGTTCTTCCGCAACATGCTCTCGCCGGTGTTGCAGGCGGTCGGCTACGAAGTGACCGCCGCCGCCTCCGCGCTGGAGGCCCTGGCGATGTTCAAGGACGGACGCGCCTTCGACGTGGTTGTCACCGACATCGAAATGCCCGAAATGAACGGCTTCGACTTCGCCGAACGCCTGCGCGCCGATCCGCGTACCGCCGGATTGCCCATCATCGCGCTGTCCTCGATCGTGTCGGCCGAGGCGATCGAACGCGGCCGCAAGGTCGGCTTGCACGACTATGTCGCCAAATTCGACCGGCAGGGGCTGATCGCGGCGCTCAAGGAGCAAGCCGACGTCGGTTGCGCGGCGTGACGAGAAGGACATGAGCACAGAACCCGCCCAGCAGAAACTGACCGAGTACGTCACCGCCATGATCGGCGGACAGCTGTTCGGCTTGCCGATCGTGCGCGTGCAGGACGTGTTCGTCCCGGAACGGCTGACGCGCGTGCCGCTGGCACCGCCGGAAGTCGCCGGCGTGCTCAATCTGCGTGGCCGCATCGTGACGCTGATCGACCTGCGCCGCCGCTTCGGCCTCGGGCAACGCGAGAGCGGCATTACGTCCATGGCGATCGGCGTCGAATCGCGGACGGAATCCTACGGCTTGCTGATCGACAGCGTGGGTGAGGTGCTCAAGCTCGACGACGCCGCGCGCGAAGCCAACCCGATCAACCTCGATCAGCGGCTGGCGCGGATATCGGCTGGCATCCATCGCTTGGACGGACAACTGCTCATCATCGTCGATGTCGACCGCGTTCTCGATATCGGCACGGCTGTGATCGCGGCATGACGCGGAAGACGAACCTGGAACGTAAACTGGACCAATGAACGAGATAACGAGGGCGTGCGATGAAAACCTGTTTGGTTGTTGACGACTCGAGCGTCATCCGCAAGGTGGCGCGGCGAATTCTTGAGGGTCTCGAATTCGACATCGTGGAAGCCGAAGACGGCGAACAGGCGCTGGACGCCTGCCGGCGCCATCTGCCCGACGCGATCCTGCTCGACTGGAACATGCCGAAGATGGACGGCTACGAGTTCCTGCGCTCGCTGCGCAAGCTGCCGGGCGGCGACTTGCCGAAGGTAGTGTTTTGCACCACGGAGAACGACGTCGCGCATATCGCGCGCGCGCTGCACGCCGGCGCCAACGAATACATCATGAAGCCGTTCGACAAGGAAATCGTGGAGGCCAAGTTCCAAGAAGTCGGGCTGATCTGACCGGCTTTTGCCGTCAGGAGCAGTCGAGTAAAGGCGTCCCAGTCCGATGAACGTAATCGTGGCATCCACATAATCCAACAGCGCTAGCAGCCGCCGCGTCCGCGTCATGATCGTGGATGACGCCGTCGTCGTGCGCGGCCTGTTTGCGCGTTGGGTCGACGCCGAGCGCGACCTCGAGGTGGTCGCCTCGCTGCGCACCGGCCGCGACGCCGTCAACCAGGTCGAGCGCGCCGATCCTGACGTGGTGTTGCTTGACGTCGACATGCCGGAGCTCGACGGCATCGCCGCCTTGCCGTTGCTGCTGGAGAAAAAGCCGGACCTGGTTGTGATTATGGCCTCGACGTTGACCCGGCGTAACGCCGAGATCAGCTTGCGGGCGCTCTCGCTCGGCGCCACCGACTATATTCCGAAGCCGGCCACCACGCGTGAGGTTACCGTCTCGCCCAGTTTCCGTCGCGACCTGATCGAAAAAGTCCGCGAACTGGGCATGCGTTCGAAGCGTCTGCGCACGGTCCATCAATATGCGCAACCGCCACTGGCGGACGCGGCATCTTCGCTACCGCCCAAGCTGCGCGCCGGCGGGCAACCGGTTGCGCTGCGCGCGCTACCGGCGACGCCGCCGCGCGTGCTGGTGATCGGCGCCTCCACCGGAGGTCCGCAGGCGCTCAACGCCATCGTCAGCCAGATAAGCGGCGTGCTCGACCACGCCCCGGTGCTGATCACCCAGCACATGCCGCCGACCTTCACCACAATCCTCGCCGAGCATCTCGCGCGCATCGCCAACGGGCCGGTGCGCGAAGCGCAGGACGGCGAGCAAGTCAATGCCGGCACCATCTATCTCGCCCCCGGCGGCCGCCACATGTCGGTCATGCGCCGCGACGGCGTCGCGGTGATTGCGCTCGACGACGGCCCGCTGGTCAATTTCTGCAAGCCCGCGGTGGATCCGCTGTTTTCCTCCGCTGCCGAGGTCTGGGGCCAAAAAGTGCTCGGCCTTGTGCTCACCGGCATGGGCTCGGACGGCTTGCGCGGCTCGCGGGCGATCGCCGCTGCCGGCGGCAGCATCCTGGCGCAGGACGAAGCCACCAGCGTGGTCTGGGGCATGCCCGGTCAGGTGGCGCATGCCGGCGTCTGCTCGGCCGTGCTGCCGCTCAAAGAGATCGCGCCGCGCCTCGTGCGCCTGTTTGCGGGAGAACGCGCGTGACCCCGCAAGATTTCGACTATCTGCGCAAAGTGCTGCGCGAGCGCTCCGGCCTGGTGCTGTCGGTCGAGAAGCAATACCTCGCCGAAAGCCGCCTGCTGCCGGTCGCGCGCAAGCACGGGCTCGGCGGCCTCGCCGAACTGGTGGAGAAGCTCAAGGCCGCCGTCACCACGCCGCTCACCGTCGAGGTGGTCGAGGCGATGACCACCAACGAGTTGTTCTTCTTCCGCGACAAGGTGCCGTTCGATCACTTCCGTCTCACCATCATGCCGGCGCTCATGGCCGCGCGCGAGCGCGAGAAACGCATCCGCATCTGGTGCACCGCCTGCGCCGCCGGACAGGAGCCCTATTCACTGGCGATGGGTCTAAAGGCCGTCGGGCCGGAGCTCGCCGGCTGGCGCGTGGAGATCGTCGCCACCGACATTTCCAATGCGGTGCTGACGAAAGCCAAAAGCGGCATCTATAACCAGTTCGAAGTGCAGCGCGGATTGCCAATCCAGCAGCTGGTGAAATTCTTCGCTCAAGTGGGCGAAACCTGGCAGATCGCGCCCGAGATTCGCGCGATGGTGCAGTTCCGTCCGCTCAATCTGCTCAACGACTTTTCCAGCCTGGGTAGTTTCGACCTGGTGTTCTGCCGCAACGTGCTGATTTATTTCGACCAGGACGCCAAGATCGGCGTGCTCGACCGGCTGGCGCGCCAGATGCCGCCCGACGGTTTCCTGGTATTGGGCGCTGCCGAAACCGTGATCGGCTTGACCGACGCGTTCAAGCCGATGGCCGACAAGCGCGGCCTTTATGTGCCGAACGTACCGGCGGCGAAACCTGCGCCGGCGAGCAATGTGCTCAGGTTTGCGGCGAAGGCATAAGGGAACTTCCGCGGTTTCCCGATATCAAAAGTTCGTTGGCAGCATTGAGCGGTTCCTGCAAGCCCGCTAGGGTTATTGACGGAGTTCGCCCGTAACCGGCTTGGCGCCGATTGCCGGCGGCAACTATTGGGCGATCCCGTTGATTGCTCGCTTAGTGATTGAACTCCTGGCCGTACTGTCATTACCGGTACGGCGTGATGGTGTAACGACAATTGGTGCAACGCGAACGGAGGAACAAATGAAACGGATACTCCTTGCTGCGCTCATCTCGGCTTTCGCCGCCGGTTCGGCCATGGCGGCGAGTTGTGAAACAATGGCCATGGGTAAAGACGGCAAGCCGCTTGCCGGCGCTGCCAAGACGAGCTTCATGAAAAAGTGCAAGGCCGATGCTTGCGAGCCCAAGGCCATGGGCAAGGACGGCAAGCCGCTTTCCGGCGCCGCCAAGGCCAGTTTCATGAAGAAGTGCGAAGAGGGCGCCTGAGGCGCCGCTCGCAATCTTTTGGTTACGCCAGTGTTCGAGAGCGGGCAACGCGCCGCTCTCGAGTTCTCGACCGCTTGGTCCGCCTCGGCGGGCGCTTCGCAAACGCTATTCGCCCGCCAATGAAATTCAGGAGTTGAAAATGAGATTATCGCTTGCTGGCGCCTTCATGTGCTCGGCGATCTTCGGCGTTATGGCGTTCACGCCTCCCGGGTTTGCCAAGACGGCAAAGGAATGTCGGGCGGAATGGACCGCCAACAAAGCGGCCAATCAAGCCAAGGGCATTACCGAAAAGGCCTATGTCGACGAATGCAAGGCCAGCGGCAGCGCCGAAAAACCGAAGGCCGCGCCCGCCGCTGAAAAAGCATCGACGCCTAAGACAGGCGCTTCGCCCAAGATAGCAGCGCCGCCCGTCGGCGAAAAGAAGACCGCGAAGGAATGCGAAGCCGAGTGGCGGGCCAACAAGGCGGCCAATCAGGCCAAGGGCGTAACCGAGAAAGCCTATGTCGCGGAATGCAAGGGCGGCACCGCCGCCATGGCGCCGCCGGCAGCGCCGCCCGCCGCCCCCGCACAGGGTAAAATGGCGCCGGCCACTGAGCCCAAGCAAACCAAGACGGCGCCGGCGCCTGAGCCGGCGAAACCCGCGGCGCATACGGAATCGCCCGGCACGGGCAAGCCGGCAGGCGCCAACCAGTTTGCCGCGGAAGGCGCGGCGAAGGCGCATTGCCCGGCCGGCCTCGTGGTCTGGGTCAATCTTGAACTCGAAGATCTACCACTTCTCGGGACACACCGACTACGGACATACCAAAGAAGGCGCCTATATGTGCGAGAAGGACGCAATGGGCGAGGGTATGCGCGCCGCCAAGAACGAGAAGCATCCTTGATACGATAACGAGCCGGGCTTCGTTTCTTGCACATGGAGGTGACCGATGGGACTGTTGGACAATCTGGGCGGCTCACTCAGCGGCGTGCTCGGGCAAGTGACCGCGTCCGCTGCGCCCGCGCTGATCACGGCGGTGCTGGCCAAAACGAATCTCGGCGACATGCAGGGGATCGTGAACCAGCTCCAGCAAGGCGGCCTGGGCGACCAGGTCAAATCGTGGCTCGACAATGGCAGCAACATGCCGGTGACGCCGCAACAACTGCAAGCCGCGCTTGGCGACGAGCACGTCAGACAGATCGCCGAGCACTTCGGCGTGCCGGTGGATCAGGCGCTGAAATTGCTGGCCGAGCATCTGCCGGCAACCGTCGATCAAGCCAGCCCCAACGGGACGATCAAATCTCAATAGGGCGCTTGGAACCCGTCGCCAATGCCGTCTGACGTTGAATTGCCCGGGGCTCGCCCGG
Organism: uncultured Alphaproteobacteria bacterium; assembly: GCA_963709015.1. Taxonomy (GTDB): domain Bacteria; phylum Pseudomonadota; class Alphaproteobacteria; order Rhizobiales; family Xanthobacteraceae; genus Pseudolabrys. Next base: position 15,352 of record CAVPUU010000005.1, on the reverse strand, counting down.
GGCTTTTCGTTATACGCAGCCGCGGCTCGGGTAGTCTAACGCCGCAAGACGGCCCGGGAATAAAAAACCCCGCCGTCGCCGGCGGGGTTGGGGAGAGCGCCCGAAGGCGATTGTAGAGGTTAGGCGGGAATGCGTTCGTCCATCTCGGACGGCTCGCGCAGCACGTAGCCGCGGCCCCACACCGTCTCGATGTAGTTCTTGCCCGAGGAGGCGTTGGCGAGCTTCTTGCGCAGCTTGCAAATGAAGACGTCGATGATCTTGAGCTCCGGCTCGTCCATGCCGCCGTAGAGATGATTGAGGAACATCTCCTTGGTGAGAGTGGTGCCTTTGCGGAGCGAGAGCAGCTCGAGCATCTGATATTCCTTGCCGGTCAGGTGCACGCGCTGGCCGCCGACTTCGACTGTCTTGGTGTCGAGGTTGACGACGAGATCGCCGGTGTTGATGACCGACTGGGCGTGGCCTTTGGAGCGGCGCACGATCGCGTGGATGCGCGCGATCAACTCGTCCTTGTGGAATGGCTTGGTCATGTAGTCGTCGGCGCCGAAGCCGAGACCTTTGACCTTGTCCTCGATGCCGGCGAGACCGGAGAGGATCAGGATCGGCGTCTTGACCTTTGACACCCGCAGCGACCGCAAAACCTCGAAGCCCGACATGTCGGGCAGGTTCAAATCGAGCAGGATGATGTCGTAATCGTAGAGCTTGCCGAGATCGACGCCTTCCTCACCGAGATCGGTGGTGTAGACGTTGAAACTCTCGGATTTGAGCATCAGCTCGATCGATTGCGCCGTCGCGCTGTCGTCTTCAATGAGTAGAACGCGCATTTAAGTCCCCTATCTCGCCGCAACCGGGCCTTGGGTCAGCGCCGCAAAGGCGGCGAGTTTGAAATCACGCGGTGGGACAAACCGATTCGACACTATGCGGACATGGTTAACAAAACCTGATTCTCTCATGCAAGTGTGCCGTAGGCAAGTTGGCCCGAATTGGCGTAAGATGTTGCCAGAGAGTGATTTTTTGGCCACGTACCGCCTCATGTTCGGGTTTAAGAGCCGGACCTAACCGACTCTGCCGACTTGCCCCTTCCGTCCTGGCTGGGCGAAGCGCAAGCCTTAGTCCCTTGGACGATGACCCAATGATTAACGACGCGGGTAAACACTCCGTTAAAGCCGACGAATTGTCGGTAAGCCTAAGGGCTCGTGAATGGGCCATTCGGGGCGTTAACCCGTCTTCGCGCTCCGCGCTTCGGCGGGCGAGCTCGCGAGACGTCCTTCTTCACCTTTCCCAGTCGAAGTCGGATTTATCCGACTTCGACCAATCTATAGTGCCGAACTCGGGTAAACCCGAGTTCGGATGGGAGAGGTCGACGCGCCACAAGCGCGTTTACGCGCGTCTTCGACGCGCTATGGCGCGTCGGGTGAGGGGTTGCGGTCTATCGAGAATCCTAAACCCCCTCACCCCAACCCTCTCCCCAACGGGGAGAGGGAGCACAGCGGCGCTGGTGGCGGCATTCAAATGAAAGCGCTCGCGGAACAGATCGTCGATCTCGACAGCGCGGAAATCTATGGCCGCGTGGTCGGCGTGCGCGGGTTGATGGTGGAGGTGGCCGGACCGATCCACGCCATGTCGGTCGGCTCGCGGCTGTCGATCGAGACCGGCGTCGGCCCGCAGATTTCCTGCGAGGTGGTGGGCTTTCACGGCGGCCATGCCTTGGCTATGCCGTTTGCCGCGCTCGACGGCGTGCGGCGCGGCTGCCGGGCGGTGGTCGCCACCGCGACCGGCACCATCCGCCCGTCCGAGCGCTGGCTCGGCCGCGTGGTCAACGCCATGGGCGAGCCGATCGACGGGCTGGGTCAGTTGCCGCCGGGCCCGGCGCCGTACCCGTTCCGCGCTTCGCCGCCGCCGGCGCACGCCCGCATGCGGGTCGGCGAGCCGCTCGACCTCGGGGTACGGGCGCTCAATACGTTCCTGACGGTATGCCGCGGCCAGCGCATGGGCATTTTCTCCGGCTCGGGCGTCGGCAAATCGGTGCTTTTGTCGATGCTCGCCCGCAACGTGTCGGCCGACATTTCGGTGATCGGCCTGGTCGGCGAACGCGGCCGCGAGGTGCAGGAATTCTTGCAGGACGATTTGGGCCCGGCCGGCCTCGCGCGCTCGGTGGTGGTGGTATCCACTTCCGACGAGCCGGCGCTGATGCGCCGCCAGGCGGCCTATCTGACGCTGGCAATCGCCGAATATTTCCGCGATCTCGGCAAGGACGTGCTGGTGCTGATGGACTTAGTCACCCGCTTCGCCATGGCGCAGCGCGAGATCGGGCTTTCGGCCGGCGAGCCGCCGACCGCCAAAGGCTACACGCCGACGGTGTTCACCGAATTGCCGCGGCTGCTGGAACGGGCAGGGCCGGGGACGGAAGCCGGTACTATCACCGGGATTTTCAGCGTGCTGGTGGACGGCGACGACCACAACGAGCCGGTGGCGGACGCCGTGCGCGGCATTCTCGACGGCCATATCGTCATGGAGCGCGCCATCGCCGAGCGCGGGCGCTACCCCGCCATCAACATCCTCAAATCGATTTCCCGCACCATGCCGCGGGCGGCCGACCCGGCCCACCTGCCGGCCATCAACCGGGCGCGCCAGGTGATGGCGACCTATTCCGACATGGAGGAATTGATCCGGCTCGGCGCCTACCGGCCCGGCTCCAGCGCCGAGGTGGACGAGGCGATCGACCTGCACAAGCCGCTGGAGGCCTTCCTGGGCCAGCTTAAGGAAGAATCAACCAGTATGGCGGAAGGATATCAACGGCTTGAGCAAATCCTCCAGCCGAAAGAAACCGAAAACTAACGATATTGCCCCACAGTCGGTCTGCTGAACGTCCAGGATGCCCGCGCGCGACCGCTAGTATTGGCCTCCACTGGCATTAATTCGGGGACTTCGGGGAGTATTGAGTTGATGAAGTCACGCGAAACCCTCATCCGCCTGAAGAAATTCCAGGTCGACGAGAAGCGGCGCAAGGTTGCTCAGATCGAAGCGATGATCGCCGAGTTCGACCGCATCGCGACCGAGCTTGACCGCGAGATCAAGACCGAGCAGGAGCGCGCCGGTATCCACGATCCCGCCCATTTCGCCTATCCGACCTATGCCAAGGCGGCGATCGGCCGGCGCGAGAACCTGCGCCGTTCGGCCGGCGAGTTGAAAGTTCAAATGGACGACGCCCAGGCGGCGCTCGGTGAGGCCTTCGAGGAGCTTAAGAAAGTCGAGATGCTGGACGAGCGCGACCACGCACGCGAGAAGGCCGAGGAGAACGCCCGCGAACAGGCCGAACTCGATCGCATCGCCGCTATGCGCTTCTCGACCGGCGGCGCGCACGCTTAACAGCGCCAACGGCGGCGCTAGAACGCCGCCGCCAGATCCCTGGCGCCGGGCGATTGCGAAGCGCGGCTCATCTTGCCTTCGATGTCGGCGATTAGCCCTGCCACCACGCCGGTGCGGCGCGCCACCGGATTGCGCTCGTAGCCCGACTGCTGGAAGAAATTCGCCGTCGGCACGCGCTCGCGCAGCTCCTGCGGCATTGTCACCATGTCAAAGCCGTTGCCGTCGCCCGTCAAATTCATCAATTCCAGTTCGGCCGCGGTGAGCGGCGCGCTGTAGCCCTTGGCGCGCGCGAAGCGGATGGAATCGAGCAGCTTCTGCACCTGTAGCAGCGGGCCGATATCGATATCGAGAATGGCCGCATGAATGCCAAAGCCGCCGGCGGTGGTCTTGGCCAGCCGGTCGTGCTCGTTCCATGCGTCCGGCACGCTGCGGCTGAATGTTATCATGCGCTTGAGCGCCTCGATTTTGCGCTCCAACGTGAGTTTCGCAGCGCCGGTGAGCGGCCTGGCTTTTAGCCGCAGCGCCGCCAGCACATGGCCGCCGTGCTCGGCCAGGATTGAGACCGAATTGGTGCTGAGCAACTGGTTGTAGCCAATGGCCGGCGAGATCGCACGCGGCCGCGTGGCGGAGACGCCGGCTTGCATGTCGTAGGTCCCGTTGCCGCCGGTCTCGAAGGCGTAAACACCGACGATCTGATCGCGTGTCAGGCCGGCGGCGGAAGCGGCCTTGGCATAGGCGCGCTTGAAGTCGATTTCGCCTTGTGGACGCTGCGGCACGAAGTCGTATTGCTCGGCGGCGGCCTTGAGGAAATCGGCGACGAGGGGGATCGGCGGCTTTTCGCCCTGCGCGGGGCCGGCAGGATCGATCGGCCGTGGCGGCCCGGCATAGAGCGGCGGCTGGGCGAGCACATAGTCGGCAAGCCCTACCGGCAGGCGGTCGCGGCGCTTGGCATTGCGCGCGCGCCGTTTCTCGATCACGGCGTGCCAATAAATCTCGGCTTGCGCGTCGTAAGCTTGGCGAGCCTCGAGATATTGCGCGAGCTTGGCCCGATAGTCGGACGGCCCTGCGTTCGGTACACCTTGCGCAAGCGCCGCTACCGCAGTCAGCACGACGGCCAAGGCGAATAGGGAAGGGCGGAGCATGATGCGCAGCATATGCGTAATAACCGGCGATTTCTTGATTCGGCTATAGCGCAAACAAACTCGCCGCAATTACGGCGACGCCGGTTCTTTAACGTTATCTCCAGCCCGACATCTTGCGGCTGGCAAACGACGGTGCGCGTCGCGGCTTTAAGCTGAGTTTTTCGAAAGCCGCCGCGGAACTCGGCCGCTATCAACCTATTTTGCTATTTTGCGGTCTGCATCATATTCGTCGCTGCAATACGTACCGCCCTGGTAGCGGTCGCCGATCGGGTCGGTCGGCAGTTTCGCCTGCGCCGCCATGGCTTGCGCGCGGAATTCCTCCGCGCGGCCTTGCGGCTTGTATCCATAGCGGCGGGCATTGCTGTTGTCCCACCAACTGTCGGCGTTGTCGGAAACGGCGTAGAAGATTTCGTAGCGAATGTCCGGGTGCTCGAGCCCGATGCGGATGAGTTGCACGAGGTCCTCGGGCTTGACCCAGATCGCCAGCCGCCGCTTATCGATCGGCGCGTCGCCGAAATTGCCGATGCGCAGGCAGGTCACGCGTAAGCCATGCTTGTCGGCGTAGAGCGCGGCAAGCGCTTCGCCGAAAGCCTTGCTGACGCCGTAGCGCGAATCTGGCCGCACGGTCACGTCGACGCCGATGCGTTTTTCGCGCGGATAGAAGCCGACGGCGTGATTGGAGGAGGCGAAAACCACGCGTTTGACGCCTCGGCGGTACGCCGCTTCGAACAGATTATAGCAGCCGATAATATTGGCGTTGAGGACTGTTTCCCAGGAGCCTTCCACCGAGTGGCCGCCAAGGTGCACGACGCCTTCGACGCCGGCGACGATTTTTTCCACTGCGGCATGATCCGTGAGATCGGCGGTCATGAAGTCTTCGCCCGCGCCGAGATCGTCGGGGTTGCGCAGATCGCTCCAACGAATGCTCGGGTAGAGACCCTTCATGAGCTTGCGCAACCGCGTGCCAATGCCGCCCGCGGCTCCGGTGACCAGAAGTTTTTCCATCGTTCTCTCTTGTGATTGCCGGCGTGGTTCTCCGCCCGGAGGCTACTTGATCCCGATCTCGGCGGCGAGCTTCTCGTAGCGGCCGCGGCTGTTGACCAGATGCCGTTGCATTGCGGCGCGCGCCTGCGTTACCGCGTGCGCGCGGATCGCGGTCAGGATTTGCTCGTGCTCCTGTTGGAACACGTCGAGATGGGCACGCGCGGTCGGCGGGGCCGAGCGTCCCCAGACCGTCCGCCGCGGGATGATGAAACGGCCGAGGTATTCAAGGAAACGCTTGAATTGCGGATTGCCGGTGGAATCGGCGATTTCGCAGTGAAACGCGAAATCCTGATCGACGGCGTTTTCGCCGCGGCCGATGGCGCTGCCGATCGCGGCGAAGCGGTCGGCGATTTTCTTGAGCTGCGCCAGGGAGGCGCGTTCGGCAGCGAGCCCGGCCGCCTCGACTTCGACGCCGGTGCGCAGTTCCATGACGTTAAGAACCTCGCGCAGCGTCGAGCGCTCGTCAAAATCCACCCGGAACGGCCGCCGCACGTGGTCGGCGACGAACGCGCCGACGCCCTGGCGGGTGACCACCAGGCGGTCGGCCTTCAAGGCGGCCACCGCCTCGCGCACGACGGTGCGGCTGACCCCGGTGGCGGCGATCATTTCCTGCTCGGTCGGCAGCCGCGAGCCGGGCGACAGCTTGCCGCTGACAATATTGGCGGTCAGGCGGGCGACCAATTCGCCGGTGAGCCCGCGCGGCGCCTCGAGCGGCCGCAGCAAGGCAATATTTTTTGACGAACGCTTATTCAAAGGCTTGACACCGCGCTAGCCGGCAAGGTCATCATATGACATGATGAATACCATGCCCGGCCGCCTCGATCAATGAGCCGTGCCGGAAACGCCGCTATCGCCGTTTTGACGACAAAAACATCGGGAGGACACGTTCAACATGAAAACCAGCACCGCCACGATCACCGCCGGACTGTTCGCCGCCGCGTTCGCGTTTGCGTCCGGCTCAGCCGTCGCGCAACAAAAACTCGTGCTCAAAGCCTCGGACGTGCATCCGACCGGATATCCGACGGTTGCCGCGGTCGAAAGCCTCGGCAAGAAAATGTCGGACGCCACCAAGGGCCGCATCACGGTCGCGATGTATCCCTCGATGCAGCTCGGCGGCGAGAAGGAAGCCATCGAACAGGCCCAGGTCGGCGCCATCGCGTTTGCGCGCGTTTCGGTCGGTGCGCTCGGTCCGGTGGTCGACGATCTCAACGTGTTCAACCTGCCTTACGTGTTCCGCGACACCACGCATATGCAGCACGTGATCGACGGCCCGATCGGCCAGGAACTGCTCGACAAGGTGACCAATAGCGGCAAGGGGCTCGTCGGCCTCGCCTGGATGGACGCCGGCGCGCGCAATTTCTACGACACCAAGAAGCCGATCAAGACCATCGCCGACCTCAAGGGCATGAAATTCCGCGTCATGGGCAACCCGATGTTCGTCGACATGGCCAATTCGATGGGCGCCAACGGCATCGCCATGGGCTACGACCAGGTGTTCACCTCGTTGCAGACCGGCGTGATCGACGGCGCGGAGAACAATCCGCCGAGCTTCGTGTTCGACAATCACTATCAGGTGGCGAAATTCTACACGATCGACGAGCACCTGATCGTCCCCGAGATGCTGGTGATGTCGAAGAAAATCTTCGACTCGATGTCGAAAGACGACCAGGCGCTGCTGTTGAAATTCTCCAAGGAAGCGCAGCAGGAAGAGCGCAAGCTTTGGGATGTCTATGAGAAGCAGGCGATGGACAAGGCCGCCGCCGCCGGCATCACGATCACCAAGGTCTCGGCCGCCGACAAAAAAGCGTTCCAGGACGCCGTGAAGCCGGTCTGGGACAAATACGGCCCCAAATACGCCGACATGGTCAAGCGTATCCAGGCGGTGAAATAACCAACGACACTTGCGCCACGCTTTTCCGCAAGCCCAATTCGGCGGGCGGAGGAGCGTGGCGCGATTTCGTTATAGAACGATCCCGCTGACGCGTTCGCGGTGGGCATTGAGGGAACAATGGCGGTATTCTACCGGCAGGCGATGGACTGGGCTTATCTCGTCTGCGTATGGATTGCGGGCGTCGCGCTGGTGCTGATTTCCGCGGTGATCCCGTGGGCGGTTTTTACGCGTTACATCCTCAACAGCGCTGCTTCATGGCCAGAAACGACGGCGGTTCTGCTCACCATCGTATTGACGTTCTTCGGCGCCGCGGCCTGTTACCGACTCGGCATCCACATGAACGTCACTGTCGGCGTCGATCTCCTGCAGCCGCGGGCTCGCCGGGTGACGGATTTCATCGTCGAGTTGCTGATGTTGCTCATGGCGCTGTTCATGATCGTGTATGGCATCAAGCTGTGCGAGGCGACTTGGCTTAACACCATCGCCGAATTCCCTTTCTTGTCGGTCGGCGTCGTCTATTCGCCAATTCCATTCGGCGGGGTATTCACGCTGCTGTTCGTCATTGAGCACCTGACGATCGGCCGGCCCCGAGGCGCCGAAGTCGACCCGCATCTACCCATCGAATAGGCGGCATAATCGCATGGACCTGTTTGTTCTTCTTGGCACGCTGTTTCTCTGCTTCGGAATCGGGATGCCCATCTCTTATTCGCTCGGTATTGGCGCTCTCGCCGGCGCGTTATGGATAGGCATCCCGGCGGAAGCGGTTATGTTGAAAATCTCCGACGGCGTGAGCAAGGTTGCGATGCTCACGATTTCGTTTTTCGTGTTGGCCGGCGCCATCATGGCGGAAGGTGGCATGGCGCGGCGCCTGGTCAAGTTCGCCAACGTCATTGTCGGCGTGGTGCGCGTTCGCGGCGGGCTTTCGGCGGTGAACATTCTCGCCACCACGTTTCTGAGCGGAATATCGGGATCGTCGGTCGCCGACGTATCTGCGATCGGCTCGGTGATGATCCCGCAAATGGAAAAGGTCGGATATCCGCGCGCGTTCGCCACCAATGTGACGATCAGCGCCTCGGTGCAGGCAATCATGGTGCCGCCTAGCCACAACGCGGTGATCTACTCGCTGGCGACAGGCGGCACGATTTCGATCATCAGTCTGTTCATGGCCGGCGTGGTGCCGGGCTTGCTGTTGGGTTTCTCGCTGATCATTTTGTGCCTGTTCATTGCTTATCGCGACGGCCATCCCAAGGGCGATTCGGTGCCGATTCGCGATGCGGTGCGCATCACCATCGACGCCACCTGGGGCCTGATCACGATCGTGATCATCATCGGCGGCATTCTGCTCGGCATCTTCACGGCGATCGAAGCCGGCGCCGTGGCTTGCATCTGGGCATTCTTCGTCACGATGTTCATTTATCGCGACTACCGCTGGCGCGACCTGCCGGGGCTGGTGCATCGCACGCTCAAGACCGTGGCCATGGTTATGACGCTGATCGCGATGGCTTCGAGCTTCGGCTACGTGATGGCGCTGATGCAGATGCCGGCCAAGATCACGATGTTCTTCCTCACCGTGTCCGAGAACAAATACGTCATCCTGATGCTGATCAACTGCATGTTGCTGGTGCTCGGCTGCCTGATGGACATGGCGCCGCTCATCCTGATCTGCACGCCGATCCTGCTGCCGGTGGTGATGAAGCTCGGGGTCGACCCGGTTCACTTCGGCATGATCATGCTGCTCAATCTCGGCATCGGCCTGCTGACGCCGCCGGTGGGCGCCGTTTTGTTCGTCGGTTGCGCCGTCGGGAAAGTCAAATTGGAAGAGGTCATGCGCAGCATCTGGCCGTTCTACGGCGTCATGCTCGTGGTGCTGATGATGGTGACTTTCATTCCGGCGCTCTCGCTCTGGCTGCCGGCGCTGGTGATCAAATAAGCCGCGCAATAAAATGCGCGCCGTAAAGGCGGCGCGCAAAGTTGCGGAGGGTTCTGAAAAATCGTTTCTAGCGGATGGTTGGGCTATTGCGGTCGGTAAAGATCACCGGCCCGCCGGCCTTGATCACGGTCGGGGCCTGCGCGGTCAGGACATCGGTACCCAGATTGAACTGTTGCGCGGCGATGCCGATCACGGCGATCAGCAGCGCGGCGGCGAGCCCGACCACCACGATCTTGAGGTGGGTGGTTCGGTCTGCGGTGTACATCGACCAGTTCATGGCAGCCTCCACGGTCATGCCTTTTCGTCGGCCGACCTGGAAAAAGGTTCATAACGCTTCGTGGGTAAACGTAGGTACGCTGCCACAGTTCCCAAGGGCGCATCACGGATCGTTGAAACAATGGTGAAAGGCGCTGTTTTGGCGTCGAAATGACGGTAATTTGACGGTTTACGGCCAATCATGGCCGTCGGGCCTTAGTCGGTGCGGCTCAGCTGATGTTCCTCGGCGATGCGCTCGAAGGATTCCGCGATGCTCTTAATCCGGTAGGCCAGCCGGTTGTCGTTTTCGACCGGCAGCGGACGGACGATTTTATACGTGCCGCGCGAGGCCGCGTTGCCGTAAGTCGGCTCGTAATAGACGTTTTGGCCGGTTGAATATTTGTGCGTCATGACGCTCCTCAACGGCAGGCCGTCAGCGGGGCCCGGCTCTTAGCGCAAACGCCCGGCGCAGGGCCGGGCGCTCGCTGTTCGTGACAATACGAATTCCCGTCAGGCGTTCTGAAGATTGGACGCCGCCTGTTTGCCGCGCTCGGTCACTATATCATAGGTGAGGCGCTGGCCTTCGTTGAGCGTGCTCATGCCGGCGCGTTCGACCGCGCTGATGTGCACGAACACGTCGCGCGAGCCGTCGCTCGGGGTGATGAATCCGAAACCCTTTTGGGTATTGAAGAACTTGACTGTGCCTGCGGCCATGGCGGCCTCCTTGCGTCGGTTGCTGCGCGAGACGCGCGCGAAGCTTTCACGTACGCGCCCACATCCGAGTTTTTTGGATGACCTGGTGAGCGCCCAAACGGGCGGCGTTACAAGGGCGGAACCGAAAACCTGGCTGCGGCTAGCTAAATACGCTAATTGCGCGAAAGCGTCAAACGCGCGGTGTTCAGCTCGCGCGCTTGGTCAGCGGATATTCCGCGCTGTCGTAGAGTGCACGAATGTCCTTATGGCCGAGCCGCTCTTCGTCGATCTCGATATAGGCGCCGAGCAGCAACGGCTCGGGCAGTTCCTCGACGGCAAAGCGGATGGCGTCAGCTGCGCGATCGAAGCGGCGATATTTGATCTTGTTGACGATCTTGCGGTTGCGCGATGGGAACAACTCGGCGGGCGCGTCGTAATTGAATTTATCCACGATCAACTCCAGGCTCTTCGGCCAAGCCGAAACGATTGAAACAACACATTACATGTGGGTATCAGAACACGCTTTATCCAGAGCGTCCGAAACCGCTCGAAACAGGGTGAAAACGCGCGGCCAATCGTATTGGCGCGCCGCCAAGCGACGCAAAACTCGACTTATCAAGGCAAATAGAGCATTTTGTGCCGGTTGGCTGCGGCCTTCGCGAGGGGCAGGAGAAAAAATGTCGCGTGCGAGTACTGAGCGGACGCCGGCGATCTTCCATTTCGTGATGATCAAGCCGACGCATTACGACGACGACGGCTACCCGATCCAGTGGCTGCGCTCCGCGATCCCGTCCAACACCCTTGCCTGCCTCAATGCCCTGGCCGAGGACGCCAAGCGCCGCGAGGTGCTGGGCCCGGGCGTCGATATCCGCCTGCACACTTATGACGAGACAAACCGGCGTGTCCGCCCCGACCAGATCATCCGCATGATCCGCCGCGAGGGTGGGCGGGTGCTGATCGGGCTGGTCGGCGTGCAATCGAACCAGTTTCCACGCGCCGTCGATCTCGCCAAGCGCGTTCATCGACGCCGGCCTGCCGGTCTGCATCGGCGGATTCCATATCTCGGGATGCATCGCCATGCTACCGGAATTGCCGGCGGATATCCGCGCCGCGCAGCAGATGGGTGTTTCTTTCTTCGCCGGCGAGGCGGAGGAACATCGGCTCGATGAGGTTCTGCGCGACGCCTATAACGTCGAGCTCAAGCCGCTATACAATTATATGGATAATTTGCCGGCGCTGGCCGGCGAGCCGCCGCCGTTCCTGCCGCGCAAAGCACGTCCGTCGCACCGTCGGGAACCTGTCGAGCATCGATCTCGGCCGCGGCTGCCCTTATCAGTGTTCGTTCTGCACCATCATCAATGTGCAGGGACGCAAGAGCCGCATCCGCTCGGCCGACGATCTGGAAAAGATCGTGCGCGAGAACTACGCGGAAGGCATCAAGCGCTTCTTCATCACCGACGATAATTTCGCCCGCAACAAGGATTGGGAGCCGCTGTTCGACCGCCTGATCGAGATGCGGCACGGCGAGGGCATGAATATCGGCTTCACCATCCAGGTCGATACGCTCTGCCATAAGATTCCGGGCTTCATCGAGAAGGCGACCAAGGCCGGCGTGCGGCGCGCGTTCATCGGGCTGGAGAACATCAATCCGGACAACCTGATCGCCGCCAAGAAGCGGCAGAACAAGATCACCGAATACCGCGAGATGTTGCAGATGTGGCGCAACCACGGCGCAATCACCTATGCCGGCTATATCCTCGGCTTCCCCGCCGACACCAAGGAATCGATCCTGCGCGATATCGAGATCATCAAGCGCGAGTTGCCGATCGATATTCTCGAATTCTTCTTCCTGACGCCGTTGCCCGGGTCGGAGGACCACAAGATCCTCTCCAGCAAAGGCATCTGGATGGACCCGGACATGAACAAATACGACCTCAATCACCGCGTCGCGCATCACGGCAAGATGTCGGATGCCGACTGGGAAGAGGCCTATCGCGCCGCCTGGAAGACGTTCTACACGCCGGAGCACATCTACACGATCCTGCGGCGCACCTGCGCTTGCCCGATCGGCCGGCCGGGCACCACGCTATCGACCATCCTGTGGTTCTACCTGACGATTCTTTACGAGGGCGTGCATCCGCTGGAGAGCGGCGCGTTCCGCCTGAAATACCGGCGCGACCGCCGGCTCGGCATGAAGCGCGAGAACCCGGTCGCCTTCTATGCGCGCTACTGGGGCGGCATGGCGGTGAAGGCCGTCAACTACGCGCGGGTCTATCTGCGCTGCAAGGCGATGCTGAAGGCGGCGCTCAACGCGCCCGACCGCTGGACCTATTCGGATTTGGCCATCGCGCCGCCGAAGTCCGACGAGTTCGACGCGCTCGATCTCTATCATGCGACGACGGGCGGAGAGGCCGCCTTAAAGCGCAAATACCGCGACGACGCCATCCGCGCGCACGGCCATGTGCAGTGACGAGGCCGGTCGAAGCGGCGGAATGATTGCGCTTAGTGAGGAGGTTTGCTCATAAATTGAGGCGGGCAAGCAACGGTGAACCAATATCCGTTTTGCCGCCAAAATCGGATATTCAACGGCGGTGCACTGCGTGTCTAGGCACAGACATTGAATCAAGTCACTCTCTATCTTTCCCGGGACGACCTTCTAGGCCCGCGTACCGGGTTTTGATATTTGGTCCACGTGGCAGCATCGTGAATATCGTTTCGACGGTCGTGTAGTCGAAATAGCCAAGTCGAGCGATTGGCTGAATCTTGAGTACGTCGAGCTTACCTTCCGGAGTCAGGGCCTCGTCCCAAATGTGAACGCCGATCACCCGACCGATGACGATATGGTGAACCTGATCAAAGGAATTTCCGGGCAGCGCGAACGCCCCGTGGAACTTGCACTCCAAGTGGACCGGCGATTTGGCTACCCGTAGCGGCTTTACCAACCGTGACGGCACCATCTCAAGTCCGGCCAAAGCGGCCTCGTCCACCTCAGGTCCCACGAATTGCGATGTAATATTGATCGCTTCTCTGAGCTCGTAAGTCGCCATATTCACCACGAACTCGCCGGTATCGGTGGCATTCTTAACGCTGTCTTTGCGGCGGCCGGTTTCCGGGAAGGAATTGGCAGAGAACATCACATAAGGCGGATCATAACTCAGATTATTGAACTGACTATACGGTGCGAGATTGGCGATGCCGTCACGACTCATCGTCGAAATCCAGCCAATCGGTCGAGGCACTACGATCGACTTATACGGATTGAATGCCAGGCCATGATCGTTTTTGTCAGGTTCATAAAACATAATTGCACGGTCTATCGAGGCGAGGCTTGAGCTATCGGGCAATTATTGCTTCGGCATCCCGATGAATTTGACGATGGTCTCAATCTGGGATCGCTGTTCGTTAATGGCTAAAGCAAATTCCGCAGGTGTGCTGGCGCGGACCACCTGACCCGCCGCCGCAAGATGTTCAGCAACCAACGGGTCAGCCGCAATAACTCGAAGGTCCTTGGAAATACGCTCTCGGCGTTCGTCGGAAGTATCGCGCGGTCCGAATATTCCAATTAGTCCTTGAAACGCGAGGTCGGAATATCCCGCCTCTATGGACGTCGGGATATCGGGCCACAACGACGAACGCTTTTTGCTGGTTACCGCCAATACACGAATCCGGCCCGCCTGCACCAGCGGCAAAACCGCCGTCATGGGCGTCACAATAACTTGGACGCGTCCTTCGGCGACATCTTGAATAGCAAGACCCTGGTTACGGTAGGGTACCTGAACCATGTCGAGCCCCGCGTTCTTCAAAAAGCCTTCAAATAAAATTGGAAAAGCACCTCCTCCAAACGTCCAGTTGAGCTGACCTGGTTTAGAGCGGGCGAGCGCAACAAGCTCTGAGAGTGTCGCAACTTTCAAAGAAGCCGACACCGAGATCGTGCCAAACGTATCCGCCGTAGCCGAAATCGGGACGATATCTCGTTCAGCATTGTATGGCAGTTTTTTTTGCGTCGCCGGGAAGACGGTTACTGGAGCGGCGAATGAAAATAAGAAAACATGATCGTCTTGCATATGCGCAAACGCCGCCGCTCCAACCAATCCGTCTGCTCCCGCGCGATTCTCAATGATGACAGGTTGGTGCCACCGTTCGCTCAGTTTTTCACCGAATATCCGCGCAGCGATATCTGGTGAGCTTCCTGGAACGATCGGCACGATGAAGTGGATAGGCCGTCGCGGCCAATCATCGGCAGCCAAACCGGAGGCCGTAGACGAAATAAAAATCACGATAACGAGGAAGAACACTTGCCTTAAACGCAACAAGTTGCGCATGTCATACCTCATACACTTTTTGAACGTGATCTCCGCTTGCGGCGCCCGTTGCCCGGACGGGCATATTTTTTATTTCCTTCGATGACGCGAATGAGCATTTTGAGAAATGACTCGCGCTCTTTCGGCTTCAGCGGTTCAAGGATGCGAGCATTGGCCGCATGCGTATCTGGACGGATGCGGCGGCGGAGCGCTATTCCCTTTTCGGTCAGAAACAATTGTCGCGCGCGGCGATCCGCCCCATTCATGCGGCGTTGGACCAAGCCCATTGCCCCAAGTTCATCCACGAGTTGGCTGATATTCTGAGGTGGGTGACGACGCCGTGTGATCCGTTCGAGGCGGAGAAACTGTTGCTGTTGCTATTGCTGAACGTTAAGCGAGCTTCGAGACTTGAACATTGAGCTGCTTAAATTCCGAGCTGTGGAGGTCCGAGTCAGGGTTAAACATCTTGAATTATACAGGTGTTCACTTGATTTTGTTTTCTAGCTGATTACACCTACTCTGCAGCTTCTCTTCCTCACAACCATTCTGCTAATAAAAATCTCCCCCACAACCAACAACCTGGATTTCTACCATGACTGACCTCTACGTGAACGATGACATAGGTCCCATCAACAATGACGATGTCGATCGCCGAGCAGAAGTCCCTTCCGGACCTCTCACCACCGCCCACTCGCCCCTCCCTGCATGACCAAATCCTGACTGCCGCCAA
>CAVPUU010000004.1:0-12270 GCA_963709015.1 uncultured Alphaproteobacteria bacterium | reverse complement strand
CCCCAGCGATTGACAATCTCGGTCTTGCGGGCTCCCGTTGCCATCCAGGTCCTGCCCTAATGCGTCGCCGCGGCGAAGTCTTGCATCACACGCGAAGAGGCAACTCTTGCCTTGCGAGTGGTCGCCGGCGTGTTGCGGCTGCGCCCGACGAAGCGCGGCACGCCGGCGGTTACCACCGCACCGATCGCGGCGATGTCGCCGTGCTTGATAGCGGCAAGTGCGGTCTTTTGCGTGCCGCCTCCGGCGCGTCGATAAGCACGATGATCGGCGGCCTTGCCAGGTGCGAGGTAGCCGCTATCCAGGCCGTAAACTCGGCGTTACTGCCGGAGGCGGCGCAGATGAAACGCTCCGGCGGCATGTCGGTCAGGCTTGCACAGATGCGCGATTGTATAGAGCATGCCGAGCGGCATTATGCCGCTGCCGGTCGGCGTGTCGGTAGCGATGATGAAGCGTTCGAAGGCGCCGTTGGTGTCCGCGAGCCGCGCACATAAAAGCGTCGTGCGCAGGTTGCCGGCGGTGCAGACCTGCAAGGCGATATTGGATTCCTTGATGACGCGCTCGAAGTCGGCATCCGGCATGGCGGTCGGCCCGCCATTGATGTGGAACGATACATGCGGATGCATCTTGAGCAGATGATCGCCGGTAATGGCGCCGGAGCCCGGGATCGACGATCCGCCAGTGTGACAGGTGGTAATCAGGCCGGCAGCCTTGGCGTCGGCCACCAGTGGAACGTAATCGTATGAGCTCTCGACCGCGCCGAATCCCGCTTTCGCCAGGCTCACACCCTTCGCTTGAGTTCCTTAAAGTCCGCGCGGTCAGGCCGGGCTCGAGAATGACCGAGCCGGCGATGACGCGCATGCCGCCGGGCCGGTAATCCGGCAAACAGCGTTGTGCGGCCACCGCCAGCGCCTTGACACCTTCGACATCGCGTGGTCGTCCCGGAACATGCACCTCGGACGCGGAGATGGCGGTCGTGGTGCCGCCGTGCAGATAACTTTCGAGATAGCCGACGGTGCGTTGGCGCGGCGTGTAGTCGCCGAACGTGACATGGACATGCGAGTCGATCAGGCCGGGGATCGCCGTCATGCCGTCGGCGTCGATCACAACATCGGCGCTGCTCACGGCGTCGGCGGCACGCTGCCGACGGATGCAATGCGCTCGCCGTTGATGATAATTGTGTCACCAGACGCGAATGGCTCGCGCCAATTGCCGGAACGATTTGACCGAGATTGGTGATGGCTACTTTCATGGGCTGCCGTTGCGTCCTGTCAGTTTGTTTTGCGGCCGAGCTCGTCGGCAAGCTGATAGGTATCCATGAGCCCGTCGACCATGCCGGTAGCGCCATCCCAGTCGAACGTACGGTAGCTGTGACCGCTGGTGACGAAGCGCGCGCCCGGCGTAGAACATCTCGTATTGCGTATGGCGCGAGCCGAATTCCGAGCCGATGGCGTCCCACGCGGCTTTGAGGAATTTGACTTTCTCCTCCGGCCCCATCTTTGCCGCGCGTTGTGTCACGTCGATGATCTTCGTCGATCTGCGGGTTCGCGAAGTCATGGATCGACGACGGCAGCATGATCAGCGCGCCGCCCGACGAGATCGCGAAGCGTGTTGACGATGCGCGGGTAGAGATCCTGGGTGATCACCTGCGCGGAATACATGAAGTGCTTGTTGGGCACATACCATTCGCCGCGCATTGTGCCTTCCGCCTCCATGCCGGCCATCATGGCGCTGACCATGCCGACCTGCGCCGCGAGAATACCGAGCTGTTCGCGGACCGACGGGATGTTGGTGGTACCGATCGCCTCAGTAAGGCGGTGAGCGAGCCCAGCGAGAAACTTGATCTTTACCGACAGGCGTATCTGAGATTGGTAATTCTGGTATGTATGTCCCGGCGTATCGTGGAATTGGGCGCGGCACATGTCGGCGTCGCGGTATACGAACACACGCTCCCACGGCACCTTGACGTCCTCGAAATAGATCAGCGCATCGTTCTCGTCGAACCGTGACGAGATCGGATTATCGAAAATGGAAACGGCCGCCGCCTCGTAGGATTTGCGCGAAAGCACGCGCATGCCCTTGGTATTCATCGGCAGCGCGCAAGAGAAAGCGAGGTCTTCTTCGCCGGGCTTTAGCGGCTGCAGGTTGGCGACGAACACCTCGTTCGCCATGATCGAGCTCGTCCCCAGCATCTTGGCGCCACGGATGGTGATGCCGCCGGAATCCTGGTTGACGATACGTGCGACCAGCTCTTCTTTCTGCTCGCCCCAGTCCTTGGCGCGCTCCGCCTGTGGATTGATGATAACATAGGTGAGGAAGTAGTCATTGCGGCTCGCTTCCTCAAAATAATCGCGTAGCGCCTTGGCGCGCTCCGCCCCGTGTTCTCGAAAACTTCGATGCCCATGCGCTGACCGACCAGCGCGGAGGCAAGGTGATCGGGCGAGCGACCCATGAATCCGTAGGAGAGGGTGGCCCATGCCTGCATGGCTTTGCGCCGCTGCACCATTTCGCTGTAATTGCGAGGCATCTGCCAGGCACGGTTGACGCGCCGGTTCAAACCGTTCGGTACGAACGTCATCAGCTCGATGTTTTCCGACTTGGCCTGGAAGTCGTAGAGCATCGCCGCCGACTTCACGGAATTGCGGAAGGCCGGATGCTCGGTGACGTCGGCAACAAGCTTGCCATCGATGTAGACCGCGCGGCCATCCTTGAGAGATTTGATGTGCTCTGCACCAGTCTTGCAAGTCGTCATGGCCTGCTCCGAATGTTATGTGCGCAGTGCTGTACTTGCCGGCGTCATGTTAGGCCGTCGACGCCCTTGATCTCGCTCGCCTTCGGTCCGCCGACGCGATGGTTGGGGCGGCCGCGGTTGGCAAACGCGCAGATCAGGGCGATTTCGTCCGGCAGCGGCGCGTCGGGTAGCGTGATGGTAATTCCGTCATAGTGCGAACGCACATAGAGCGCGTCCTTGTGCGCGAACGGGATGTCGATACTCGCACCCGGCGCCGCGCGCTTGGTCAGCGAGGAAATCCATGCCTTGCCGCCCCCGGCCGCCTCGCGCATCACGTTGCCGAATACAGTTGTCAGCATCGCGACGCCGTGCTCCTGCTCACCATTGATGCCAATGACTGCGCCCTTGCCGTAACTTTCGGGCTTGTGCGGGGCGAGCAACGCCATCGCCATCTCGCTCATGCAGCGGCCGATCTCTTCGCTCGCCTTGGTGAGCGGGCTGAGGTCGTTCTCGAATTTTCTGGCGAACGGATTGTCGATGATGGCGATGACCGCGACCTTGCGCAGCGGCGGGCTCACAATCTGCCCGGCTTCGATCGCGACTTCGTCAACGAACGCAAGCGTGCGCTTGATCTGCATCGTCCGTCCTCCCCGGCACCCTTTTATTATTGCTCGAATGATTGGTCAGTCTAGTAATGCATGTCAATAGCCGTCCATTAGCCCGACGTTTCCGTCGCATAGGGTCAATTCAGTTCTCCTCGAGCGCGATCGGCCGTCCGGGCTTGAGTGGCCGGCTGTCGCGGCGCGGACGGTAGTTGAGACGATAACTCATGTGCTTGGCCTTGAGCGGCTTGCGGCAATAGTTACAGACTACCGTAGGGTTGAAATCTTTGCCGCAATCTTTGTGTTTGAGGATCAGCGGAACTTCGCCGCGTGCAAGCCAGTTGTCGCCCCAACGCAGCATCGCGATCAACGGGCCGTAGAGATCTTTGCCCTTGTCGGTGAGTGGATATTCGTAGCGCTCTGGCAGGTCCTGGTACTTGCGGCGCTTAAAGATACCTTCCGCCACCAGCCGGTCGAGGCGGTCGGTTAGGATATTCGGTGCGATACCAAGTTTGTTTTGCAGGTCATCGAAGCGGCGGATGCCGAAGAAGCTTTCACGGATGACCATGAAGCTCCAGCGGTCGCCGATCACCTTCAGCGTCTGCGCAACCGAGCTGGGCCGGCCGCGGTCCAGCACGCTCGTATCGGAAGGCCGGCGGTTGCGCTTGGCATCGACGACAGGCGTAATGCCCGCGCCCGGCCCATCGCGGTAGACGACGGTTTTGACATTGACCTCCTCCTTGCAATGCGAGCAGGCCACCATCGGTCGGCAGACTTCGCCGCAGAGATTGTGGACGAGGTAGATCGGCGGCTTGGCGGTCTTCTTCAGCCATTTGTCGCCGAAAGCGAGCAGCGCCATCATGACCGGATAAAGATCGAGACCCATTGCGGTGAGGCGGTATTCAAAGCGTTTCGGGCGTTGCGAATATTGCACGCGCCGCAGCAGACCCTGCGCGGTGAGCATGCGCAGACGCTGGGTCAGAGTTGCGCGCGGAATTCCGAGCGCCGATTGAAACGTCTCGAAGCGGGTGGCGGCAAAATAGCTTTCGCGGAGCACGAGAAACGCCCAGCTGTCGCTCAGGATGGCGACGGTGCGACCGACCGAGCAGTTGCGCTCGTGAATGACGCGCACCGATTTCGCCCGTACTGGGAGGACGCCGCGCTTTACCGGCGAGCGGCGCCGCAAGCTCATAATCTTACTCAACCGCTACTCCACATCGGCGCGCGGTCTGCCCTTGCGCCTCGGCTTTGCTGCGCAGCTTCTTGACTTAACGATAGTCTACATAGTCTAATTATGAAAGTCATCGGCAGCGTGAGGTGGTCGAGGTCTTCAACAGCCATGAAGCCTGCAGCGTTCGACTACGTGGTTGCCGACAGCATCGACACGGCGGTCGTTTCGTTGGCCCGAGCCAATGGCGACGCGAAAATAATTGCCGGCGGGCAAAGCCTTGTTCCGATGCTCAATTTCCGCCTCCTGCGCCCGTCGGTTCTCGTCGATATCAATCGGATCGGCGGCCTAGCCTTCGTCGAGGAGGCGGGAAGAACATCCGCGTCGGCGCGCTCGCGCGCCATTATCAGCTCGAAACTTCTCCGGTGATCGCTCGGCATCTGCCGGTTCTTGCCTGTGCCATGACGCACGTGGCGCATCTCGCCATCCGCAATCGCGGGACGATCGGCGGCAGCCTGTCGCATGCCGATCCGGCCGCCGAATTGCCGATGATGGCGCTGCTACTTGATGCGGAGCTTCACATTGCCTCGGCCTCCGGCAAACGGACGATCGCCGCACGCGATTTTTTTCTGGACACGCTGACGGTCGATCTCGCCGGCGGCGACATCGTCACCGAGATCGTGCTGCCAAAATTGCCGCCGAAAACCGGCTGGGGGTTCGAGGAAGTCGCCCGCCGCAGCGGCGATTTCGCGCTTGCCGCTGTGGCGGTGACCTTGACAGTGTCCGCTGGCGCCATTGCGCAAGCCCGCATCGCTTTGACCGGCGTCGGCCCCACCGCATTGCGTGCCGCCGAAGCGGAAGCGCTGCTGGTCGGCCACGCGCCCGAACCGGGTCTGACGGGCCGTGTGGCCGATGCTGTCCGCGCCGCTATCGAGCCGGACACCGATCTGCATGCTTCTTCGGATTACCGGCGTCATCTCGCTGGCGTACTGGTGGACCGGGCAGTCTCCGCTGCCTGGCGCCGCGCGAACGAAAGTGCCGTATGAGCAAAACGCGCGAGATTAGCGTGACCGTCAACGGCGCCGTCTATCAGCGCACCGTGGAGCCGCGGTTGTTGCTCGCCGATTTCCTGCGCGGCGAACTCGGCCTCACCGGTACGCATGTTGGCTGCGAGCACGGCGTCTGCGGCGCTTGCACGGTGATGGTCGAAGGCGACAGCGTGCGCTCCTGCCTGATGTTTGCGGTGCAGGCCGATGGCTACCGGGTGGAGACTGTGGAAGGGCTCGCGGCGCCGGGCCAAATGAATGCGCTGCAGGCGGCTTTTCACGAGCATCACGCGCTGCAATGTGGCTTCTGCACGCCCGGCATGTTGATGACCGTGACCGACATGTTGAAAAAATATCCACTCGAGAGCGACGACGCGATCCGCGAAGGGCTTTCGGGGAATCTGTGCCGGTGCACCGGCTACCAGCACATCGTCGATGCGGTGCGTGCTGCCAAGGTTAAGGCCACGCCAAAAACATGAACATGACGATGCATTTTCTGTCCGGCGGCCGCGTGCGCATGCGCAAGACGATTTACGATCCGGCCGCCAGCCGCGAGGAAACCATCGAGTTGCCGGTCTCCTGTGCGCTGCTGCGCCACGCCGAGGGCAATGTGTTGTTCGACACCGGCTGCCACCCTTCGGTTGCGGAGAACCCGGAGGCGCGCTGGGGCGCGCTTGCGCGTCTGATGACGCCGATCATGCCGCAAGGAGAGCACGTGGTGCATAGCCTCAAGGCGGTCGGTGTTGAGCCCGACGACATCGATGTCGTGATCTGTTCGCATCTGCATCCCGACCATTGCGGCTGCAACGCCTTCTTCAAGCGCGCGACCTTCGTCATCCACGAAAAGGAGGTCGCGGCTGCCCGCGCACCCGAGGCCGAGAAATTCGGCTATCTCGCGCAAGAATGGGACCTGCCGGTAAAGATCGACGCCATCGGCGGCGAGCGTGACCTGTTCGGCGACAACCATATCGTGCTTGTTCCGCTGCCCGGACACACGCCCGGCACCACCGGTGCGCTGATCACACTCGAGCGCAGCGGCACTTTTTTTCTGGCATCTGACACGGTTAGCCTGCGCTCGACGCTCGATACCGGTGTCATCCCGCGCAACACCTGGAACGCCGAGGCGCTGGCGAAATCACTCGCCGAGGTTGGTCGCATTGAAAAGAGCGGCGCCACGATCATCTGCGGCCACGACGCCGCGCAATGGGACACGTTGCGCAAGGGGCCCGAGGCCTATGACTGACAGTGCCGAAATCCACGCCCGGCCGAAGATGATCGGCGCACGCATCAAGCGCACCGAGGACCCTCGGCTCTTGAGCGGCACCGGCGTTTTCGCCGACGACCGCCAAGCGCCGCGCATTCTGCATGTCGCATTTCGCCGCAGTGAGCATTCGCACGCGCGCATCAAGTCGATCGACTGCGCCGCAGCGCACAAGGCCGGGAGCGTGGTCGCGGTGTTCACAGCCGAGGATCTCGCTGCAACCGTCATGCCGCTGCTGGCAACTTCGCGCATGAAGGGCTACCACGCCACGCCAATCTTCCCGCTCGCGCGCGGCAAAGTGCGCTATGTCGGGGAGCCGGTGGTCGGCATCGTGGCGGAGAGCCGTTATCACGCCGAGGATGCGCTCGAATTAATCGGTATCGAATACGAGCCACTGCCGGTCGTCACCGATCCACTCGAAGCGGTGAAAGACGATGCGCCGCGCCTGCACGAGGAAGCCGGCGGCGACGTCCTCGTCAGCCGCGAGTTCAAGCGTGGCGATGTCGATGCCGCGCTGGCGGCCGCGCCGGTGCGGGTCAAAGGACGCTTCCGCATGCACCGCAAGACCCCGGTGGCGATCGAACCGCGCGCCTGTCTCGCCGAATACGACGCCGGCCGCCGCGCGCTCACGCTGCATTCGGCGACCCAGGTGCCCGGCATTGTGCGGGACGCACTCGCTACTGCGCTCGGCATATCCGGCAACGAGGTGCGTGTAGTCGCCGCCGATGTTGGCGGCGGCTTCGGCGGCAAGGGCTCGCTCTATCCAGAAGAGATTTTCGTTTGCGCGGCGGCGCGGCTGCTCGGCCGTTCGGTCAAATGGACCAGCGACCGCATGGAAGACTTGATGTCCACCAGCCAAGCCTTCGACGAGATCGTCGATGCCGAGCTCGGCCTCGACGCCGAGGGCCACGCACTCGCTTTACGCGCCGACGTGATCGGCGACATCGGCGCCTATTCGATCTATCCGTGGACGGCGGCGCTGAAACGGTGCAGGTCGTAAGCTTCCTGCCGGGGCCTTACCGCATCGAGCACTATCGCGGCCGCGTGCGCGGGTCGCCACCTCGAAGGCGCCGACCGGGCCCTATCGCGGCGTCGGACGCCCGATCTCGACCTTCGTGATGGAACGGCTGATCGACATGGCGCGCTACCAAGATGCGCATCGACCCGAAAGAGCTGCGTGAACGCAACCTCGTGGATGGCAAGGAGTTTCCCTACAAGGTGGCGTCCGGCATCGTATGGGACAAATCCGGCTTCAAGGAGTGTCTCGACGCCGCCAGCAAGGCGATCGGCTACGACGCGTTGCGCGCGACCAGGAAGAGGCGCGCGCCGCCGGCCGCTGGTCCGGTATCGGCATCGCGAGTTACGCCGAATTGACCGGCATCGGCTCGCGCATCTCGGCCGCGCCCGGCATGCCGATCAACACCGGCACGGAAACCGCGATCATTCGCATTGATTCGACCGGCGCGGTGACGGCTGCCTTCGGCGTCGCCTCGCACGGGCAAGGACTGGAGACGACTTTGGCGCAAATTGTCGCCGAGCATCTCGGCGCGCGCTTTGAGGACATCCGCATTGTGCAGGGCGACAGCGCCGCTGTTGCCGGCGGCACCGGCACTTACGCGAGCCGCAGCCTGGTGCTGGCGGGTGGCGCCGCGACGCTTGCAGCGCAGGCCGTGCGCGAGAAGGTATTCAACGCCGCCTCGCATCTGCTCGAAGCGGCGCCCTCCGATCTCACCGCCGAAAACGGCAAGGTGTCGGTCGCCGGCACCGACCGTTCGGTCACATTCCGCGAGGTCGCGCGCGCGGTCTATTCAGAGATGGGTCGCCTGCCAGTCGAGGCGCGCCAGGAGCTTGCTGCAACCAAGTCCTACGATCCGATATTCGGCACCACATCGTCGGCCTGCCACATCGCTACCGTCGATATCGATCCGCAAACCTATGAGGTGCGCGTCGAGCGCTTCGTCGTGGCGGAAGATTGCGGCAAGCTGGTCAATCCGCTGATCGTGGACGGTCAGGTGCATGGTGGCGTCGCCCAAGGGATCGGCGCCGCGCTCTATGAGCAGGTGGTCTATGACGATCAGGGTCAGATCCACACCGCGAGCCTCGTAGACTATCTGGTTCCCTCGGCTTGTGAAATTCCGCCGATGAAAGTCATCCATCTTGAAATGGAATTGCCGACCACGCTCGGCGGTTTTCGTGGCATGGGCGAAGGCGGCACAATTGGTGCGCCGGCTGCGGTCGCCAATGCGGTCGCGGACGCGCTCAAGCCGCTCGGTATTGAAATCAACGAACTTCCCGTCACGCCTGAGCGCCTGTTCCGCCTGATCGAGGCGGCGCGGGCGTCGGGCAAACAATAGCGAGTTGAACAATGGATTTGGGGTTGAAGGACAAAATTGCACTGGTCACCGGAGCAGGTCGCGGCGTCGGGCGCGAGATCGCGTTGAGTTCGGCCGCCGAAGGCGCGGCGGTTGCGGTCAATTATCGAAGCTCGGCCAAGGACGCCGAGGCACTTGTGGCCGAGATCGTCGGCAAGGGTGGCAGGGCCAGGGCTTACGCCGCCGATGTCGCCGATTTTGCCGCGGTCAAGGCGATGATCGAGGCGGTGGCCAAGGATTTCGGTGGCTTCGACATTCTAGTTAACAATGCCGGGCTCGCGCTGCGCAAACGCTTCGTCGAAACCACGCCGGAGGATTGGAAGAAGCAGATCGACGCTTGTCCTCTATGGCGTGATTTACTGCTGCTACGCCGCCACGCCGCATTTCGAGAAAGCCGGTAACGGCCGTATCATCAGCGT
The DNA here is from genome assembly GCA_963709015.1 of uncultured Alphaproteobacteria bacterium. Classification (GTDB taxonomy): domain Bacteria; phylum Pseudomonadota; class Alphaproteobacteria; order Rhizobiales; family Xanthobacteraceae; genus Pseudolabrys. The sequence continues at coordinate 2,674 of CAVPUU010000004.1, read as the reverse complement.
GATCGGCGATTCCTCGCGCGTCGGCGAATCCGGCCTTGCAATTGTCGCCGCTGCGCGCGCCGGCGTGGTGGCGCTGATGAAATCGCTGGCGCGCGAGCTCGGCCGCAATGGCACAACCGCCAACACCGTCTCACTTGGGCTGGTCGAGACCGACCATGACAAGGAATGGGTCGAGGCCAACCGTGAGAAACTGGTGAAGCTTTATCCGGTGCGCCGGCTCGGCCAGGCCGGTGACGTCGCACCGATGATCGCGCTGCTGGTGTCGCCGAAGAGTGGCTGGATCACAGGCCAGACGCTGAGTATCAGCGGCGGCTTCAGCATGGTGTGATGGAGAAGGATCGATGCTGCAAACCGAACTGATTGCGCCGGTCCCGGAGCTGTTGCACCGCCATGCCAAGGAGCGTGGGGCCAAGATCGCTTATCGCGACGCGCAGTCGCAAGTCACTTACGCGGAACTGCTCGACCGCACGGCCAGGATCGCCGGCCATCTCGCCGACAACGGCGTCGAGCCCGGCGACACGGTCGCGATCATGCTGCCGAATTCGGTGCAATGGGTGGAATCCTGTTTCGGCACCACGCGGGCGGGCGCGCTCGGCGTGCCGATCAGCTACAACTCCTCAGAACCGGAAATCGCCTACCGCCTCGCCGACGCGAACTGCAAGGTGGTTTTTACCACCGCCGAGCGCGCCGACCTTTTCGTCAAGCTGCAAAAGGACGCACCCAACCTCAAAACCCTGATTGTCACCGATCGCGGCTCATCGAGTGCGAAGGCGCTGCGCTACGCGGAACTGATCGGCAAGGCGGCGAAATCGGCGCCGCGCGATTTGCCGCTGATGCACGAGCCGTCCTACATTCTCTATACGTCAGGCACCACCGGTCGCGCCAAGGGCGTTAAGCTCACCGTGCACGGCATGTTGTGGGTTGCGGCGTCGTGCTGGGGACCGATCACGGGCCTTGGTGAGCGTGACACGGTGCTCTCGCCGCTGCCGCTGTTCCATTCCTACGCGCTCAATCTTTCGGTGCTCTCGATTCTCGCCGCCGGCGCGACCGAATACATTATGGAGCGCTTCTCCACCAGCGAGGCGGTGCGCTTGCTCAAGACGGGGGAATTCACTTACTTCCCCGGCGTGCCGACGATGTTTCACTATCTATTGCAGGCGACCAAGGAAGAGAAGAATCTCAAGATTCCCGGTCTGCGGCTGTGCGCCTCCGCCGGAGCGATCATGCCGGCGACTCTCAACCGCGAATTTGAGGCGCATTTCGGAGTGCCGCTGCTCGACGGCTACGGCATCACCGAAACCTCGACCATGGTGACGATGAACTGGCCGCACGGTGGGCGCACGCTCGGCTCCTGCGGCTTGCCGCTGCCGGGCCTCGCGGTGCGGATCGTCGATCCAGCGAGCGGGCAAGACGCGCGCCTGGGCAGGAAGGCGAGCTGATCGTGCGCGGACCGAACGTGATGCCCGGCTATCACAACAAGCCGGAAGAGACGAGCGCGGCGCTGCGCGCGGGCTGGTATCACACCGGCGATCTCGCCAGGAGCGACGAGAACGGTTTCCTCACCATTACCGGGCGACTGAAGGAACTCATTATCCGCGGCGGCCAGAACATCGCGCCGGCCGAGATCGAAGAGGTGGTGAACTCCTTCCCGCCGGTGCTCGATTGCGCCGTGGTTGGGGTGGCGCACGAGCACCTCGGCGAGGTTCCGGCCCTGTTCGTGGTGGCGCGGCCGGAAGAATGTCGAAGCCGAGGCGGTTCTGGCGTATTGCAAGTCTCGTCTCTCGGCCTACAAATTCCGCATGCGGTGCACCTGATCGCCGAAATTCCGCGCACCGGATCGGGCAAGATCATCCGCTACAAGCTCAAGGAAACACTGAAAGCGTAGCCGGGAGAAGCATCATGGACACTGTCGAGGCGCTCTGTGAAACTATCCGCTATCCGGCAAACAGTCGACTTTGACCTCAAGAGAGCGCATATTAGCGTCGACTGAGACGCCAGCTCAAAGCGCCCAGGCTTTCATTCCAACTTGTCGGACGGCACCCATACGGGTGTCCGTAACCTCGCTCCGAAAATGTCGGACAAAGATTGGCGTCACGGAGGGCAGCGAAGGACAGCAAATGACCCAAGTGCCATCTGATGAAGAAGTGGGACGCCAAATCCTTCACATTTTCGAGAGGTAAAATTCGCCCGGGTGGCACGCTCCGACGCAATCATTTCGTCGAAGTGAGAGATGCTTCGAACATCTTCGGGCTGTGGGTCCTCGGTACAGGTCTCAACGGCCTCTACGTACTCGATAACCAGTTCGAGGGCTGCATTACGGCGTCCAGGTCAACAACCAGGACGGCATGGACAAAAACGTCCGCAAGCAGCCGCTCGGGAAACCTTCGCAACACATTCACATCCGCGGCAACACCTGTATTGATGCAACGATCGGCGTGAATACACCGCACGTCATGTGCTCGAACGTGGTGATAGAAGGCAACACGATCACGCCGCAGAACCTGCATCTCGATCTGCCTCTCAACGTGGCGCATGTGACAGAACTGGTGGTCTACGGGAATACGGTGACGTCGAACACGGCGAGCGCGAACGGGACGCTTCATATTGAGGACGCCAGCGGCGCGGTGACGGTGAGTGCGAATGTCGTGACTGCGCTCGCCGCCAACAACAGCAC
>CAVPUU010000003.1:0-19247 GCA_963709015.1 uncultured Alphaproteobacteria bacterium | reverse complement strand
CAGCTTCGCCAAAGTTCCATGCGACACGCGAAAGCCAATGCTTAACCGGTTCGCGCCGACCATCCGGCGCCTGAAGCACCGGGACAGCGGATCGGGGGAGTTTTTCGGGATGCGGTTTGGTGCGATCTTCTGCGCGGCGTGTTTCATCGCCGCATCGGCTTGCGGATTTGCTGCCGCGCCGGCTTTGGCGCAGGAAGCAAATTCTGGCCGATGCTCTCGCCTTGCGGCCGGCGGTCGACGGCGACGGGGCTAAACCGCTGGACGGCACGCCGCTCACGCCCGAGGAAACCGACGCGCTCGGCAATGCGCTGCTGTTCGATGCCGCAAACATTGCGAGCGCCAAGCCGGCAAAGCCCCTGCACCTGCCCAGCCTGAACGACCCCAACAAATTCGACGTCAGCCATTCCGGCAAGCCGGACGGCTCCAGCACGTTGGTGCTCAAGCAGCCGCTGGCGAGCGAATGGGATGCCAAAGTCGGCGCCGATCTCACCCTCGCCGCGCCGCCGGACGGCTATCGGCCGAGCCAGGCGTTGCCGGCCGCCAACGCCGGCCAGGACACCGGCGCGGCCTGGGCCTCGGTCGGCGTGCCCAATCTCGCTTCGGTCGATGCCCGCGTCGACCCGAACGGCGACCAGGGCAAGCTCGGCACCACGTTCAAGCATGCGATCCCGGTCGGCGGAAAATTCTCGGTGACGTTGCAGAATTCATACTCGGTGACCGAGGCCTTCAGCCAGCCGGCGTCCCCGGCGTCCGAGGTGCCGCTGATGGCGGCGCCGGCCGGCGCCGCGCCGCCGACGCCGCAAATCTGGGGCAGCCAGAAGGCGGTCAAACTCGACGTTCTGACCACCGGCACCTCCTTCGGCGCCGGGGTCGCCACCGCCAGCAATGACCCGGTCACCCACAACACTTTCAGCGCCGACCAGAAACTTTACGGCCCGCTGCACGTGACCACGGCGGTGACCGATGTCGGCCAGCTGTCAGCCAGCAAAAGCATCACCGCCGCCCTCAAGCTGAACTGGTAAACCCGGGCCCGGCCTAACGCCCCGAAGCCGCCCTTCCCGTGCCCAACGGCCGCCCTAGTTCCATGCCGCAATCCGCCTCGTACGGGGGGAGCGTCAGCGCAACGAATTGCGCCTGAGTAGTAGAGGTGAAGCATGACGGCCATCAGACCCGAGCGGCTTGGTGCGGACCAGAGCGGTTCCGAGAAGACCGGCCCGGAGAAATACGCTCCGGCCCGCAGTGTCCCGGAAAAGCTCAGCGAGGTCGACCAGGCGGCGGCGACCGCGTTCGAGGGTGAAATTCGCGAATTCGTCCGGCGCGACGTCGCACCGCTGCGCCGGCAACGCAACGATGGCGACGCATCCAACGATCCGGCCCATGAGAACCTGAATACGCTGATCCGGCGCGTCGCCGGCGCGTCGATGGACGAGATCGACCGCGTTATTCTCGAACTTCAGGGCGTGCGCGACATGCTGCGCAGCGAGGGCGAACGCGTCAGCCGGGAGCTTGCCGGCTACGCCAGCCTCAGTCACGCCTCGATGACCGCGATGAAGGTCATCGGCGACAGTCTCAAGCAATGGAAAGACGCACCGATTAACAGCGGCCGGCGCTCGGCCAGTTGACGCGCATTGCCATCGCCGCCGCGATACGCGTGACCGCTTCCGAAAAATCGTTCCCGCTTTTCGGAATCACGGGCCGGCGATGGCAGTTGCAGCGTTACGAACCGATCTCCTCGACCACGATGCGGGTCGCGGGCTCGACCAGGAAAACCTTGTCCTTGGTTTTCACATAACCCAGCGTCTGCACGCCTTCGATGCCACTCACGCTTGCCGGCAACGGGTGGGTTTCATTCAAGGCTTGATGCGGGTCGAGTTCGCTCGCTGGCGCAAGGCCGGCGGCGTCATCGGCGGCTGGCGTCTTGTCCGCCATCGCCGCCTGATAGATCTTCTGACGGTCCTGATCGCTCAGCGTCGACGGCTGGGCCATGATCGGCACGCGGTCGAGCGTATCGTTCCGCTTGGAGAATTTGGCCGGCATGGTTTGTCCGGTCGCGCCGATCGGCCCTTCCGACTCGACGCCTTGCCCGTTGGACGCCTGCGATGCGGCACTGTCATGCGAGGCGGCGGCGCCCGACGTCGCCAACTGCGGCTGGTGGCCGCTCGCATCGTGCGCACCGTTCTGCATTGCGTCGGAACTGCCGTTTACAGCCTGCGGGCCGCCGGCGGCGGCCTGACCGTCTTTGGTATCCTTGCTCATGGCGCCGCTGGGCGGGATCCCGGCGCTTTGTTGCGCGCCGACCGACGGCTGGCTTTTGTCAGGCGTCATCTTCGCCGCACGCGCTTCCGCTGGCGTCGGGATCGGACGCGGCCGCGACGTGGTCGGCACCTTCGGGTCGAAGCCACGATTGATCTGGCCGCTATTGGGCGTGAAGCCCGGATCGGCCGCGGCAACGTTGTCGCCGGCAAAAGCGCCGGCTGGCGCAGGCCCCATCGCGAAGGCCACGCCGGTCACGAGCGCCGCCGCAAGCAGCGGGTGATTTTGGCTGTGTGTCATGGGAAAGCCTCCTTGGGCTTATGCACGACAACGGCCGAGCGTGCCGGCGGGTTGCATGAATTCGGTGGGAAAGTCCGTCCGCCGGCCCGCGCAGGCTGTGGATTGCCGGGACAGGGCAGCCTGTCACCTTCACGATCCGGATTTGGTGCCCAGAGTGAGAGCGTTCGAAAGCAGTCAAAGTCGCATGCGACCGCTGCCAGACGAGACTGCTGCGACAAGCGACAGAAGAGGCCTCGTCTTCGGGCAATCCTCCCACAAACTAGACCCCGCCGTGGCGGGGTTCTTTGTTCTTTTGCGAGACTCAGCGCGCCGCCGACGGCAACGCCACGTCCGCAGCCGGCAGAGCGTCGTCAATGTGCAGCCGTCCGCTGAGATGGTCGTTCACCACGACCGCGCCCACCAAAGTCACCAGCACCGCGGCGGTGCACAGCATCAGGCCGATCATTCCAAGGGCATTTTTGTCGGCCACGAGCGGCTCCCGATAGCGCGCAGCCATGAACAGGCTGCTTAAATCATCAATTGAACGCGGCAAAGCGCGCGAATGTTCCGCCCGGGCTGCGGCGGCACCCGGCAGTTCGCATGGCAATGGCGTGATTCAGCTCAGTTGGCGGGGGCTTTGCGCGGCAGCGGGTAGTCTTCGCTTTCGTACAGCCGGCGGATGCCGTTGCCGTCGAAGCGCTTCTCCTCGACCTCGAGATAAGCGCCAAGCAGCAGTTCAGGCGGCAATTCCTCGATGGCGAAGCGGATCGCCTCCGCCGCGGTCGGAAAACGCTTGTACCCGATCGGACGGCGTGATTTGCGGCTGCGGCTGGGAAATAGCTCGGACGGGGCCCGATAGTTGATCATCGACATCAGTACTAACTCCTCGCCGCATAATATGGCCCTCTGGCAGCGAAAAATCCAGCGGTTGTGGACCTGTCGAAAGATGGGCGGCCGTCAAGGTAAATTTCATGCGCTTAAAAAAAACGGCCCGGCGCCGCAGCGCCGGGCCGTTGCCCATTTTGCGTGAACGTGTTTAGTCGGCGAAGTCCGCAACCACTTCGCTGGTGGCCGGGTCGACCAGCACGACGTGGTTGTTCACCCGCATGTACCGGTACGATCTGACCGCCGGCACTTCGACGGCGACGTCGTGCGGCACCTCATAAAGGCGCGCGCCCTGCGGCACCCGAGTGCCGACGCGATATTCGATCGTTGGCGGCATCGTTTCCACCGGCTCGCGCACGATGGTGCGATAGATCGTTTGACGCTGCACCGGCGTGAGCTCCAGCGGTTGCGTGGTCACGATGGTCCGCGTCTCGACCGGCTCGCGAGTAATCACCGTGGTTTGCGCGCTCGCACTGCCGACGCCGGCGAGCAACGCCGTCGCAATCGCAGCGTGGCGAAAATATGTCATGAGTTCCTCCTGCCTTTCAGGCTGTGAGGACTGGAAACGCCGGCAAGCAAAATGCGTTCCTCGCCAAAGTTCCGACGTTAGAGTGTGTGCGGTGGATCGTCGAGCAGCGGCAACTTCGCGGTAAGCGTGGCGATGCGCCGCTCGGCTTCGGCTTGCGTGAGATCGCCCTTGAATGCATCCGGCTCGTAAGCGTCGATGGCAAGCTGCTTGAGCCGCGCGGCCTGTTCGGCAGTCATCGGGAGCACTGTGGCGATCTTTCGTTTGACGGGCATGGCTCCGTCTCAATGAAATTGAGTGTCCATAGGTTCCCACGAGCCGCGGGTAAACGTCCATGATCAGAATCCGTTAGCGCCATTCGGCCTCATTTTGTTCTGGCCCGGCGCGGCAGCGCCGATTTAAGTTTCGCGTGCGGCACGACTCTGCGCCGCGGTATCAGCATTGCAGGAACTGATTCGCGAGGCCCACGGGATGATCCTCGAATTGTTGTTCGGGTTGTCGCTTGTGATGAATGTCTCGCTCGATACCAGCACACCCTCCGCCAATCCAGCGGCCTGGCTGCAGATGTCGGTGCGCCAGAAGGACGCCAAGCTGCTGCCGCTGGTGCGGCGCGCCACGGAATGCGTCCTGCAACAAGTGGCCGCCGATCCACGTTACAACGCCGATATTCGGTCGGACGAGATCAACGATCTGATCGTCGATTCGATTGCGGCCTGCGCGGGCCCAATGCGCGAAATGATCGATGCGCACGACCGCATGTATGGCTCCGGCTCGGGCGAAGCCTTTCTGCTCGGGCCCTATCTCGACGTGCTGCCCGCCGCGGTCGTCAAGCAAGTCAAAATCAGGACGCCGACGCGCTAGGGTGTGCGTCGCCACGTCCGCGATTCCTCAATTCCTTGGTAGAGCTTTTGTTATTGCCGTTTACAGTCGACTGAAGAACTTAAGCAGCATCGCCCGTCGTGCCGACTCGCGAATAACGCAGGCGGCGTCATCGAGATCGCCATCGATCCTTGGATTTTATCGGCATAAAACTGGCACGTTGTGTCGCGATATGCGATCCACGCGCGCTGCATGGCTTGCGCCTTGGCCGTCTGAGCCTCGTCGAGCGTATCGAGCAGATTTTTGTAGTTGTCGTTGAGCAATCTATCCCAAATCGAATTCTCTATGCGGTAGCAGTCGACCACGATCGATTTGTCGGGATCTCGCGATTGTTTGTTGATGCAGGGCTGGGCGACGAGATTGAACAGCACCGCCGTTCGCCCTCGTCCAGACTATCCTTGTTCTTCGTCGCCCAATCACGGATCGACGCAATCTCATTTACCGTGGGTTTGCGGGTTTGGGCGTGGCTCAATTCGGCGGCAAAGCTTAGACCCAGCTGCAAAACGGAAATAAAAACGACCGTAAATGCCGGTCTGAATGAAGACCTCATTTGTAATTCTCCCTCGATGCGCGAGAGTCTACGGCCTAGCTTGTCGAGGGACGCATCGCCAGCGCCGGCCGCAGCGCCAGCGTGATCGGCAGCGTCAGCAACACCACCGCGGCCACCACCATCAGCGCCGACGGCACGCCGGCCGCGTCGCCGAGCAATCCGTAGAGCGCCGGCGACACCGCGCCCGCCCCGATCGTCCCGGTGTAGAAAATGCCGAAAGCGCGCTGGCGCCGCGAGGGCTCCACCAGGTCCGGCACCGAGCCATAGAGCACCGAGGAGGTGCCGTTGAGCGCCACGCCGACCAGCGGCAGCAGCACGAGCGCGGCCTCCAGCGACAGCGGCAACAATGCGACGATGCCGAGCGCGGTCGCGGCCTCGGTCAGCCACACCGTCGCAACCGCGCCGATGCGCGCGCCGATGAAGGCGCAAACGAGCTTGCCGGCCGCGCCGCCGGCGAACACCAAAGTGAGCGCGAATCCGACGGTCGGCAGGCCCGCGCCTTTCGCCGTGAGCACGAACGGCAGGAACGTCAGGAAGGCCATGCGGGTGGCGCTGTCGATCACGCCGACCGAGAGCAGCAGCGGAAAACCGAACTGGCTCAGGCGCGAGCCGGAACCCGTGCCGGGTTCGATCTTGCGCGGCGTTGTCCCCTCGGCGGCAAAGCGCGGGATCAGCGTGAAGATGACAACCGCCGCCAGCAAGCCGATGCCGCCGAGCAGCATCAGCGCCTCCCGCCATGGCAGCACGACGAACAGCAACGAGGCCGCCGCCGGCAGCGTCATCTTGCCGATGTCGCCGGCGAAATTGTAGGTGCCGAGCGCCTTCAACGAGCGCGGTCCCGCAAAGGCATGCGCGATCAGCGCGGAGGCCAGCGGATGCTGCGTGCTGGCGCCGAGCCCGGCCACGAACAATGCGGCCACAAGCGTGGCGACGCCGCTGCTGAGGCCGGCGAAGCAATAGCCGAGCCCGGCGAGCGCGGTGCCGAGCGCCAGCACGATCGGCGCGCCGAACCGCTCGGCAAGGAAGCCCGACGGAATCTGCAAGCCGGCGAGCGCGCCGGAAAATACCGTCTTCATCAGGCCGAGGGCGGCAAAGCCGAGGCCGAATTCATGCTGCCAGATCGGCAGCATGACGTAAATGAGATCGGTATAGCCGTCGTGCAGCGCATGCGCGCCGCAAGCGACGCTCAACGCGCGGCGATCCTTGGCCTTGTTGCGCGCGCTCTCGGCCGCGGCGGTCATGGCGTTTTACCGCGCCGCTCGACGAAGGTGGTGCTGATCAGCGAAATCACCGGCTCGCCCTTCTGGTTGACGCCGGTCGAGCGGAACGTCATCAGCCCGGCATGCGACCGGCTCTCCGACAGGCGCGTTTCGATCACCTCACTCTTATACGCGACGGTGTCGCCGACATAGACCGGCCTGAGCCATTTCAAGTCGCGGAAGCCGAGCGCCGGCCCGATGCCGGCAACCGTCTCGCCGCGTGCCTGCATCGCCTCATCCATACGGCGGCGGTAATCGATCATCAGCCGCATCCAGGCCAGCGCGGTGTGCCAGCCGGACGCGCACAGCGCGCCGAAATGCGAGCGCTCCGCCGCAATCTCGTCGACGTGGAACGGCTGCGGGTCGAAGCGCCGCGCGAAGGCCTTGATGTTGTCGGCAGTGAAGGTGTAGCGGCCGACGTCGTACACGTCGCCAACGCGGATATCCTCGAAAAATTTCATGTCGGCGCCCCTGGCTGGCGGCGCACGAACATCGACGTGGTGGTCATTTCGGCAAGGGTGGTGTCGGCGTCGTCGAGCACGTCGTAGCGGAATTTGGTCAAGCCCATCGCGGACCGGCTGGACGAGGGACGACTTTCCAGCACCGTGGCGCGCACGCGGATCGCCGTGCCCGGCCGCAGCGGTTTGAGCCAACGCATCTCGTCGATGCCGGGCGAGCCCATGGATGTCGAGTCGAGCAGGAAGCCGTCGGCGATCATGCGCATCAGCAGACAGCAGATGTGCCAGCCGGAAGCCCCAAGGCCGCCCAGCATAGTGGCGCTGCCCGCCGCCTCGTCGAGATGCATCGGCTGCGGATCGAACTCGGCGGCGAAAGCGACGATCTCCTCGCGCGTGACCAGCCGCGGGCCGTAGACGGCGACCGCGCCCGGCTTGAAATCTTCCCAATGCAGCTTCGGCATGCAGGTTTGGCTCAATACCCCTTCAAGATCGACAGATAGGCCGGCTCGGCGGCCTTGAACGCTTCGCGCGAATTGGCGGAAAGGCACAGCGTGACGACGAAATCGTCGCCGTCCTTGTCGCCGCACAGGCATAGTCGCGCGGAAGCCGCCTGCGGTTCAATCGCTCAGGTCGCAAACCTGAAATGCATCACGTCGCCGTCGGCGACGACGTATTCCTTGCCTTCCAGGCGCATCTTGCCCGCCTCTTTGGCGCCGGTCTCGCCGCCACTGGCGATGAAGTCGTCGTAGCCGATGGTCTCGGAGCGGATGAAGCCGCGCTCGAAGTCCGAATGGATGACGCCCGCCGCCTGCGGCGCCCTGGTTCCTCGGGTGATGGTCCAAGCCCGTGCCTCCTTCGGGCCGACGGTGAAATAAGTCGCCAGGTGCAGGAGTGTGTAGCCGGCGCGGATCAGGCGGTCGAGCCCGGTTTCCTTCAGGCCCACCGCTTCCAGAAACTCGGCGCGCTCGGCCGGCGGCAGCGTCGCAATCTCGGATTCGATCTTGGCCGAAATCACCACCGCGACCGCGCCTTCCTCCTTGGCGCGCGCCTCGACGCGTTTGGAGAAATCGTTGCCGGTCGCGGCGGAGTCTTCCTCTACGTTGCAGGCATAGAGAACCGGTGCCGAAGTCAACAGGCCGAGCGAGTGGAACAGCTTTTCTTCCTCGGGCTTGCGCACGACCAGCCGCGCCGGCTTGCCCGCGCGCAGCAGGACCAGCGAGCGGTTGATCAGATCGAGCATTTCCTTGGCGGACTTGGCGTCCTCGCCGGTGCCTTTGGCTTTTTTCTCCAGCGCATCGACACGCTTTTCCAGGCTGTCGAGATCGGCCAACATCAGCTCGGTCTCGATGGTGTCGATATCAGCGATCGGATCGATCTTGCCTTCCACATGGGTAACGTCGGAGTCCTCGAAGCAGCGCACGACATGCACGATGGCATCGACCTCGCGGATGGTGGCGAGAAACTGGTTGCCCAGTCCCTCGCCTTTCGAGGCGCCGCGCACCAGCCCGGCGATATCGACGAAGGTGATGCGGGTCGGAATGATCTCCGCCGACTTGCCCAAGAGCGCCAGTTTTTCCAGACGCGGATCCGGCACCGCGATCTCGCCCACGTTCGGCTCGATGGTGCAGAACGGGTAATTGGCCGCCTGCGCCGCCGCGGTTTGCGTGAGCGCGTTGAAAAGCGTCGACTTGCCGACATTCGGCAGGCCGACGATGCCGCATTTGAATCCCATGAAATTATCCGCGCCTTGTTATTCGGAGTCTTCCGGCTCCTCGCCCCCACCGAAGCCTTTCGTGGCCATGGCGAGGTGCACCTTATTTTGGAACGTTAAATCCTTGCCTTCGATCAGCAGGCCGGCATTGTCGGCCACGATATCGCATAGCGCCTCGACCCACGGCCGCTCGCTCTTGGCGAAATCCTGCAACACGTAAGCTTCCATCAAGTCCTTGTTGCCGGGATGGCCGATGCCGAGCCGCACGCGGGTGTAGTCGTTGCCGACATGCTCTGAGATCGAGCGCAGCCCGTTGTGGCCGGCATTGCCGCCGCCCGTCTTCAACCGCACCTTGCCGGGCGACAGTTCCGCCTCGTCATGAAACACGACGACGCTTCCCGCCTCCAGTTTGTAGAAATGCGCGGCTTCCGCCACCGCACGCCCCAACTCATTCATATAGGTGCCGGGCAGCAGCAGCAGAACCTTCTCAGGTCCGATCGCGCCTTCCACCGCCACGCCCTGGAAACGCCGGCGCCACGGCGCGATGCCGTGGCGCTTGGCAATCGTCTGTACCGCCATAAAACCGATATTGTGCCGGTTGCCGGCGTAGCGTTCGCCCGGATTGCCGAGGCCGACGAAAAGCAGCATGGCTTCTACCGCGTCGCCGCCTCAGCGGGTCCAGCGAACGAGGGGGCTTAAGCGCCCCCTCACTTCTTGTCGGACTTCGCCGGCGCGGCAGCGGCGGCGGGCGCAGCGCCCGCGGCCGGAGCGGCACCGGGCGTTGCACCGGGTGCGCCGGGCGCGGCACCGGGGACCGCGCCCTCGGCGCCGGGCACCACACCCGCGGCGGCAGCAGCGGCTGCAGCGGCGGCAGCGGCAGCGGCGGCTTCGGCGGCGGCCTTCATTTCCTCGGCGTAGCCGGACGGCGGCACCACCGTTACCAGCGTGATGTCGCCTTGCGCGATCACGCGCACGTTGGGCGGCAGCGTCACGTCGCTGAGATGCTTCGAGTGGTTGATCTCGAGGCTGGAAATGTCGACGTCGATCGATTCCGGGATCGTCTCGACCGGGCACATCACCTCGATCGTGTGGGTGACAATATTGACCGCGCCGCCGCGCTTCACGCCGGGCGACTGGTCGGCATTGAGCACCTTGATCGCGACGTTGACGCGGATGACGGCGCCTTCCGCAACGCGCAGGAAATCGACGTGCATCGGCAGATCTTTGATCGCGTCGAGCTGGAAGTCGCGCGGGATCACGCGGTGCTTGGTGCCGTCCACGTCGAGATGAAACAACGTGGTGAGGAAACGGCCGGCATAGATGCGCTTGCGCAGCTCGGCGTGCTCGATGAGCACCATCTGCGGGGGCTTGTTCTCACCATAGATCACGCCCGGCACACTGCCGGAGCGACGTGCCGCCCGGGCGGCCCCCTTGCCGCCTTTCGGACGCACCGTCGCCTTCAATTCCTGGACGGTCGCCATTTTGAAGCCCTCGTCTAAGCCAATGGAAAACGCGGCATTTTCGGCCGCCTACGAACGCGGCAAGCCTCCAGGGGTGCCGGGGGCCGCGTGTCGCGCGGGTTTATAACGGCGCGGGTTGCAAAGGGCAAGAAAGCCTAGAAATCAATCGGCTGAGGCCGCGCCGGTTGGCTTCTTGCCGCCTTTGGCCTCCAGCGCCTCGATCCGCGCCTTCAGCGCCTCGTTTTCCTCGCGCGCCAAGCGGGCCATTTCCTTGACCGCCTCGAATTCCTCGCGCTGGACCACGTCGAGGTCGCGCAGGATGCGCTCGGCCTGGCTGCGGAACAGCGTGTCGAATTCCTTGCGCACCCCTTGCGCGACCCCGGCGGCATCGTTCATCAGGCGCGCGAGCTCGTCGAAAACACGGTTGCTGGTCTGGGTCATGCCTCGCCTCCGGAATCATCCTTGCCATGATCTTATCCGAAAACCGGTATCCACCCCGATCAAGTCGAGGACAGCTTTTCGGGATCATGCGTGTAACAATGGCGGTCCGCTCATGCCGCTGCAAGGGCGGCATGCTACCACTTAGACGGGCGCGCCCGAACCCGGAACTGTAATGCCTCTATTGGTCATCCCCTATCCCGCCTTCGATCCGGTGCTGGTGCATATCGGCCCCTTCGCCATCCGCTGGTATGCGCTCGCCTATATCGTCGGCATCCTGCTCGGCTGGGTCTATGCCCGCATGCTGATCCGCAGCAAAAAACTGTGGGGCGGCAATTCTTCAAAGAACTTGGCGCCGCTGACGCTCCTCGATTTCGACGATTTCGTGCTGTGGGTGACGCTCGGCATCATCCTCGGCGGCCGCATCGGCTACGTGCTGTTCTATAACCTCCCGCACTTCGCCGCCCACCCGATCGAGATCGTGCAACTGTGGAACGGCGGCATGTCGTTCCACGGCGGCTTCACCGGCTGCGTGGTCGCCGTGGTCCTGTTCGCGCGCAAACGCGGCATTCCGGTATTGTCGCTCGGCGACCTCACCTGCGCGGTCGGGCCGATCGGGCTATTCCTCGGGCGCATCGCCAATTTCATCAACGGCGAATTATGGGGTCGCCCGACCGACGTGCCGTGGGCCATGGTGTTTCCCGGCGGCGGCCCGCTGCCGCGGCACCCGAGCCAGCTCTATGAAGCGGGCCTCGAAGGCCTGGTGCTGCTCGCGGTGCTGGCGCTGCTGATGCGCGCCGGCGCCCTGAAGCGGCCGGGCCTGATCGTCGGCAGTTTCGCCTGCGTCTATGCCATCGCGCGCAGCACCTGCGAATTCTTCCGCGAGCCGGACGCCCAGCTCGGCTTTTTGTGGGGCGGCGCGACCATGGGCCAACTGCTGTCTATCCCGCTGTTCCTCGCCGGACTTGCCTTCATCGCCTACGCTTTAAAGCATCCGCTGCGACGGCCCGAACCATGAGCGACATGGCGCCGCTGGAAGCCGAAATTCGCCGGCGCATCGCGGCGGCAGGCCCGATGCCGGTCGCCGAATATATGGCGCTTTGCCTTTCCGACAGCGAGCATGGCTACTACACCACGCACGACCCGTTCGGCGCGCGCGGCGATTTCATCACCGCGCCGGAAGTCAGCCAGATGTTCGGCGAGATGATCGGCCTCTGGATGGCGGCGGTCTGGAAACAGATGGGTTCACCGGAAAACCTGCGCATCATCGAACTCGGCCCCGGCCGCGGCACCATGATGAAAGACGCGCTGCGCGCGGCCAAGGTGATGCCGAAATTTCGCGAAGCCGTGGTGATTCATCTGGTCGAGATCAGCCCGGCGCTGGAGGCGCAGCAGCAGCGCATGCTCGAACCTCTGGCGACGCCGATATTCTGGCATCCCGCGCTCGGCGACGTGCCCTCCGGCGCGGCCATCATTCTCGCCAACGAATTCTTCGACGCGCTGCCAATCCATCAGGCGGTGAAGACCGAGTACGGCTGGCACGAGCGCCAGGTCGAGATCGATGCGGCCGGAAGTCTCGCCTTCACGATCGCATCCGATCCGATCCCGCAACTCGACCGCCTTTTGCCGCCGCCGCTACGCAACGCGCCGGACGGCTCGGTCTTCGAGTGGCGCGTCGACAATTTCGCGCTCGAACTCGGCAAGCGCCTGATGCGTGACGGCGGCGCCGCGTTGGTGATCGATTACGGCCATGCGCAAAGCGCCGTCGGCGACACCTTGCAGGCGGTCGGCCGCCACGCCTATGCCGATCCGCTGAGCGCGCCCGGCAGCATCGATCTCACCGCGCATGTGGACTTCCAGGCGCTGGCGAGCGCGGCGGAGGCCATGGGCGCCGACGGTTTCGGACCGATCACGCAGTCGCAATTTTTGCGCCGGCTCGGTATCCTGACGCGCGCGACCTCGCTCAAGGCCAAAGTCGCGGAAAACGCCGCCGCCGATATCGACGTCGCGCTCCGGCGCCTGATCAGCGAGGGCGAGGCCGGCATGGGCGCGCTGTTCAAGGCCGCCGCGTTCGCGCATCCTTCGCTCGGCGTGCCACCCGGTTTTGAAGGATAGTCCGTGCTGCAAGCCCCCGCTCTGAGCAAGCTCGCGCGCATCCGCCACGGTTTTTTCACCCGCGGCGGCGGTGTCTCGGGCGGCGTCTATGCCACGCTCAACGGCGGCGTCGGCTCGAACGACGCGCCCGACAAGGTCGCCGAAAACCGCGCGCGCATGGCGGCGGCCTTGGGCGTCGCCCCGGACCATTTTCTCACCGCCTATCAAATTCACTCGCCCAGCGTGGTGGTCGCCGACAAACCGTGGGCGCAGGAGAACCGTCCGCGCGGCGACGCCATCGTCACCCGCACGCCTGGGCTCGCCATCGGCGTGTCCACCGCCGACTGCGGTCCGCTGCTGCTCGCCGACGCCGATGCGCGCGTGATCGGCGCGGCGCATGCCGGCTGGCGTGGCGCGCTCACCGGCGTGGTCGAGGCGACGATCGCCGCCATGGAGAAGCTCGGCGCCGACCGTGCGCGCCTGGTAGCGGCGCTCGGCCCCGCCATCAGCCAGCCGAATTACGAGGTCGGCCCGGAATTCGTCTCACGCTTCCTCGCGGCCGACGCGGACAACACGCGTTTCTTCGCGCCGTCCGAGCGCGCCGGCCACGCCATGTTCGATCTCGCCGGCTACATCACCGACCGCGTGCAGCGGGCCGGGGTTGCAAAATTCGAGAACCTCGCGCTTTGCACCTTTGCCGAGCCCGAGCGCTTCTTCAGCTACCGCCGCACCACCAAACTGGGCGAGCCGGATTACGGACGGCACATCAACGCCATCGCGCTCGCCGATTGACGCCCGCTGCCGCGCATCTGGACACGCGGGCGCTTCAACCGCTACGCTTCAGGGAAGCCCGGGGGCTTAAAGAAAAAACGGCCGGCGACAGGGGTGTCGATGTTCTCGAGTTTGGGCGGGCGCAGAGTGGGCGCCATGATGTCCATGTCCCGGTTCGGCGCGCTGTTGGCCGCCGCCGGCGCCCTATCGCTCCTCGCTGCCTGCAACCCCGACGACCATCCGGGCGCCCTGGCCGGCCAGCCGCGTGGCGCCACGGTCGCCTTCGAATCCATCGACGGCCCGCCGCCCGGCCAATTCAACGGGCTGGTGCAGGCGCTCAATAACGAGGCGCAGACGCGGCGGCTCGCGGTCATGTCGCGCGAAAGCCCGTCGGCCTTCCGCGTGCGCGGCTATCTCGCGGCCAAGGCGGCCAAGCACGAAACCACGATCTCCTGGGTCTGGGACGTGTTCGACCGCGACGACCACCGCGCGCTGCGGATCGCCGGCGAGGAAACCGCCAAAGGCCGGCGCCACGACGCCTGGTCCGCCGCCGACGACGAGATGCTGCGCCGGATCGCCCATGACAGCATGGAGCAGCTCACCGCCTTTCTGACCTCGCCCGAGGTCGCTCCGGGCACCCCCGATAGCGGCCCGCAAATGGCGCTCGCCACGACGAACAATTCATCGCCGGAGGCGGCCGGCATTTTCCGTATTTTCCAGGCCAACGCCGATCCGGCACCGATCGACGCGGCCGCCGCCGGTCCGCTGCCGCCGCCCCGTCCGCAGATGAACGCGGCCGTATCGGCCCGAAAAACGCTAACGCTGGCGGCTTCCAGCGACTGATCCGGCATCTCGTTCACCCTGTCCAAAAGCTTCGGGACAAGCGATTGGACTCGTATTGCGAGCCCCTCCACGCCTTGTTATGACCACGCCGCCGGTTACACCGGGTTACGCGAGGATTTGTAGATGTCGGGCAAAAACGGCGCGATCAAACTCGTCGCCGGCAACTCGAATCCTGCCCTCGCGCAGGCGATCGCCGACTACCTGAAGACCCCGCTGACCAAGGCGGTGGTCCGGCGCTTCGCCGACATGGAAGTTTTCGTCGAAATCCAGGAAAACGTGCGCGGCGCGGACTGTTTCGTCATCCAGTCCACCTCCTATCCGGCCAACGACCACCTGATGGAATTGCTCATCATCATGGACGCGTTGCGCCGCTCGTCGGCGCGCCGCATCACCGCGGTCGTGCCCTATTACGGCTATGCCCGGCAGGACCGCAAACCGGGCCCGCGCACGCCGATCTCGGCCAAGCTGGTCGCCAATCTGATCACGCGGGCCGGCGCCGACCGCGTGATGACGCTCGACCTGCACGCCGGGCAGATCCAGGGCTTCTTCGACATCCCGACCGACAATCTCTACGCCTCGCCGGTGATGGTACGCGACATCCGCGAGCGCTTTCAGCTCGACAACATCATGGTGGTGTCGCCCGATGTCGGCGGCGTGGTGCGCGCGCGCGGCCTCGCCAAGCGCATCAACGCGCCACTCGCCATCATCGACAAGCGGCGCGAGCGGGCCGGCGAATCCGAGGTGATGAACGTGATCGGCGACGTCGCCGGCTATACCTGCGTGCTGGTCGACGACATCGTCGACAGCGGCGGCACGCTGATCAATGCCGCCGACGCCTTGCTCGAGCAAAAGGCCAAGGCAGTCTACGCCTATATCAGTCACGGCGTGCTCTCGGGCGGCGCCGTCGCGCGCATCGCCAAGTCTCGGTTGAAGGAACTGGTGATCACGGATTCGATTCAGCCGACCAAAGAACTGCTCGCCTCCGGCAATATCCGCGTGCTGCCGATCGCGAGTCTGATCGGCGAGGCCATCGGGCGCACCGCAACCGAGGAGTTGGTGTCGAGTCTGTTCGACTGACCGCCAGCGAGAACAAAACGGAATTGTTTGTCCGCGCGGATTCAGCAAACAAAGTTATCCCCAAAAAGATTCACGTTACCTCCGATTGCCTGTGGAGATTCCGTTCAGCGCGGTTGCCTATGATGGGCAAATCACGGCCCATTAGGCCTCGATGATGCCTTTGGCGGGCTGAATCGCGCGGGTTATAGTCAGTGGCCAAGTGATTCGCTTCCGCCGTCAAGGCGTCCCCGTATCCCTGCGTCACAATCCGGTCGGCTGCTGCCGTGCGCGTGTTGCGTGCGTTCCCAACCGATTCGGCAAAGCGGAGACGTTATGCCTCAGATCGCCTACGCGGATGAACTCCGGATCAATCCGCTCGACGTGGTGGAACGTCTGGCGGCGGTGAACGACTGGTCGTTCGAGCGCGCCACCGACGACGAAATCACCATCCTGGTGACCGGCAAGTGGACCGACTATCAGGTCTCCTACACCTGGATGGGCGACATCGAGGCGCTGCATCTCGCCTGCGCCTTCGACCTGCGGGTTCCCGAGCGCCGCCGCGCCGAGGTGCAGACGCTGATCTCGCTGATCAACGAGCGGCTCTGGGTCGGCCATTTCGATCTCTGGCTCACCGAAGGCATCTTGATGTTTCGCCACGCGCTGGTGCTGGCGGGCGGCACGGAAGCTTCTGGCAAGCAGTGCGAGGCGCTGCTCGGCACCGCGCTTGACGCCTGCGAGCGTTATTTCACCGCCTTCCAGTTCGTGGTCTGGGCCGGCAAAAGCGCGCGCGAGGCGCTCGACGCCGCCATGTTCGACACCTCGGGCGAGGCGTAGAACACCCCCCTTGTCATGCCCCGCGAAAGCGGGGCATCCAGTATTCCGAAACATTGAAGATTGATCTCGCACGCGGTGGATACTGGATCATCCGCTTGCGCGGATGATGACAGCGGAGAGATTTATGGGCGCTCGCAAGGCAAGTGCGCGCGTGTTTGTGGGGTTTTCCGATCAGCTCGTCCTAGCCGGCGCCGGCAAGATGGGCCAGGCCATGCTCGACGGCTGGATCGCACGTGGGCTTGCGCCAAAACGCATCGTAGTGATCGAGCCGCAGCCGAGCACAGCCGTGAAGGCCCTGGCGCGGCGCGGGCTTACGCTCAACCCGCAAGGCAAAGCCGCCGTGGCCGCCGCCGTGGTGATCGCGGTCAAGCCGCAAACGGCGCCCGAGGCGGTGCCGCCGCTTGCGGCTTACGTCGGCAAGAAGACGCTGGTGCTCTCGATCATGGCCGGGCACCCGCTTCGGTTTTTGGAAAAATCGCTGCCGGGCGGCAGCGCGATCGTGCGCGCCATGCCGAACACGCCGGCCGCGATCGGCCGCGGCATCAGCGTCGCCTGCCCGAACGCCAAGGTCTCCATGCGCCAGCGCAAGCTAGCGATCCGATCTGCTCGCCGCCATCGGCAAGGTCGAATGGGCTTCCGCCGAAACACTGATGGACGCGGTCACGGCCTTGTCCGGCTCCGGTCCGGCTTATGTTTTCCTGCTGGCGGAAGCGATGACCAAGGCTGGCATCGCCGCCGGCTTGCCGGCGGAGCTCGCGGGCCGCCTCGCGCGCGAAACCGTCGCCGGCTCCGGCGAGCTGCTGCGCCGATCGGACCTCGACGCCGCCGCGCTGCGGCGGAACGTCACCTCGCCCGGCGGCACCACCGCCGCCGCGCTAGACGTGCTGATGGGCCCCGGCGGCTTCGATGAACTGCTGGCCAAGGCCATCGCCGCGGCCACGCGACGCGGGCGTGAGCTGGCGGGCTAGCGGAGCCGCTGTGCCCCGGACGCGGCGCAGCACAAAGTGATGCGACAGATCCGGGCCTTTCCAACCGCTGAACTCGTAACGATCCCGGGTCTACAGCGCGCCACTTCGTGTTGCGCTGCGCTCGGGACAAGTTCCCTGCCCTAGAAGCGGCGCCTTTGCGGCCCTAGATTAAGCGCACCCGGACAATCCGCAGGAGGCCGCCATGGCCCGCAAGCCGAAAAAACAACGCCGCGCGCAAGCCCACGCCGCTCCGCCGCGCGGCGATTCCGACCGCGACAAGGCGATCGACGCGCTGATGGCGCTGCTGACCGAACATTCCTTCGAGCAGATCGGCATCGCCGAGGTGGCCGGCCGCGCCGGCCTGAAGCTTTCACAACTGCGCGCCGAGTTCGGCTCGACGCTGGCGATCGTCGCCGCCCACATCAAGGACATCGACCGCTCGGTGCTGGCCGGCGGCTCGGCCGACGTGGAAGAGGAGCCGGCGCGCGAGCGCCTGTTCGACGTGCTGATGCGCCGGCTGGAAGCGCTCGCCCCCTATAAAGAGGCGGTGCACTCGCTGCTGCGCTCGGCGCGGCGTCATCCCGGCCTCGCGCTGGCGCTCAACGCCATGGCGGTGCGTTCGCAGCGGTGGATGCTGGAGGCCGCCGGCATCGGCGCTTCCGGACCACGCGGCGCGCTGCGCGCGCAAGGCGCTGCGCTGATGTTCGCCCGCGTGCTCTCGGTCTGGTTCGACGACGACGAGCCGGGCCTCGACCGCACCATGGCCGCGCTCGGTCGCGGACTTTCCAGCGCCGAGCGCTGGGCCGGCTTCCTCGACGATCTCTGCGCGATCCCCAAATGCATCGTGCGCGGCCCGCGCCGCCGCCGGCATCGCGACGAAGAAGAAGCCGAAGCGGCTTAAACCGGCACCCGCACCGTCGCCCGCAATCCGCCAAGCGGGCTGTCGCCGAGCGTGATTTCGCCGCCATGCGAGCGCGCGATGTCGCGCGCGATGGCGAGGCCGAGCCCGGTGCCGCCTTCGTCCTGATTGCGCGCATCGTCGAGCCGCAAGAACGGCTTGAACACTTCCTCGCGCAGATCCGCCGAAATACCCGGCCCATCGTCGTCCACCGTGACCGTGAGGTAGCGGTGATCACGATGCCCGGTGATCGAAATCGACGGCGCAAAGCGCGCTGCGTTCGACACCAGATTGCCGAGGCAGCGCTTGAACGCGGCCGGCCGCACGGTGACGATCGGCGGCCCGTGGAACACCACCGCCGCCTTGTGGCCATTGCGCTCGGCGTCGTCCTTGAGCTCCTCGAGGAAGGCCGCCATGTCGGTCGGCGCCGCGCTCTCGCCGAGGTCGCCGCGCGCGAAGGCGAGATAGGCTTCCAGCATGCGCGCCATCTCGTCGACGTCTTTCTTCATCGCCTCTACTTCCGGCGTTTTCTTTTTGATCAGCGCGAGTTCGAGCTTGAAGCGCGTAAGCACCGTGCGCAGATCGTGCGAGACGCCGGCCAGCATCGCCGTACGCTGTTCGATCGCGCGCTCGACGCGCGTTTTCATCTCGATGAAGGCCTGGGCCGCGCGCCGCACCTCGCGCGCGCCGCGCGGACGGTAATTCGGTACTTCGCGCCCTTTGCCGAAGCTTTCGGCGGCATCGGCGAGCTTGAGGATCGGCTTGATCTGGTTGCGCAGGAAGATGATGGCAACGCCGATCAGCACCAGCGAAGTGCCAATCATCCAAAGCAGGAAAATTTCCGAATTCGACGCATAGGCCGCATTGCGCCGCGCGAACACCCGCATCACGGTGTTGTCGAGCTGCACGCGAATTTCGACCAGCGCCGACTTGCCGACGGTGTCGAGCCAGATAAGGCCGGCCGAGCTGTTTGCGCAACTGCTCGAACAGGGTCGAATCGAGCAGGGAGAAGAACGGTTTCGGACCCGGCGGCGGCATGTCGCTGATGGGAAGGAAATCGACCACCAGACCGAGCCGGTCCTGCG
>CAVPUU010000002.1:0-54207 GCA_963709015.1 uncultured Alphaproteobacteria bacterium | reverse complement strand
GTTCGAGGGCCCCGACACACCGACCTAGGCTACCACCGCCCCGGTGCGATCGCGAATCGGCGCTGCGATGCCGAAAATCCCGAGCGCGATTCTCCGATATCAAGAGCATAGCCTTGCCGCTTGACCCCTTCGAGTTCCCGCAATAGGCGCGCCTTTGACGTAATGGTTCGGGGTGTAAAGGCCGTCAGGTTCCGACAAATATCGTCGATGAATGGCGCCGGCTGGAACGCCAGAATGGTCTTGCCGGTCGAGCCGCAATAGAGCGGAACACGCCCGCCAATCGGCGCGAAAATGCGCAACGGATGGGCGCCGTCTGCTTTATCGATATAGACAACTTCCGTGCCGTCGAGGATAGCCAGATGCACCGTTTCACCAGTGTCTTCGGCGAGTTTTCGCAATATGCCGACAGCAATTTGACTGACGTTGCGCTGTGCAAGGACATGCGTCCCGATCTCCCAGAGCTTGAGTGTAAGCTCGTACGCTGCCGACTGTTCGATTTGTTTGACGTATCCAAGCTTCACCACCGATTCAACAGTCGATGAACGGTTGCTTTATTGAGGCGAAAGGGTACGGGCAAGATCACTGACGCCGTGCGGCGGCGCGGTATTTGCCAAAGTCTCGATCAGGCCGATGGCCTTAGCAATTGTTTTAGACAAGTTGGCGGACCCTCGACAATATTCCCGGCGGCACTACCGAAGATGATCACCGGACACGTTGAAGACCCGTCGGGGGCTTAGCAATATTGAGTGCGGGTAGTGAACGCATATCGCTCAATCTGGACGAGGCAACTTTGCGCGATGGTTGCTTGTGAAAAAGCTTCGAGGCGCCTTTGTCGATCGTTAGCACGTTGGGGTTACCATGGCTATCAAGGTCTTCAACGCGTCCCGGCTCTCAGTGGATCATACCAAGCGCCGGTCGAAACAGCATGACGACGCCAGGACGGATTTTTTCCGTTAAAACTGCGCCCGCAAGACAAGCTCCGCGCGAATTGAAAACCCGCACTACATCGTTTTGCAAATATCGCGGGCCGCCGCATCGTCTGGATTAAGCATATCGGTCCAGCCGTGCCCCTTCATCGGCTTGGCTGACGCGACCGCCATCCAATTGGCTATGCAGTCGGGTTTTCGGCTGCATGAATGAAATGCAGCGGGTAGGTCTCAACCAGTGTGCTGCCGAGCCACTCGACTGGATCCATCCATACCGGGTGGCCAGGACAATTTGCCACAGCCAAAGGATCTGCGATCTTCTCTGAAAAGATCTCGATTTTGCCCGACGGCGTTTTAAGCGGGTTGGCTTCCGGATCGGCCCGCAATACGCACCAGCATGTCGATGGGTGATTGGGCTGGCGATCTTTAATACGCCCGGCGCGCCAGATAAGGCCTCCAGCTTCGGCATATCAACGCCGCGCTCTGCGGCACCTTGCCTCGCCCGATCGTACAAATGCTCTAACCAGCCCATTTCGTCGCGGCCTTCACTGAAGGCCTCGCGCACGCCGAGACGTTGGCCAAGTTCGATGAGAATATCGAAGTCGCTTTTCGCCTCACCCACCGGATCGATGGCTTTCTGCATGGCAAAAATAACGCTATCCTAGAACAAACGCCAATGTCGTTGCGCTCGAGCGTCGTCGTCGCGGGCAGTACGATGTCGGCATGTGCCGCGGTCCACCAGGTCTCGTGACGATTATCGTTGGCGGCGCCAAGAATCACTCAGCCGGTTGAGATCCTGATGGTGATGAAAAGGATTGCCGCCAGCCCAATAGACAAGTTTGATGTCCGGATAGTGGAGTTTTTGTCCGTTGAAATCGTAAGCTTGGCCAGGTCGCAATAACATGTCGGTGAGACGGGACACCGGGATATAGCTATTGATCGTGGCACGGCTGGCGCGAGCACAATTGGGCAACCGGCATCGTGCGACGCGGATAACCCATCGCCGCGGTAGAGCCATAGCCAAAACCAAAAAACCGCCGCCGGGCAGGCCGATCTGCCCAAGCATCGCTGCCAACACGATCGTCATCCAGAAAGGTTGTTCGCCGTGATCCGATCGTTGAATTGACCAACTTGGCGCGATCATGGTCCGACTGCGCGCCATACGTCGCGCTAGCTCAACGATGGTCTTTGCATCAAGCGCAGATATTCCCGCGGCCCACTGCGCGAATTTCGCGACCCCGTCGCTTTCGCCCATCAAATAAGCGCGAAAACGCTCGAAGCCGACGGTATAGCGGTTAATAAATGCTCGGTCATGAAGATTTTCCGCGACCAGCGTATGGGCCAACCCCAGCATGATTGCTGCATCGGTATTGGGCGCGGCTTGAGCCATTCAACGTCTGATAAGTCCGGCATATCGTCGCGTATCGGACTGAGCATGATGATCTTGATAGCGCCGCAAATCTTTTATGCGGTGCAGCCATTGTTCGGTGGCGTGGTCGCCAACTCCGCCGGATCTAATTTGGATATTCTTGAGCGGGATCCCGCCAAACGTCACCAAAGCTCGGTATTGGCGACAATGCTGTCATAGGTCGTGATTCGCCGTCAACGAGTCCAAGTTGCCGATGATGGACAGGTTGTATCCCCGCGCCGTAACTGTAGTCGAGAGCCTCCGGTACAGCCGCCGAAAGCATCGAGTAGGCGCTGCAACTGGGTGCGCGCGTGATGAGATCGGCCGGCACTCGCCCAGCCGTAGGAACCGCCGGAAATCGACGAATTACCGTGCTCGCGTTTAACCCGGATTAGTTCCGGCCACGAGATCAATGGCCTCATTCCAAGGAACGGCAACAAAGGGTTCCACGCCGCGCTGGCTTTTATCGCTACCCTTGCGCGCTTTAAGCCATCCCGCCCTAACCATTGGCTGGACGATACGGTTGTCGGCATAAGCTACGTCCGCCAGCGAATTGATGAGCGGAGACGGCGAGGAATCCTTCGCAAACGGACGGATCTTGACAATCCGCTCATTCTCAACGTCGACCTCGTAGGCGCCCCAATGCGACGCGGTATGGACGGTCTTTACGGTGGTGTTTTTCGGGTTCATTTCCGGGCGCGGCCTCGTTCCAAAATGAGAAACGCGGTTTCAAACCTTTAGCAGCCGGCCAGGTCCCGTCAAGTGATGAGACCGCAAGGCTGTCACGCGCCTTGGCGAAACAGGGGATTTCGCGAAAATCAGGAAATTTTACCTGAGCCGGCAGGACTGCCCGGCGAGCTCTCGGGTGGACGTTACGCGCCGCTTTTTCGCCGGACGCTCCAGTCACTGGTGTAGCCGGTGATCTCCCAGTTCGGCGCGCGTTCCTCAAGAAACGCCTTCATGCTTTCGCGTGCTTCCGGCGTGTGGTGATACTGCACCATTGCGGCGGCGCCAAAATCGAGTGCCTTGTTATATTCCATGTCCTGCGCCGCGTAGAATGTCTTCTTGTGCAGCATCATTGCCGTCGGCGACTTGCAGGTAATTTCGGCCGCAAACTTCATTGCCGCGTCGTCAAGCTCCGCAAGTGGCACCATTCGGTTGATCACGCCATGCTGAAGCAGGTGATCGGCAGGAACCAACTCGCCCGTCGCGCCTAGCTCGAACGACCTCTGGTGCCCACAATGCGCGGCATGATGGAAATTGGGCCCCAGGGGCAGAACAGGCCGAAGTCGATCGCGGTAGAGCCCATGAACGTGTTGTCGGCCGCGATAACCAGATCGCAGTTCATTGCGACGACCATATTTCCCGACGTGGTAAGGCCATGCACGACGGCCATGGTCGGCTTGGCTGCCTCGCGCAATGCCTTGGCGGCTTTGACTACCGTCATGAAGAACTGATTTGCTTCCCAGCCTTCCTTGCTGTTGATCTCAGCCACATCGCCCCCGAGCCCGAAATGTTCGCCCTCCCCCTTGATCATGATCAGGCGGATGTCGGGGTCGTTATCGAACTCGGTGACCGCATCCATAACCTCATTCATCATCTGCATGGTAAGGCGGTTGTGCGGTGGATAGCTCAACGTAACGATGCCGACCATTTCTTTTTGCTTCTTTTCGACGAGGATACGCTCGTAGCCAGAGCTGGCGGTTGTTCTTTGCAGCATATTGTATTCCTTTCTGCTTCGGGCGCACATCGGTTGCTGTTCAGGAAAGGTCCGGTTTTATGTTCTTGCAAACGCACTCGGTCCATCAGGGCCCGGTTATTTATTGAGCTTGTATGTGTGCAGCCTTAATCACATCGGTCCATCGACGTGTCTCTTTCTGTATCAGCTCCCCGAGCTCGCTTGGAGGGATGCTGTAGGGTTCAGGCCCCGAGCGCGACGAACCGATGCTCGCTTTCCGGGGCTTTGACGACTTTGGACACTTCCCAGATAGAGCCAATCGATGCGCTCCTGCGGAGTTCCCCTCGGCGCCATCAGGCCGAACCAGTTACCAACGACGAACGTTGAGAGCCCAGCTTCGATCACGGTCGGGACGTCGCTCAACGCCGCTATCCTTTTCGTCGACGCGACGGCCAGCGCCGCCATCTTTCCGTCTTTTATGTAGGGGGCCACCGCAACCGGACTTTGGATGATCAGGTCAACCGTTCCGTTGAGCAATCCCGTGACCATCTCAGCACCACCTTTGAAGGGTACGTGCACGAGATCAACTTGGGCTTCACGCTTGAACAGCTCGACAACGATGTGATTGATGCTGCCGACGCCTGACGATCCGTAGTTGAGCTTGCCGGGCTCCGCCCTTGCGCGTGTAATGAATTCCTGCAGCGTCTTAACCCCAAGCCTTGGGCTGACCACAACAACCATCGGCACACGCGCGAACGTGGTGACCGGGATGAGATCGGTATCTGGATTCCAGCTTAACGATGCGCCGAAAAGTCCGGGGAGCATCGAATAGGTGGTTTCCAACGTCACCAAAGTGTAACCATCGGGAACGGCTTTGGCGCCCGCAGCGTAGCCGATGCGACCGCCTGCGCCGGTCTTGTTCTCGACGACGAATGTCATTCCGGTGCTTTGCGACAATTCCTGCGCGACGATCCGAAGAATGGCGTCGCTTCCACCGCCGGCCGCAAACGGATGGATGATGTGAATTGGTCTGTCGGGATAAGGCGCCGCAAGTGATTTTGAGACGGTGAGGACAACAACAGCGATAGCAAGCAATGCGAAGCGTGCCGTTCCCGATGTCTTGAAGACGCTCACGAGACCCTCCCAATCATACGCCCCGCTCACTGGCTAGCCGTGCGAGCTCTTTCCATGCGATGCCGGCCAGCGGCCCGGTCGTGGCGCCTTGGTCACCGGCCCCCACGGTAAACCGATCGAATTCAGCCGCTGTCCAATTATCTTCTCGACCCAGTGCCCGGCCGTCAGCATCTTATTAATGTCGATACCGGTCTCGATGCCCATGGCATCGCACATCAAAATGAAATCCTTGGTGCTCACGAGACCAGTCCTGCCGGGGCGTTCGCGCGGCTCGACCGCACCTTTCACGGGGATGCCATCAACGAAGCTCGAAAACCAACCCCCGATGCCGCCGAGAGACGTGTCGAAACGGCTTACGCCGGCTCGCATCGCCGCCACATAATTTGCGATGCCAAAACCGCGCCAGTCATGATTGTGAAAATAATGCTCAACGTCAGGATGCCGGTCGGTGATTGTGCTGAAATACTCGAAGGTCTGCGCCGGAGTTGTGTCCCCATAGGGGTCACTATGACACAGCGATGTGCATCCCATCGCAACCGCGCGATCAGCAAATTCGACGGCAAGTTTTGGGTCCATGCGTCCCTTGAATGGACACGACCAGATCGTAATGAGACAAGATCTGGAATTTCATGCCGGCGTTGGCAGTAAGCTTGATGGCTCTTTCGAAGGCTCGCCAAGTCTCATCGTGCGTTAATCCGAAATAAGCCTCATTGCGCGGCTCGCTCGTGGCGATGCACATCTCAAGCATATCCGGCCCGTAGCCAGCGAGTTTAGCCTCCACGGCGCGCTCTGCAGAATCAAGCTTATGCGCTATGCCAACATATTCGACCACCGGATCGCGCTTGATGCGGCGAAACAGCTCATCGCGATCTCGGAATTGAGGAACTCGCTCCGAGGTCGAATAGTCGGTCGTATCAACGAAACGAAAACCCGCGTCGACGATGGCGTTTGCCAAAAATATCTTCGCATCCGTAGGGATGAATTTCTCTTTGGACTGGAAGCCGTCCCTGATCGCGCATTCGCGGAGAATTACCGATTTAGGCAGTATTAGGCTTTTCCATTAGCGGCCTTTAGCTCATTCGAATGAGTCGAATGAGTGATATGGCTGGCGACAAATGGAGTCAAGGCCGCAATATCGAAATTGCGGCCTTCACCGAAGCGGTTAGTTCGACGGCTGTAAGCTGTACCCTGCTCTCGGTGATAGCGGATGTGACTTGTTTTTACCCAGAAATTCACGAAACTCAACGGCGACCTCGCCGAAGGTATAAGCAACCCTCTCGATTTTGAGTATTGGGCTGTTGCGAGGAACTCGGAGCAGCTTCGCGCATCCGGCATCAACCTGAAACAGCGGTCAGTTGCTCTTCTATGCGTATCACGTTCACATGAAATTTTGTCTGGTAGATGCTGTAGAGTAGCTCTGAGCCATTGGGAAATGATGCTCGTGATAGCCGCGGGAACAGCGATGTCGGAAGTGTCACCTCAGTGACGATTATCGGTTGCGACGATAGCGAAGAGAGAAACTTGAACCGATAGACGACAGCGCGCCCGGACCGGGATTTAATGGCCAGTCTTTCAGCAACCTGATGCGACGCCACAGCACGCTTGGCGGATAACAGCGATCTGAACGGAATTTCCTTTGAGCCGTCCTCGGCCACGAGGCTATGAAACTGGCCCGCGCGTTGCGGATTAGAATGGAGAGCAACGAAGGTCCCTTTTCCCTGCCGGCGTATGAGGACATCGTCGGATTCCAGATCATGAATAGCCTGTCTCATCGTCGAGATGCCTACGCCAAACATCTCGGCAAGCTTCGGTTCGCTTGGCATTAATCACCTGGACGCCAGAGCCTTCTGCCAGCCGCGCAACTAGGTGGTTCCGGACCTCCTTGTATAGCGGCAGACTGCCTTTACTCATTGCAATGTCTCAATCAATGCAGGCGGGGATACTGAGCTCCCACAGCTCCTCGTTCCGGGCTGTGAAGGCATTTCTAAGAACCATAAGTTGGCATGAAAAACGCAGTGCTCGCATTATAGAATCGGACGCCGCCACAGTGGCAAACCTACGCGCCGCTTCACCTTCCCCAGATATCTCTTCCCACAAATCTTCCGAAACAACCATTCCTCGAAGTAGAACTGCCAGAGGATCGACCACGGCACCACCGTCTGATCGAGCATCATCCCAGGCTCCATTACGACCTCTGCGTCGAGCTCGCGTCGCTCCCGATGGTCCGCGGCATCGACCGGTTGGGCGAGAAGCCCGCCGTGGACAAACGCGTGGCTGCAATCGAGCAGCAGCAAAGCAGCAATTCTCGCAACCCACGAAAGTACCGATCGGTGTTGGCGTCAGTCGTGGCTCGTTCGACTCGGCTCGAATTTGCTTCCGCCGCGCCGCCGTTGCCTCAACATCGACGCCGTCCGCCTCAGTAAGGACGACTCCATAGACGTTCATGAGCGCGCTCACGGGTGACCCAACCCTCGACCACATCGTGGTGCACCCGCGCTGGATTGCGCTTGCTGGGCGATCCGTAGCCTCCGCCGCCGCAGCAAATTGAAATAATCCGCTCGCCCGGCTCTAGCGTGACGCTGCCATATCGAGGGGCGTCGATGATTTCTCCGGTCCGAATGCGTTTATACTGACCGGCACGACCGCCGGAGAGCCCGCCGCGCGCGCCTCGCGCTGGATTGATGACACCATTGTTCGCGTACATAATCGTTAGTGTTGTTCCAACAGGACCGAACTCGCAGTAGGCGCCCGGTGCACCGCGAAACGTTCCCGCCCCCTCGCTGTCCGCTATTATCCGTTGTTCGGTGATGCGGATTGGGTATCGGAGTTCGTCGATCTCAATGCTGTCGCGGCGCGCTACCCCTGCGTTACCCGCTGATTGCGTCGTCAGCCAACCGTCGGCCGCGAACGAGGCGGCGCCTACAGTCACCGCAGAAAGTATCAACTGGTTCACGAATGGCACCCCCTGATGGCGGGGATCGTGGCCGGAAATGACGCCAAGAGCCGGCGGAAGTAGCAGGCCAAACTCACCCATCCCAATTCCATCCCCCAGGTCCGCCATCCCCCTCTGTACCGCGTTTTGCACCAAGTGAGTGAGGTGTGTTGTGCCAACCGAGCAGCTCACCGGGTGGCGTGGGATGCCCACAACGCAATTCTCTCGAAGCTTAATGCTAAGCCGGCGGCAACTGCCGGCATTGGCCGGCACCCCCGGTCCGATGCTATTAAAAATGCCGATCATCGCAGCAGTCGTTGATGTCGCTTCAGTCAAGTTTAGCCCACAAGGCAAACAGTCTGTGTTGTCGCGGAGATCGACCTCAATGGTTGCCGCCGTGCTGTCCACTTCGACTGTTATATTGAGCGGCAAGCCATCCGCAGGCATTCCCGGAAACGCATCGTGCCTCGTCGTGACGGTAAATCGCGCACTCGGCAGCTTGCCGATAGCCGCGATCATGCGATGCTCGCTATAGTCGAACCATTCGCGGACGTAATCCTCCAGCACATCCCAGCCGAGTTCTGCGCCGAGCTCAAGGATGCGTTGCTCTCCTATTCGGGCGGCGCCAAGAATGGCCAGATAATCGCCGCGCCACTGCTTGGGCACGCGAATCCGGAGTTCGCACATGCGTATAATGTCGAGCACGTCGGAGTAATTTTCCTGCACCCTGACGCAGGGAAAGATCGGCGCGCCCTCCTCATAGACATCGCGCGCAGCCTCAAAATAGGTGGTCGGGACCGAGTTGCCGCAGTCGGCCATGTGCGCCTTGGCAAGAACACTGAAGCGATGAATGCCCTCATTGTCGATCACCGGTACGATGATGCAATGATCGGCGGCGTGCGAATTTCCGTGATAGGGCGAGTTGTGCAGGAAGGCATCGCCCCGCTTCAGGTCGGGGTGAAATCCCTTCATCACACGACACATGATGTCGGGGCCGGTCATCACGTGCATTGGGATGCTTTCGGCCGCGGCCAAAAGTTCATGGTTCTTGCTCAGGACACAGCATGAGAAGTCGCGGCCGGTATTGAGCACCGTCGAACGCCCACTGCGAAAAAGCGTGTTCATCATCGCCCGAACAACGCCCTCGAAACGGTTTGACAGGACGGCGAGGCGAACACCGTCCAGTTGTGCGCGTTCGGCGAGGTCAGATTTCATTGCAATTCCGCCTCTGCCACGGCGAGCGCGTCGGCTACCGACGCTTCGTCCAATCCCCATGGACGAATGGCCAGCGTGCCTGACTTGCGGCGTTCGACAGTCGCCCCGCGGTCGATGACAACCGTGGTGACGGGCGACTCAACGATGATCGGCCCGGCGATTACCTCCCCGACGATCATTGTCTCAAGCGCCAGCAATCGCGCATCAACCTGACCGACGTCGGCAAAGAATGCCTTGCGCGAGCGCGCGAGTTTGTGCCCATGCCCGCTTGACTTAAGCGTGTGGACACTTTTTTCTTGCAACCGGCACGAAACACGGGCGCGAAAACTGACAAACTCGATTTCCGACTCACGGTCGGCGATTGCGAATACGTCCTCGTGCGCCGCGTGAAAATCCTGCCGCAGTTGTTCCAGGTGTTCGGGTACTTCAAACTGAGAGACCCGGAGCTGAACCGGCAGTTCCCAGTTTTGGCTTGGGTAGCGTGCCTCTACCGAAAACTCGATTTCCTGCCGAAGCGAGCCCGCGCCAGGCCCCGCAATAAAATCCTTGCAGCGCTTTTGCAGGTCAGCCAACAGCGCGTTGACATTTTCAAAGTCAAAGGCGTCGGTTGTCGAGGAAAGCATTGCGGCGTATTCAGTCGAAAGATCGCTCATTAGCGCGCCTGCGGCTGAAAGCGCAGCGACGGTATCGGGGATCAGCAACAATGGGCATCCGAGACGTCGGGCGATCGCGACCGCATTGAGCCCCGCAGCGCCGCCGCCGCTGACAAGCACGGCGCTGCGCGGATCGATCCCCTGATTGACTGTGATCTCCTCGGTCGCTCGAGCCATATGCTCGGTCGCTAGCCGCATTATCGCCGCAGCTGCATTTTCTTCCGAAAGCCGAAGAGGGCCGCCGATCTGGTTATCGACAGCCTTGCGAGCCGCCGACACGTCCAACCGCATCGTACCGCCAAGGAAGTAATCAGGATCGATGTATCCAAGCGTCAGCGCCGCATCGGTTACGGTCACTCGTTTGCCACCGCGACCGTAACAGACAGGACCGGGGTCGGCGCCCGCGCTTAACGGGCCGACGTGCAGTAAGCCACCTTCATCGACCCAAGCTATCGAGCCGCCACCGGCCCCAATTGACTTGACGTCGATCGAGGGGAAGCCGGTCAAGTGCCCTAGAAAAGGCTGACCGATCCAGGTTTCACGCGTCCACGGGATCTGGCCACGCCGGACAACCGATACGTCGTAGCTCGTGCCGCCGGTATCCGCGACGATCGCTGTTTGTGTACCGGCGTCGATCTCCGCGTAGGCACGTCCGGCGACCGGCGCCATAGCCGGGCCTGAACCAAGTGAATGGATTGGCGCATGTGCGACTTCGGAAGCGTCGAGAACCCCGCCCGTGGAGGTGACGACAAGCACTCGGCCTTGGAAGTTCGCATCGCGAAGTCGCACTTTAAGCGAGGCGAGATACTCGCTCATGACTGGCTTGAGTGATGCATCGATTGCGGCCGACGACGCACGCCGAAACTCGCGGATTGTCGGATTGAGTTGGTGCGAGAGAGTAATGGGGATGCCGGGTAGATATGTTCCCAGGAGTTCGCCGACTCGCAATTCGTGAGACGGGTTCACAACCGACCAAAGCAGACAAACTGCAACAGCCTGAACTTGCTTCTCGCGTAGGTTGGCGCAGAGTTCGACAACTGCCGCCTCGTCTAACGCGACAACCACCTCCCCAGCTGCACCGACTCGTTCCGGCACTTCGAAGGTAAGCGCGCGCGGAACATATGGCTCTGGGTAGGGCCGCGTCCAATTGAACAGATCGGTACGCCCTCCCTCGCGGAACAGCAAAATATCCGGATGACCTTTCGTAGTGAGGAACGCGGTCCGCGCGGTTGATCCGGTCAAAATCGCGTTAATCGCTCTCGTCGTTGCATGGATGAACAGCTCGCCTCGCTCGAGCAACGCTCGGCGGTCGAGACCCATATCATCGGCCGCAACCTGGAGGACATTGAGGACGCCCTCAATCGGGTCAGCCGGCGTTGTAGGCGCCTTATAGAGTGACAAATCGCCGTTCTCGTTCTCAACAACGAGATCAGTGAATGTACCGCCGGTGTCGACTGCGAACCTTACGCTCACTTCGGTCGAAATCCCTACTTCACGCACGCGAAGCCTAATGGCGGCGGCCCGTCGTGCGAAAACTGTCTCGCACCACAGGCCGCCAAGGATCACAGCGATCCCGGATAACAGAAAGCTTCGATATCAACTTTCTTCGGAATAAGGCCGACCTTCAGAAGTGCGTCCTCAGCATTCTTTAGACCATCGAGGCGCAAATCAGCCGAGAAGTCGCCAAGCGTTGTCGCAACGACCACATCGGCTAGATGGCTGTCGATCTTCATTGTCCGTTCGGCCAGCTTGACGAGATCGGCACGATTGGCAGGGTTTTTCATCCAGCTGATAGCCTCACGATTAGCAGCCTGAAATGCCTTGACCATTTCCGGGTTCTTATCAAAAGTTTTGCGCTCGCCGAACCAAAATTGCATCGACCAATCGAGCATCTTCGGGCCATCATCTTTGACCCTGATGGCAAGTTTTGCGATTTTAAGGTCCTGGGTTGTGATTGTCACACCCGGCTCAATCCAGGCCCAGGCGTCAATCTGCTTCTGCGACATTGCCGCAATCGCCGTCTGCAATGCTCCGACCGGTACGTAAGTGGCATCTCTATTTGGATCGAGGCCAGAACTCGGCGAGCAGGATCCGCACGACCGTTTCGCCGCCGGCCCCTCGGGCGGTGACGCCAAATTTTAAGCCCTTAAGATCGCCCATGACCTCCTTCCACCCCATCCCCAAATGGGGAACATTGATGTCCGACCGGACCAAAATATTCCATATCTGCTTATCAACAATTCCCGCGATGGCGACAACGTCCTCGCCCTTAGAGCGAAGCTGGAACACGTTGTCGACAATACCGAGACCGATATCGATCGAGCCCGCGGCGACAGCATTCCCGACGAGTGGCGCGTTGTCCATATTGAAGAATTCGGCATCTAATCCGTGAGCCGCGTAGAAGCCTTTATCCTTTGCTACTTGAGCGGGGAGGAAGAGGTGAAGTGCGACATTCCCGCCAATGGTGATTTTGGTTAGCTTAGCGTTCGTCTGTGCGATCGCAGATGCAGAGCAAAAGCCGGCTATCAGCATGCCCGCCAGTACAAGCGACGACCTCAATGCATTTCCTACGATTTTCAAATGTCCCTCCATCATGTTTCCCCCCTTTTTCTCGATGAACTTGCGCACGTGTACTAAATCATCAGGTATTACAGCGGCCCTCCATGCTTGCCACCGTCAGTTGCTTCACTCCACCGAAGAAGACGCCGTTCAATGCGCGTCATGGCGAGATTGATTGCTGCTGCAAGCAACCCCATTACGACCATGAGGCCGATGACGGCGTCGGTTCGAAAAAGTCCGGCTGATAAAGTTAGTTGCTGGCCGAGACCACTCTGTGCAGCCAGCATTTCTCCAAGGACAGCACCGAGCAGCGCGTACACGATACCCAATCGAAAGCCGCCAAATATTGCTGGAACGATCGATGGGAGAACTACGCGAATGAAAGTCTGTCTGCTGTTTGCACCCATCAATCGAGCAATCGTAAGCAAATCACGATCGACCATGACGACGGCGGATCGTGTGATTACCTCAAGAACAAAAAATACGATGCTTGCCGCCAAAGCGACTTTCGACAATTCACGTATGCCGAACCACAACAAAAATAGCGGAGCGAGCGCGACGCGCGGGATTGCGTTGACAAACGTCAAATACGGATCAAAGGCTTGGCCAATCAGGCGATAGCGAGCCAGCAGCAGGCCGACGAACACACCTGATCCAGCCCCGATCAAGAAACCTAAAACGGAACTCACGAAGAGTAACGTAAGTGTTTAGCCAAAGATCGCCGTCGACCGCGGAATACCACAGATACGCTGTTACATCCCTCGGCGTGCTGATGAAAAGCCTGTTGATCCACCCTTGATCGACCGAGGTCTGCCAGAGAGCTAGAAACGCCACCAAGATGGCGAGGCGGGAAACTTGAACTTTGAGGTTTCCGGATATTTTAAATCCTCGAAGAAGGCCGGACACTTGTCGTTTCGGCTGACTGCGAACTTGACCGTTGCCGCAACCCACCTGCAGCTTGATCTCGGAGCTCGATTTGTAGTCACTAGCCATGTCGATCTCAGTTGAGTTACGCCACTACTTTTTCTTAGCCTTGTTGGACACTGAATTCGACACGCAGCTCGTGCCAAAGCCGGTCGTAAATCGAACTGAATATTTCATTGGCCCTGATCTCGGCAATTCGCCGTGGCCTCGGGAGATTGATCTTGCACTCGTATTTCACCCGCCCCGGTCGTGAGGTGAAAACAATTACGCGATCGGCCATCGCTATAGCTTCCGTAAGATCGTGCGTGACCATTACAACCGTGGTGCGGGTTTCTTCCCATAGTCGCACGAAGTCGCTCTCAACCAGCAGACGGGTGTGAGCATCGAGAGCACCGAAAGGCTCATCCAACAGTAGAAGATCTGGATCGGTCGCCAGGGTTCGCGCCACAGCGACGCGCTGCTGCATCCCGTGCGATAGCTGCGCGGGATAAGCTTCACTGAACTCTCCAAGCCCCACTTTCTTCAGAAGATGCTGGGCCTTTTGCGTTCGCTCGCGCACCGACACCCCTCGTAACTGCAAGCCAAAGGCGACGTTCTGTAACGCCGTGAGCCAGGGCATTAGAGCCGGACGGGCAAGCATGTAACCGACATTGACGCCTGTACCGGACACCTCGCTGCCGAAGCGTAAAACTTCACCAACCTCGGGCTCGACCAGGCCCGCGACCATATTTAGCACCGTGGTCTTGCCGCACCCGCTTGGCCCCACGACGGCGACAAACTCGCCTTCTTCCACAAGCATCGTCGCTTGTCGTACCGCCTGCATTCTTGTTTGGCCGTTCGCAGCGGAGAAAGAATGCGATACGCCGCGGACCTCGACGGCAAGGCGACTAGCGTTTTCAGGTTGTTGACTGGCGAATGACATTCGAGTTTCGGCTCTACGACTTCCGCTACCATACAAGCTCAGGACAATCGGTCACACTCACGGTTTCAGAATCACAAGTTTGCAGAACTCAGAGCCTCATCCAGCGATTCTATGACACGTTGCACGTCGTGTTCTTCAATTGTCATGGCCGGTGCCAGCCGAATGATGTTGCCTTCTTTGCTGTTCCGCATCGACGGGCGCTTCACAATGATGCCGCGTTGGAAACACCGACGTCTGACGAAGGCTGCCAGATCGGTTGCTGGCTCTTTTGTCGTTCTGTCCTTCACAAGCTCGATTGCCTGTAGGATCCCGCGGCCCCTGATCTCGCCCACAACCTGATGGGACTTGGCGAGCTGCTCAAGGCCTTCCCGCATGAGTTTACTAATTTTTGCAGTTCGGCGGAGCAGGCCGCGGGCTTCGATAGTTTCGATAACCGCCCTCGCCGCGCCGGTCGGAAGCGGATCGGAACTGTTGGAATGGATGAACTCGAATCCTTTCGCGGCGACGGATTCTCCGATGGCCTTGCTGGTGACAACGGCACCGATCGCCACACCACCTCCGAAATGCTTGCCGAGAGTCACCAGGTCGGGCGCATCGATCTCGTCTGCAAACGCCCACCATTCACCGGTGCGGGCGAACATCACGACTTCGTCCACGATCAGGCGAGCGCCGCGCTCATGCGCGAGCTGCCGCAATTTAGCAAGCCAGCCTTTCGGGGGCACAATTGCGCCGGCGGCGGAGAACACCGGCTCGGTGATAACGGCGGCGAGGCCCTCGACGCGTAGCGCGTCGATGCGTTCGAAACTCACGTCCAGGCACGCTATATTGCAATCGGGATAAGTCTTCTGAATTCGGACAGCGATAACAGTACGGCGTCATGATAGGATGCACGCCTGTGGGACGGATCGGATATCCGCGATGCTTGCCGCCCGTCATCGTCAACGCGCGCGTTGAGTCTGATTGTCCGTGAAATCCACGATCGGGTACCGCAACATCCCAGTTGCCAGTATCAAGCCGCGCAATGCCGATTGCTGCTTCATTGGCGTCGGCGCCGCACATTAAAAAGATACACTTTTCCAGCGGACTCGGCGCGATCGACGCGAGCTTGGTCGCGAGTAATATCTCTTCTTTATGCGGAAAGGCGTGCGCGAGATGAAACGCGGTATCGGCAGCGTGCTTGACCGCGGCCACGACCGCTTCATGGTTGTGTCCGAGCACAGCGCAGGTTTGGCCGGCATTGATATCGAGATACTCTCGCCCGTCAGAGTCCGTGATGTAGGACCCCGACGCCCTGACAATGACAGGCGGCTCGACGCCGGTATCGAAGGCGCCATATCGGCCTGTGAAAAGATACCGTTCGCCGAGCTTGCGCAGGTCGCCCGTACTCAGCTCTCCGTTGCCCGACTGCGACATCAAACTTCTCCCAAAAATCTATTTTACGACTGCTTCGCTTCTCCAGACTCTCGGCAGATCACGTCGATTTCCAACATCAGTCTACCTCAAAACATCAGTTTGATAAGACTGAGACTAAGCGCCGCGATAAATACCGACGATACAGCGCCCAATGCCAAAGGCCGCAGCCCGCGTGCCTTAAGTTTTCTAAAATCCGTCTCCAGGCCGAGCGCGGCAAGAGCCATCGCAAACAGAAACGTAGTGAGCGAAGTCAGCCAAGGTCGGACGTCAGGCCCGATAGCCACAAAACTGTTGAACAGCACGGTGCAGACAAATCCAAAAACAAATATCGGAAGTTGTGGCACGCGTTTTTTACCGGACGCTGTAAGGCGTTTGAACGAGAGTGCGCTGAGCACGAGCAAGATGGGCGCCAGCATTAGTACACGCGTGAGCTTCGCGACAACCCCAAGGCCGCCTGCATCAGGTCCGAGCTGAAATGCCGCGGCAACAACTTGAGCGACCTCATGAATTGATGCGCCTGCCCAAAGCCCATAAGCATGCGGCCCGAGCTGAAACAGATGCGCTAAAAGTGGAAATATGAACATGAATATCGTACCGAATATCGTGACCGACGCCACCGAGTATGTCACATCTTCGTCTGATGCGTTGGTCACCAAATTCATCGCGATGATCGCGGACGCGCCGCAAATCGAGGTGCCGGCGCCAATCAACTCGACGAGCTTTGGTTCAACCCCAAACATTTTTCCAAGCCAGCGAGTGAAAAACATCGTCGCGAACAAAGCGGCCATAGTAATCAACAAGCCGCGCAGACCGACATTGACGATTTGCATAAGACTAAGCTGCAACCCGAGTAAAATGACGGCAGCGCGAAGGACGCGGCGGACACTGAATACGATCCCGTCCTGAGTGTCTTGCGGAACTCCCGAGACATTGCGGATTGCAGCGCCGATGGCGATCGCGATGAATAACGGGCTCAACACAGCGACGCCCGGCACCTGATGAAGCGCCAACGCAGCGCACGCGATCGCCGCGGTCAGCGCCACGCCAGGCAACAGGCGCCGGATAGGCCCGGCGTCCGCGGTTAATTCCTGCCCCACCGTCATGTCCGACCGTGCCCTAAGCTGTGCGCTCATCAGCGTAACGGGCGGAGAAACAAACAGTCAAAACGATAAATACTTTTGAAATGATCGGTTTTTCCGATTAATGTGGGGGCGTCAATACAGCGTGACTTGAACCATGACCCTCGATCAGTTGCGGATATTTGTGGCGGTGGCTGAACGCGAACACGTGACACGCGCCGCCGAAACTTTGCGGCTCACCCAATCCGCGGTTAGCGGAGCCATCCGGTCGCTTGAAACGCAGCACGAAATTTCATTGTTTCATCGCGTGGGTCGAAGAATAGAGCTGACGCAAGAAGGGCGATTTTTCCTCGAGGAAGCGCGAACCGTATTGCGCGCTGCAGACGCCGCCAAATTCGCTTTGCTTGAGTTGCGTGGACTAAAGCGCGGCGTTGTCAACATCCATGCCAGTCAGACCACGGGCGCTTACTGGCTGCCAGAACGTCTTGCGCGCTTTCACACCGCATATCCTGGCATCGATATCAAGCTGTCGATCGGAAATACCGATCAGGTCGCCGCAGCCGTGAGCTCCGGCAGAGCGGAGGTCGGCTTTATCGAAGGAGCGATCAGCCAGCCGGATCTCGTGACACAGCAGGTCGATGTAGACGAACTTGCGATCGTGGTGGGTGCTACGCACCCATGGAGACGATTGCGCCGCATCAAGAGAAACCAGATCGTGCAGACAAAATGGGTTTTAAGGGAGCGCGGATCCGGAACACGATCGGTATTCGAGCAGGCGCTACTGCGGCTTGGCATTCCAGTTGATCAACTCGACGTCACGTTAGAGCTGCCGTCAAATGAATTGGTTCGCGCCGCGGTCGAGGCCGGCGTCGGTGCAACGGCGATTTCGCGCACGGTCGTAAAGTCCGCATTGCTCTTGAAGCAACTATATGCCGTGCAATTCGAGCCTTTGAGACGGCCTTTTGTTCTTCTCAAGCATCGTGATCGCAATCAGAGCGGCGCGACGCGCGCGTTTCTTGATATGATAAAGAATACGGAAAACTCCAGAGTCACGCGCGATCGCGCGCGACAACTAACTCGATGAGCATAGGAGAGCGGCTATGAAGAAGATCGCAAGATAAGAATCCTTGCGCTGTCCCAACTTCGCATAGGTTGCCCATTAAGCAATGGAAGACATTGCGGGCGTCCAGGTTCGAGACCGCAAAAGCGAGTGAGCAGCGTCAAGGATCGGAAGTTTGACACCTTAAGGATGGCCAAGATCGGGCTGCCATCACGGCCGTAAGTCTAATTCCGTTGCGATCAAATCGTGGCTGGCGGCGAGTACGCGTGATACCCGGCTGGTGTTCCGTAAATTGCCATTCTGCGAATCCGATTTTTCGACCATTGCCCTGCCCGACCAAGAGTTTGCGAATTAAATTAATTGTTGAGCCAAGATTCTCTTGAAGCTGATTAAAATTCGAGACTTCGGGCCCCGATACCAGCCCAGCACCTCAGAGGTGCTAGCTCGAATTCCTGCAGCTTACAGGCGCTGCCATTTCTTGTTGTCGCACGCATCAATGGGGACCTGCGCCGCAGGAAGGCAGGACAATGCAAAGTGTCATATTGGATGAATTCATGCGCCTCGCCCCACAAATGGCCCATCGCGTACGGGATGAAATTTCATTAATACAGAGCGCGGCCGAGTATTTGATCAATGACAAAACGATCCCGGACGAGGCCAGGATCTCTCCTTTGTAGGCCACCTTGCCGATGTAAAACCGATTGCGAAGAAGGTAAGAGAGGGGTCCTCGGGTGAATGGAATTCCTCCAGCAGTATTGCCAGTTTTCAATCGTTGAACTTTGGTGACGAAATCACGTGTGCGAAGGTCTGCCGTCGGGAAACGAATTATTGGCTGCCGGAGACAGAAAACACAAATTTAGCGGAAGTCGTTTTTGGGGGGCACGGAGACGAATGCCCAGATCGCCGATCCCCCGCACTGCGCGCAAAATCGCGCGCAATTGCCGGAGACCGGCAAATCTGAGGGTTCGAAGGAGTGGGTGGTGGGCCCGGGAGACTCGAACCTCCAACCAGACCGTTATGAGCGGTCGGCTCTAACCAGTTGAGCTACGGGCCCTCTTGCACCTTCTATCAACGCGCCCGGGCGATGCGCAATGACGCCCTCTCCTGCTCCACCGCGGATTAAGCTAGGCTTGCCCGTCCTCATCTCGCCGGAGACCAAGCCGCATGCGTGTTTTCAGCCTCGAGCGCGAGCAGCAGTGGAATCCCAAGCACCACGTCGAGAAAATCCTCGGCAAGGAAGCCGACGGCGATTTCACCGTCGCCTGTTGGGAGCCCGGGCAGGTCAGCCCTTACCATTGCCACCCGGACGCCACCGAAATCTACTTCTGCTTTTCCGGCGGCGGCACCATGCGCACGCCAGAGCAGACGATCGCCATTATGCCGGGCGCCTTTGTCGTGCATCCGCCCGGCGAAGTGCACGAATACGAGAACGGCGCGGAACGTACCATGCTGTTTCGCGTGCGTTACGGCAGCGACATGCGCGCGCATCATTGCGCCTGGCGCGACAATGCCGAGTGGAAACAATCGGCGGCTGATGCAGAATATTACCGGAGCCACCCGGTCGAATAACTACATCCTCAGCAGCCGCTTGGCGTTGCCGCTCAATATCTTCGCCTTGTCCTCGTCGGACAGCGGGATGTCCTTCATCCATTCGACGCCCGGCGGGTTCATCACGAACGGCCAGTCGATCGCGAACAAAATGTGGTCGATGCCCATCTCCATCACGCAGCAGAGCAGCGCCGGATTGGAGAAGAAGCCGCTGGTGGTGACGTAGAAGTTCTTGCAGAAGACCTCGCGGAAGCTCATCGGCTTTTGCCCCGGCCGCTTGAGCGAGGCATCGATGCGCCAGACCAGGAACGGCAGCGTCTCGCCGAAATGGCCGAGGATGATTTTCAGATTCGGATGCGCGTCGAATACGCCAGAGAGCACCAGCCGGATCGCCTGTGTCGCGGTCTCAACCGTATAGCCCCAGCCCGGACGCACCACCAACGGGAAGTCCTTGGCATAGTCCTGATAGTAGATTTCCGTCACCTTCGGATGCGGCAGCGAGGGATGGAAGTAGATCGGCACGTCGAGCTTTTCGGCGCGTTCGTAGATCGGCCAGTATTTCTTGTGATCGAGGAATTCGCCGTCGGTCATGCCGTGCAGCATGGCGCCTTTGAAGCGGAGCTTGGTTACCGTGCGCTCCAGCTCGTCGGCGGCGGCTTTCGGATCGATGGTGGGGAGCGCGGCGAAGGCGGCAAAGCGCTTCGGGTTGGCCGCGCATACCTTGGCCAGGCGGTCGTTGACCGCACGCGTGAGGTCGGCGGCGACATCGATCGGAAGCTTCTGGGCCGACGGGGCGCCGTGCGAGAGCACCTGGATATCGATGCCGGCCTCGTCCATTTCCTTGATGCGCAGGCTGCCCAGATCGTAGAGCCGCTCGTCGGTTTCGTTGCCGCGGCCGGCTTCCGGGCCGGTGAAATGCTTGGCGAGCTCCGGGTCCCAATAATGCTCTTCGATGGCGACGACCGGAACATTAGGCTTTTTGAACATAACGCTTCCCCCACGGCACTGAAGACTATTCCCTAGCAATCCGAGCGTTTCCTGTCACCTCTCCGTGCCGCGCACGTCATAAACTCGTCCTGCGTGTGGCCGGCCGGCAATCTTATGAATTGGCGATGGAGTTTGGCTTTGGCGTTTTAGCCGACTCAGTTATGCATCGACGATGCTGCCGATGCTTCGGATCCTCCCAGTAGGCGGCGTACTCCTCGCCACTATACTTCTGGTGCTGGCGCTCAACCCGCCGGACGGATCGCATACGAGCTTGGCGCCAGTCGCGGCAACGACGCGCGGCGCGTTGATCGCGCTCGGCGAGCATCCGGAATGGCGGCAGTTTCTCATGCAGGCCGCGATCCGGCGCGCCGACGAGTTGAACCGGTTGCGCGAGCTGCCGGACACCCCGCCTCCCGCCGAGGCCGCGCCGCCCGCGCCCAAAGTCGCCGGCCTGCCGGCCGAGCGCAGCGACGCCGATCCGGAAGCCGACGACCAGACCGGATCGATCGCGCAGCCACCGCCCGCGACGATTCCGATCGACATCGGCGAAACCTCGTCGACCGAATTGCCGGTCGCCGCGCCGGAGGAACAACCGCCGGTGACCCGGATGCCGCAACGGATGAAGTCGCGCAATGAAAGCCGGCTCAAGGGCGCGCGGCACGGCCGCCGCGCGCGGGCATTGGCAAAACCCAAGCCGCCCGTCCCGTTCGATCTTTTCAAGGCGATGTTCGGCGAGCAAAAATTCACCTCGCCGGCGACGCTCGGCGCCCACACCGTCACCCGCTGACCTCGCGGCCGTTCCTAGTCGTCGAGGCGGGCGCCAAAACTCTGCGACCCCGGCGAGCCGCTCGGCCCTTTGGTCTGCGCCACGTAGGCGTCTTTTACGCTGCCGTCCGCGGCCGATGCATAGGCTCTAAGTCCGCCGCTGCGCGTCGCGAGCCCCCTGCTTTTGGCGGCGTAGTAATAACCCGCGGCGTAATAATGCACGGCGCGGTTGGTATTGCCGCCGGCGACATGATAGGCGCCGGCGAGGTATTTCGCCGCATAGGTCATGTTGGTGTCGGCATCGAGCAGGCCGGCGGCGCCGCCGCTGTAGCCCATCGAGCGCGCGGTCGCGAGCTTGATCTGCATCAGGCCGTAATTGCCCCTGGACACGACACGCGGATTGCCCCCGCTTTCGCGTTTGATAATGCGGCGCAGCAAGTCCTCAGGCAGATTGTTGGCGGCGGCGTGCCGGGCGATCAGCGCATCGAGATTGCCGTTGGCGTCGGGCCGGACATGGCGCAGGTGCTTTGCGGAAACGGCCGAGGCCGAGGCGGCGAGCGCAACAAAGACGGTTGCAAAGAAAATTTTGCGAATCATGTCGCCTCCTTTTTGGGGGAAGTCCGGTTTTTGGTCGGGAACTCCGGCAACTTTGTGACGCAACCGAAGTAAGCCCAACGGGTTCCATCACAAATTGAGTCTCGCTATTGCAGGATCGATAGCGGAGGACAAAAACGTGAGCGCTTCGAAGTGAATGGCGACACGGCGGTGGCGTCTCACCAATCCGCGAACGGATAGGCTTTCTGCGCGGCGGCCGCCTGCTGCTCGGCCTCCGCGAACACGTCAAGCGCCGTGGCAAACACGGCGAGGACGCGCGCGAAGCCGAGCCGCAATTGCGGCAAAGCCGGCACATCGGAAGCGCGAAGCGGCAACGTCGTCATCGTCTCAAGTCTCCTGAATTCGTTCGGTTGAAAGCGTGCATCAGAGCGGCGGGCTCGACAGAAACCGGCGCTCGATTTCGCGCTCCATGTCGTCGGTAAATTTGCC
The DNA here is from genome assembly GCA_963709015.1 of uncultured Alphaproteobacteria bacterium. Lineage (GTDB taxonomy): Bacteria > Pseudomonadota > Alphaproteobacteria > Rhizobiales > Xanthobacteraceae > Pseudolabrys. The sequence goes on along the minus strand of CAVPUU010000002.1, from coordinate 31,960 downwards.
GCCGCTGCGGGCGAGGTAGCGGGCGATTTCGCGATCGGCGGCGCGCTGGCGCGAGGCGGCCATCGCCGCGAACAACCGCGCGAACCAGCCTTTGCCGCGGCGGGCGGGCGATTGCGGAATAACGAGGTCTTGCAGAGCAAGCGCGAGGGGTGCGTAAGCCATGGTGTCTTCTCCTTCAATGAGCCCGACGATCCCTGGCATTTCCGCGTTTTTTCTTCTTGTTGCACCGCAATATACGCTGATTGGCGCGTATCAGTAGTCCTTGCCGGACATGTGTTCCATGCGCCTCGCTCATACGCTGCGTCGCACCAATGTCGCAAACGCATGCGTTTTTCCGCCGTAGCCGTTAGGGAGGAATTAACCTTGCGTGGCGCCCGCTGGCGGCGGTGCACCGATTGCTTTGCGCGCGAGGGTTGCCTATATAGACCGCGTTCCGATTTCGCCTGCCTTGCAGTTTCGCCCGCTTGAGGGCTTTCCCCAAGAACACGCCAAATCCGGATATGAGGCCCAAGCGAATGGTTCGCTTGGGGCATTGACGCCTTTGCGCGTTTCAAAAGGAGGCCATCATGGCCACAGGTACCGTTAAGTTTTTCAACGCCCAAAAGGGCTTCGGCTTCATCGTGCAGGACGGCGGCGGGCCGGATGTGTTCGTTCACATCTCGGCGGTCGAGCGCGCCGGCATGAGCAACCTCAACGAGGGCCAGAAGCTCTCGTTCGACATCGAAGCCGATCGCAAGAACGGCAAGTCGGCGGCTGCGAACCTGCAGGCGGTCTAAACGTCACGACTGGAGAAACCCCGCGCTTGCGCGGGGTTTTTCTTTTTTGCAGGCGGACCGGGAATATCGTATTCGTCATTCCGGGGCGCACGCTTAAGCGTGCAAGAGCGCTCCGGCATGACGACGCGCGATCTTCTTTCTTTACCTCTCCCCTTGCGGCAGAGGGCGGCGACTTGCGAGCGAAGCGAGCGAGGGGCCGGGTGAGGGGTCGGTACCGAGTCCGGACCCCTCACCCGCCCTCGCTTCGCTCGGGCACCCTCTCCCACAAGGGGAGAGGGGGAAAGTGCCACGCATCACAGGACGACGCGCATGGCCAAGAAACCGGGAACCAACCCCAAGGGCGAATTCGTCTTTTTTGACGTCTTCTATGAGGACGGCTCGCGGCGCTCCAACCGGCGCGTGCCGGCCGAGCTCCTCGGCGGCCTGGAGAAGGACGCACCCGCGCTCGGCTTTCTGATCGAGCAGGACCGCGCGATCGCGGAGAAGTCCGGCCGCGCGCCGCTCAAGATCGTGCGCGTCGCCCGCGTCGGGGCGAAGCCCGAGAAGATGATGAAGGTGAAGTGACGCCTCTTTCTTCCCTCTCCCCTTGCGGGAGAGGGTGGCGAGTGCTGAAGCATAGCGAAGCACGAGCCGGGTGAGGGGTCCGGACTCGACATTGAGCGCTGACCCCTCACCCGCCTCGCTCACTAACGTTCGCTCGGCACCCTCTCCCACAAGGGGAGAGGGTAAGTGCGCGCGCCGCCTCGCCCTCACTTCCTCTCCCCCGCCACTCTCTCGCCTTCCCGCTTGGCGATTTGCTCGCAGACCATGAGCATCACTCCTCCTCTCCGTGCTTCGCCAGATGCGCCTTGAGCGCCTTGTAGACCTCGAGCTTGACCGCCGGCCACTCTTCCTCCTGCCAGTTTGGCGGCAGCGGCTTGGCATTGGTGCAGACTTGGTTGGGCGCCATCCAGCCGCGGTTGCGCTGGCACAGGCGCTCCGGCAATCGTGCCACTGGTTGATGAACATGACGATCATCCGCGCCAGCTGGTCGCGGAATTCGTCCATGTCCTGGGCAGCGCGTCGGGGTCGATTCCCGCGGCTTTGAGCCTGCGATGAAAAGAAGTGCCGCGATCTTCGTCGGCGCGCGCCGGCGGTTTTTCCGGATGCGCGTCTATTGGATTGTCGTTAGTCGGTTGCATTTGAATATCTCCGGGCATGGATGAATGGGTATGGGTGATCGTTTCCGCGCGCGGTAAGCGCTGGACTTTGCCCCGCCTCCGCCCTCTCAGGGCTTCGGCGGACAGGCCCCCCGCTCCCGCTTTTGCGAGTGCGAGGGGGTGGAGCGCCGAAAGGCGCAACCACTAGCCTCCCGCCTCCGCCCTTTCGGGCTTCGGCGGGCCGCGCCCGTAACGTGGGCGCGTCGCCTTTCGGCACTCCACCGCGGCTTTTCTGTCCCCGGGGCCGTTCTTCCGGGCGCGGACCCGGGCGGCTTTTGGCTCACCCGATCCGGGCGGCTTTCGCCACCCTTCGTCCGCGCCGCGTCCAGCCCACCGAAGGGCGGCCCCACGTAGTTGGGGCGGACGGCGACCCGAGGCCTCCCGGAGGCGGGGTTACGAGCCCCGCCCGCAGGTGCCGCACCCGCCCCGCGTTATGCAGCGTCCTGCAGGACGCCCCTCGCGTGGGGAGGGTGATATGTAGGTATATTAGCCTAGGATTAAAGTCAAGAGGCAGTCAAAAAATTAGACGAGGAGGGAAAGCGCGTTGCTTATCATCCAAAAATGCGTGCCAACGCGGCGCCTAAGCGCCGATTCAGACTGTCTGGCACGCCTATTGTGAGCTCGCCTTACGCGATCTGGATTGAGCTTGGTCAACGCTGTACACAAATTTGCATCGGTTTGATTTTGGCTTACCATTTTGCAAAACGTATCTTTCAGCGCGCCCATGGTCATCTTGCGTATTTGCTTTGGCGTAGGTGTTTTTATTTTATTGCCTGATTTGTATTTTACCCGGCCCATTTTTTGACTTTGGAGAAGGTAATTTCGACACTCTTCCTCCAATACGGTGCATGCATCTTCAAATGCCGGCCGCCAATCGCCATCATCGAGACGGTCGAACGCTTCCCCAAGTAGTTCTCGTACTCTGGGCTTCAAAGTTCCTCGGTCGGGCGCTCGCGCGTGAAAAGCTAAATCGCGAGCTTCAGATGCCAGCTGAAAACCGTTCGCCGCCGCTATGGTCAGACCAATACGCTTTGCGCGGAGTGCCGCAGTCTGATTTGCTGCAATCGAATTGTCCCGTGGACAGCAAATTGATATCCGCGTGTCAGTAGTACAAGAGCACGCGTATCCAAACCATTTATCAACTTCTTCCGACGAGACCTCTTGGCGGACTAGAAGATAATGCGTTTCGTGCCCACGTTTCGCTAATACAGTTGGCGTGGCCGGCAACAATAGAGAATTTGGTTCAACCTCATACGCATAACCCCGTCGGCCTAGTTCAGCCAATAGATCGTTGGCGAGCCCCTGAAGCTCATCCGGCAATGTGATGAATTCGACAGCCATGTTGTTATCTCAACAAGCCGCGAATTTCCTCCAGAAACTCTTCCAAAGCTGATTTTAACTCTGGGGAAAGATCGATGTTTCGATCTCGTATTTCACGAAGTCGAGCGAGAGACCGCCTAATGAGTTGCTCAGTGCCATGAGCAAAATCTGCGTGCTCAACCGTCTTTTCGAAAACTTGATCGATTGTTACTTCGGTGTGCGCACAAACTTGTCGAGCTCGCGCCGTACTTTGTTGAGCGGAATCTCGTTTCTTTCAACAGCGCGGGCAATCCGGGAAAGCTTCCGAGGTTCGACGGTGCTTTTCAAAGCCTCTGATCGAAACTTATCTGCTATCACATCGACAAATTTATCTTTTTCTTTTTCTTGAAGGATTCCAGCCTTCACCATTCGCGAGGTGCCGTCTAACGCTTCAAGCACATGATCGACCGTGAGATGCTGTTGGCCTCGGGGTTTTTTTAGTTCGCCCATCAACTCTTTGCGAAGATGGCCCGGTAAGCTCAATATTTTTCGGTATCGCCTAACCTCACCTAATGAAAGCGATGCAGCCGCAGCCAACCTCCGTTCCGATGGAGGTTCCCCAGCCGCTTTCGTCATAATCTTTTCAAGTTCCTCAAGCTTAAGTGCCGCGGGCAACGGATCCCAATCTTGCCGAGCATTATGAATTGCAAACATCATCATGATGTTTGTCACTCGGTCCGGCTTCTCTTGTATGATTACAGGTATCTGATGGAGACCGAGGCGAATGGCACAGCGCCATCGTCTTTCCCCATCAAGCAAGACATACGGTTTGCCGTCTCGATAAACGGTAAGTGGGACAAGTATGCCTTGCTCTTTTATGCTTTCTTCCAGCGCGCTTAATTCTTCGGCCTGAAATATTAGCCGAGGATTGTCCGGATTTTTTTCAATCTTTCTCGGATCAAGCAGGTCTACCGTAGCTGGCATCGTCCCCACTCCGCACTAAACTTGGCCCGACAATTCTTTTCTTATATGCGGGCCCCCCATAAAAGATTGCCTCAGAAGTTGTGCCTCGTCGAGACCTATCAGAGGCCAAAGTCGTCGATCGCGTGAATTGGGCGTGGTGAAAGCTGGAATAAAGGGCTCGCACGTCGGCGTGAGCGGCGTTTGTTATAAGAACATTGGCCTTCTTCTTCACGAGACGTTGCGCCATCTCGGACAATCTAATTTGATCTTCCCAAGAAAAGAGACACTCGTTCCAGTCAACGAACCCATTCATATTATGAGACGTGACATACGGCGGGTCTAAAAAAACAAAATCGCCTTCTTCAACTCGATCTTCGATTTTCTCAAAATCTTGCTGTTTAACAGACACGCCGCGACGTTGAAGCTGTGTCGAGCAGCGTTGCAAGTTGGCCTCATCGATAATGAAATTTGTTCTAGGCCAACCATAAGGTACGTTGAACTCTCCTTCGGAGTTTACTCGATAGAGTCCGTTCCAACACGCTTTATTAAGAAAAATGAACTGAGACGCGTAGCCAACCATACTTCGCGGATTATATTCTCGTAATTTTTGAAAGCGACTTTTGCTCGGCCTCAGTGGTCTAAGAAAATCCAGAACCTTTTTCGAGTCATTGCGAACAGCTCGATAGGTGTTAATCAGGGGCAAACTGGCATCAGAAATTTCTGCGCTCTTTGGTCCCAAATAAAAAAACATCGCACCTCCTCCTAAGAAGGGCTCAAAATATTTATTAAACTCCTTAGGAATGTAAGGTGCCAGGTATCTTAGCAATCGTCGCTTAGATCCTGCCCAGCGCAAAAATGGTCGGATGTTTGCGAACTCGTGGCATTGGCTTGCGTCCGAGTTCATGAATATCAAAGCTCCAGAATCATGGTACTATAGCTCTTCCCCTCACCGTCCGCCAATCCGCTCCGCCATCAGCACGATGGTGCGCCGATAGACCTCGGAGTGATTCCACTCGCGCATCGCGCCCTCGAAATTCGGCGTGCCGGCGCCGCAGGGCGCACCACGCCCGGGACGCGTAGGCGTTATTCCGCCGCCACCCGCGTCAACGCGCCGGCGTCGCGCAATTCCATGTAGAGATTGATTGGATCGAGGTCGAAACCGTTCGGCCAGGTCGGCGCGCCCATTTCGACGAAAACGCGCGCGAAAAATGCCGGGTCCTTGAGCGGCCGCACCATCTCGCCACCGCGCGCGATGACATCCGACAAATCGCGGACGCCTTCGCTGCCGTCCGTAAAGCGCAGCCAAAGCCGGCCACCTTCGAGCGGACGAAGGCGCAGCACGTCGACCATCGGAAGATCATTCGTCTGCATCGGGGCCAGGAACCTTCTCCAGAGGCTGTTGCGCGCGGGCGCGACGCCAATTTTCCTCCAATTCGGCACGCCGCGCCAGGGTCCATTCGCGAACCATGCGCCGGGCGGTCGGCGGAAGTTCGCCGGAAATGATTTCTCCGTCCGAAACCCGCACGATCGCTCTCGCCCGGCCATAGCGCGCATGGAAGTGCGGCGGCTCATGGTCGTTGTAGAACATTTGGACCGCAATGCCGTAGAACCAGGCGATTGTAGGCATGGCCGACGATTAGCACAGGTTGTGGGCGGGAAAAAGTACGCGTAGCGGTTCATTCCCGCGCCAGCGGGAAGCCAGGGCCAAGATTGCCCCTAATGCGGCTCGTCGTGGTGCGGCGCGGACCCGTGCGGTTTGGCGCTGATGAGCCAATAGAGCAGCCCGAACGCGAGCGCGACCCCGCCGATCCCGATCAGGCTTTCAAACGTCGCGGTGGCGAAGTCGAGCAGGATGACCTTGCGCGCGATGACGAGGATCGCGATCAGCACGATGACGCGCGCCTGAAGAATGCCGGACCTCCGCGTGATGGCGAAGGCGATCGAATGATTGAACTCGATCAGGATCAGGATCGTGAGGATGGAGCCGAACACATCCTTCAGCACGTCGGCGTCCAGGAAGGCAATGCCGAGCCTGAAATGATCGACCAGCTGGATCGCCACCAGGACCAGCGAATAGACGATCACCACCGAGATGAACAGCATGACGACGCGCGAGACGATCTGCTCGAAGCGCTCATAGGACGTGAGATCCTTCCACTGCCGCTTCAAGGTCGCGAAATTCAGCATCGCTCTTCCCCCGTGAGTGAGACGCGCGAAAGCTTAGCACGGAAAGAGCATTGTCACCGGCACGAGGCCGGGCCTGACGAAGAAGAACTGGGTCCCCGCTCTTTGCCGAAGACGCGCTTCGCGCTTTTGCGCGGGGACGAACGGATGTGAGTGTCGCGGGCCGTCGTTCCGCGCGCGGACATCAGCCTCCTTCTCCCCGCCCCCGCTTTCTGCCAAGCTCTGCCGCGCCGGGAGGTAACACCGGCGCTCAAAACTATGGGAGGCGACGCTATGTTGACACGACGAGGCTTCGCGACCGCCGCAGGATGCGCCATCTGCGGGCTCGCGGGATTTGCGGCCACGGATGTCTATGCCCAGGGGGCGCCGGCCACGACCGTGAACGGCATAACCCGCAAGATCCTGTCGCGATCGGACGGCCCCGCGCCGGGCTACGAGTTCGATCCTGATGGACGTGGTTATCGATGCCGGCGCCAAGGTCGGCCGGCATACGCATCCGGGGATCGAGTTCGAGCTACGTCATGGAGGGCGAGATCGAGCTGCCGGTGCAGGGCCAGGCGACGCGCACGGTCAAGGCCGGCGACGGCTTCCAGATCCCGCCGAACACGCCGCACGCCGGCGGCAAGGCAAGCGACAAGAAGGCGCGGGTGATGATCACCTACATCGTCGAAAAGGGAAAACCGCTGGCCAGCCCGGCGTGATCCGATCGCGATGCCGCAACGCGCGCACTTCCCCTCTCCCCTTGCGGGAGAGGGTGCATAGCGAATGCCTTTGGCATTCGCGTTCTTTACGTCAAGAACGGCCAGCGCGATGCGCTGGCCTATGGCGGAGGCGAAGCCGAGCGAGGGCGGGTGAGGGGTCGGCGAATATCGTAAGGCACTGACCCCTCACCCGGCTCGCCTTCACTACCGTTCCGGCTCGCCACCCTATCCCGCAAAGGAGAGGGAAGCGCGTATGCCGCGGCGCCCCGTCAATAGCAACGAACGATATTGACCGTCTGCGTGCCGCCGGCGTGTCGGGGCACCGACTGCCGCTGGGTGTGACAGCCCTGCGCGTATTCATAAGGCCGCAAGGCGGGCGGATAGCGATGGACCGCATCCCAGGGCACGTCGTAGGTATAAGTCACGTGCTCGGAGAGCGCGCCGACGCCAACGGGTTCGACGCCCGCCGACGGCGAAGCATAAACCGCCGGTCCATATCCCCACAGCCCCCAACCCGCATGGCGGAAGCCGCGCGATCCGGCCATGGCGTGATGGCCCGTGTGCCCGCCGCGCGCATGGCCGCCGCCAGGCGTCGCACCGGACAGCGCGACGCCCGGCGCGCCCGAACCGGCGGCCAAAGAGGAGCTTGCCGCCGCGGCCAGCGCCGCGATCAGCGCGACGCGCAATAGGTTCCTCGGGTTATGCGTCAGGTTGTTTTTCATGGCCCACCGCCTCCAACGATACGCAACGTGCGTGGTCCGCGCCGCATGATCGCGCAATTATAAAGGAGTGTACAGGGCGGCGACCGGACGCCGGTGCCGGACGCCGGCGGCAACGCGCGTCCCCTACCCCCCGATCCTCTCCGCCATCAGCACGATGGTGCGGCGATAGACCTCGGAGTGATTCCACTCGCGCATCGCGCCCTCGAAATTCGGCGTGCCGGCGCCGTAGGGCTGCCCCGCCTGCCAGCCGTTCACCTTCAGCAGATTGGCGGTCGAGGCCAGCACGTCCGGCACCGAGTGGCGCAGATCGACATGGCCGTTGCCGTCGAAATCGACGCCGTATTTGATGTAGGACGAGGGCAGAAACTGCGTCTGGCCGATCTCGCCGGCATAGGCGCCGATGAGGTCGCGCAGCGGCAGGTCGCCGCGCTGGACGATCTTGAGCGCGGCGATCAGCTCGCCCTGGAATAATTCAGTGCGGCGGCAGTCGTGCGCCAGCGTGGCGAGCGTGCGGATCACCGGCAGCTTGCCCATGTCGCCGGTGCCGTTGTCGCTCTCCAGCGTCCAGATCGCCACGATGACGGGCCCAGGCACGCCGAACTGCCGCTCGATGCGCGCGAGCAGCTGGGCATGCACCGCCATCAGCTTGCGGGCGCGGTTGATGCGCGCCGGGATGACGCGGGTGCGGGAATATTCCTCAAAGCTCTTGGAGTGGAACATGCCCTTCTGGCGGCGGTCGAAAGCGAGGACGTTCTGGTCGGGCGAAAGCCCCGCGAAGGCCTGGTCGATGACCTGACGCGACACGCCGGCGGCCTGCGCCTCGCGACTCATGCTGGCAAGGAAACCGTTGAAATCGCCGCCGCATTGGGCGGCCTCGGCGGGCAGCGCGAGGAGGAGCGTGAGGAGGAAAACCACGGACAGTGTTTTGATCATGCGCAAACCCCACCACTCCGCTCATTCCCGCGCAAGCGGTAGCTCACCCTCTCCCCTTGTGGGAGAGGGTGCCCGAGCGGAGGCGAAGCCGAGCGGGGGCGGGTGAGGGGTCGGAGTCTCGTCGGGCACAGACCCCTCACCCGGCTCGCGCTCGCTATCGCTCCACGCTCGCCACCCTCTCCCACAAGGGGAGAGGGAAAGGAAGCACGCGGCACGGCTTTCCCTTCGCCCACGCCTTGCGCTAACACTTGCGGTGGATACGGAACCCGTGAAGGAGCGCACCATGCCCAAAGGCTACTGGATCACCTTCTACCGGGAGATCAAGGACCCGGAGAAGCTCGCCGCCTACGCCAAGCTGGCGGCGCCGGCGCTGACGCCCTTCGGCGCGCGCTATCTGTGCCGCGGCACGGCGAGCGAAGCCTACGAGGCCGGCATGAAGCAGCGCATGGTGGCAACCGAGTTTCCCAGTCTCGCCACGGCGGTCGAGGCGCACAATTCGCCGGCCTACCAGGCGGCGCTCAAGGCGCTCGGCGACGGCGCCGTGCGCGACATCCGCATGATCGAAGGGCTGGAGTGAGCTTCTGCGCCTGCCGCCGGTCCGCCTGCTCGCCGTCAATCTGGGAAGCCGCGCGCGGCGCGGATTGCTGCACGTCCCGGGTCCCGGCTGAACTGCTTTAGGCCGTGAGCCGGTCGAACTCCTCGAGCGTGACCGCCGGCGACGTGGCGAACGCGATCCCGGTCAATTTCGCCAGCGCCGCGGACGTTGCCATCGCGCGCGCGGTATCCGGCAAGTCGACGATCAACACCAGATCGACATCGCCGAGCACGGCATAGGCCGTCTTCAACTCGCCGCCATTCTTCTTGATCAGCGCCTTCACCTCGTCTGTGCGCTTGGCGCTGATGCCTTTGAGACCCTCAATCGAATATTTGCCGAACAACACATAACTGGCCATCACGACATCTCCTGTGTGCAAGAGAGTGCCCCGCAGACTACCTGTCGACTATAGGCGCCATGAGTTCGACCGGAAAGCGCCACTGTATCGCCCATGGAACCGCGGAACGGGCGTTGCCGCCACGCGTTTGCCGTCGGCAGCAAAACAGCCAGGGAGATACCCATGAAGAGTCTCATCGCAGGTGCAGTGGCCGCCGGTTTGCTGACGGTTGCCGCCATTTCGGCACAGGCACAAACCCCGGGTCTGCAAATGCAGGAGAAAGGTTCGGTCCAGGGCTCGCCTGGGGCGTCTGGCTATACGCCGGGCCACCAGATGCAGGAAAACGGCTCGGTGAAAGGCACCACCGGCGCCTCCGGCTACGCGCCCGGTCACTCCACGACCGGGGCGGGCGTCAATGCCGACGTGAAGGCTGGCAGGCGCGGCGCCGACGTCGATACGAATACGACCATCAAAAGGCGATAAGCGCGGGGATATCACCCCATCCATCAACGAAAAGAGGCCGCCTGCGGGCGGCCTCTGGCGTTATCGGACGCCCGCTCCCCGCCTGCGCGGGGAGGAGCGGAAAAGTTTAACCCGTTATCCAGAGGTGCGCTCTTGCGCGCCTCGAAGGATGATCGGCCCGGGTCCGTCGCCCTTCGAGGCTCGGCCTTTGGCCGAGTACCTCAGGGTGACGGTGATGGATTAGTTGTCGAGGAAGCTGCGCAGTTTGCGCTTTTTTAGTTGTCCAGAAAACTTCGCAGTTTTCTGCTGCGGCTCGGATGCTTCAGCTTCCGCAGCGCCTTGGCCTCGATCTGGCGGATGCGCTCGCGCGTGACCGAGAACTGCTGGCCGACTTCCTCCAGCGTGTGGTCGGTGTTCATGCCGATGCCGAAGCGCATGCGCAGCACGCGTTCTTCGCGCGGCGTGAGCGAAGCCAGCACGCGCGTGGTGGTCTCGCGCAAATTCGACTGGATCGCGGCGTCGATCGGCAGGATCGCGTTCTTGTCCTCGATGAAGTCGCCGAGGTGCAAATCTTCCTCGTCGCCGATGGGAGTCTCGAGCGACAGCGGCTCCTTGGCGATCTTGAGAACCTTGCGCACCTTCTCGAGCGGCATGCCCAATTTCTCGGCCAGCTCTTCCGGCGTCGGCTCGCGCCCAATCTCGTTCAACATCTGCCTAGAAGTTCGCACGATCTTGTTGATGGTCTCGATCATGTGCACCGGGATACGGATGGTGCGCGCCTGGTCGGCGATCGAGCGCGTGATCGCCTGGCGGATCCACCAGGTCGCGTAGGTCGAGAACTTGTAGCCACGGCGGTATTCGAATTTGTCGACCGCCTTCATCAGGCCGATGTTGCCTTCCTGGATCAGGTCGAGGAACTGCAGGCCGCGGTTGGTGTATTTCTTGGCGATGGAGATGACGAGGCGCAGGTTCGCCTCCACCATTTCCTTCTTGGCCTGGCGCGCCTCGCGCTCGCCCTTCTGCACCATGTGCACGATCTTGCGGAATTCGGATCTCGACGCCAGTTTGCCCGGCGAGCTCGTGCACCAACGCGCGCATCTCCTTGATGCGGTCCTTCTCCTTGGCGACGAGCTCCTTCCAGCCCTTCGCGCTCGAGTTTCGAGATGCGGTTGAGCCAGCGCGGGTCGAGCTCGTTGCCCATGTACTGCTTGAGGAAATCCTCGCGCGAGACGCCGTAGCTCTCCGGCAGCCGCATCAGGCGGCCCTCGTTCGACCAGGCGCTTGTTGATGTCGTAGAGCTGCTCGACCAGGCTATCGATGCGCGCCTGGTTGAGCCGCAGCGACTTCACCTCGGCGATGATCTCTTCCTTCAGCTTCTTGTATTTGCGCTCCTGCGCCGGCGACAGCGAGGTGTTCTTCAGCCGGAACTCGATGTCCTGCTCCTGCAGCCGGCGCAGGCGCTTGAAGGCGTCGGCGATATTGTCGAAGGTCTCGACCACTTTCGGCTTGAGCTCGGCCTCGATCGCGGCGAGCGAAAGCGAATTTTCCATGTCGTCTTCGTCGTAATCGCCCTCGGCGGCGGCCTCGCCGGATCCTCGGCTCTTCGCCATCGGCCCCGGCTTCGCCCGGCACCTTGAACGGCGTCGCGGCGGGGGCGCGGCGGGCGGCGCCACGGGTTGCACGACCTGCAATGCGGCGCGCCGGGAACGGGGGCGGCGCCGGGACGGCGGCTGCCGCGGAACCGGCTTGCCGTCGGGGCCGATGATCACCGGCACCTGCATCTGCTTGGCGTCGGGGCCGGCATAGGTCGCTTCCAGATCGATGATGTCGCGCAGGAAGACTTTTCCGTCGTTCAATTCGTCGCGCCAGATGATGACGGCCTGAAACGTCAACGGGCTTTCGCAAAGCCCTGCGATCATCGCCTCGCGGCCGGCCTCGATGCGCTTGGCAATGGCGATTTCGCCCTCGCGCGAGAGCAGTTCGACCGAGCCCATCTCGCGCAGATACATGCGCACGGGATCGTCGGTGCGCTCGGACGGCTCTTTCTTCTCGGCGACGGCGAGCGACTTCGACTTGCTCTCGACCACCTCGGTGCCGGTGTCGTCGTCATCGTCGTCGTGCTCGTCGGCGGCCTTTTCGTCTCGCCGTCCTCGCCTTCGGCGTCCTCGGTCTCGACCACGTTGATGCCCATCTCGCTGAGCATCGCCATGATGTCTTCGATCTGCTCGGGCGAGGTGACTTCGGACGGCAGCACGGCATTGAGCGCGTCGAAGGTGACAAAGCCGCGCTTCTTGGCGGCCTTGATCATCTTCTTGACGCCGGCGTCGTTGAGATCGAGCAGCGGCAGCGGGCTGTCGGGGGCGCCTTCGGCGTCCTTTTCCGGGGCCTCTTCCTTGACCTGTGCCTTTGCCTTGTCGCCATAATCGTCCTCTCCTTGGACCGGCCCCCGGGGCGGGAAAAACACCCCCTATAAATAGGCAACAGCCAAGGGGCCATGAGCGCCCGGCCAAGGCGCCGCCCCCGAATCAGGTCGCGAGTGTCGTCGGAACCCGCTTAAGCTCCGATTAACCACGAAATTACCGCGGGAATCGACCTATTATTCCCCGCCGGCCCGGCGTTTCCGGGACTTCGTTACTTCTGCGCATGGCCTTACCCGAAAACCGGTACCCACTTTTCGGGGCCATGCGCGGTTGCTCATAAGCTACGAACGCCCCGGCCGGAAGAGGCTCCGAAGCCCTCGATCAGGGCCTCGGTTCCTTCCATGCGGGACAAGCGGGCCTTGACGTCGCGCAGCCGCAAATAATTGCCTTCGCTGTTGTCCTGGCCGAAAGCCTGCTCGGCGTCCTTGAGCTCCTTAGTTAGGGAATGCCACTGCCGATGCAAGGCGACAAGTTGCTGCCAGGTCACCAAAACATCCTCGGGCGCGGCGTCCGGCCGGGCGCCCCAGACCGATTAGGTGGTGATCGCGGCGCCGATGCGCTCCATGGCCTCGCGCGAGGTTGCGCGCGGCCAGTTCCGCCCGCACGGCCTCGGCATCGGGCGGCTGGCGGCATGGGCGGCGATGTCGACCAGCGCGCCCTTGAGCTTTTCGGCGTCGGCATGGCGGAACTCGAGCGAGGCCAATTCCTCCAGATGGTCGTGCAGCAGCCAGGGATAATTGAGCGCGGCCTGCAGGATGAGCGCCTCGCGCGTCGGAACGGCGATGCGGTGGCCGCGATGCAGCGGGCTCGACGCCAGTTGCTGGCTGACCACCACATAGGGCGTGTTCTTGCCGCCGGTTGCCGGGCGCTGCGGCGCGCCGTTGCGCGGTTGCCATTCGCCCGGCGCTCCCGCCAGTTTTGCCCGAAGTTGCGATTTGCCCGCGCTGGAAACTGCCGCGCGGGCGCAATCCTGTGCGCCGGCGCGAAGAACTGCGCCAGCCGCGCGCTGAAATCCTGCCGGTAATATTTGCGCACGCTATCGTCGGCGATGCCGGCGGTGACCTCGTTGATGCGCGCTTCCAGCGCCGCGCGCCGTTCCGGCGTTTCGAACGAGTGCCCTTCGGTCTCGCGCGCCCACAGCATGGCGGCGAGCGGACGCGCCGCGCCGATCACGTCGGCGATCGCCTCGCGCCCGCCGGAACGGAATAGATCGTCGGGATCCTGGCCCTGCGGCAGCAGTGCGAATTTCAGGCTCTTGCCGGGCTTCAGCCGCGGCATGGCGAGTTCGACCGCGCGATAGGCGGCGCGCAAGCCGGCATTGTCACCGTCGAAGCAGAGCACCGGCTCGTCCGCCATTTTCCAGAGCAGTGCGAGCTGATCCTCGGTCAGCGCCGTGCCGAGCGGCGCGACGGTGGCCGGAAATCCCGCCGTCACCATGGCGATGACGTCGACATAGCCTTCGACGGCGACACATGATCGCGCCGTCATGCGCGGCCTGGCGCGCGCGGCGATGTTGTAGAGCGTCGCGCCTTTATGGAACAGCGGCGTTTCCGGCGAATTCAGATATTTCGCCTGCGCGTCTTTTTCCAGCGCGCGGCCGCCGAAGGCGATGGCGCGGCCGCGAAAGTCCGCGATCGGAAACATCACGCGGTCGCGGAAACGGTCGAACGGCAACGGGATGTCGTCGCCGGAAATCAGAGGCCGGCTTCGACCATGTCCTCGACCGGAATGCCGTGACTGCCGAGATGTTCTTTCAGTGCGAAGCGCTCATTGGTCGCGTAACCGAGACGGAATTTGAGCTGCGTCGCCGGATCGAGCCCGCGGTCGGCGAGATAGCCGCGCGCCTTGGCGCCGGCGCGCGAGGCAAGCGTCGCTTCGAAAAACTTCGCCGCCAGTTCCATGACGTCGTGCAGCGTCTTGCGCCGGGCGTCCTCGCGCCTCGTCCTCGTGCGAGACTTTCGGCAGCGGCACGCCGGCCATTTGCGCCAGCCGCTCGACCGCTTCGGGAAAGCTGACGCCCTCGGTCAGCATGACGAAATCGAAAATGCTGCCGTTCTTCTGCGAGGAGAAGTCGAACCAAGCCTGCTTCTGGTCGTTGACGAAGAACGACGGCGTCTTTTCCTTGTTGAACGGCGACAGGCCCTTGAACTCGCGCCCCGAGCGCACGAGCTTGACGCGCCGGCCGACGACTTCCGAGACCGGAAGCCGGGCTTTGAGCTCGTCGAGGAACTGGGGCGTGAAGCGCATGGCATTGCCGCCGCGCGCTGGCGCGGCGTGGGTCTTTCGGTTGGCCGAATCGGTCCGCCCATCATAGGCCGGCAAATCGAGACTTTCCGGGGCCGGCACCGGAAGGGGCCGGATTTCGGGCGTTTTGCTCGTTATTCACAGCCCCCAAACCACCACTCGGTCCCGACTGTCATGCCCGCGCAAGCGGGGCATCCAGTACTCACCGTAACCGTTGTGATTACTGGATCGTCCGCTTTCGCGGACGATGATGTGTTTGAAATTGGTTGGCGGCCCGCCTACTGCGGCGGCAGCCCGGAATCCTTGACCACCTGCTCGGCGCCAAGGCGGCCCGCGCTGATGGTCTTGGCGAGAATTCCTCCGGCGAACCGGTCGCCGGCACCAGGCCGCGGGCTATGATGTATTTCTCGCGGAAGCCAGGATCGCCGACCACCTTGACGATCTCGGCATTGAGCTTGTCGACGATCGCCTTCGGCGTGCCGGCAGGCGCGAACAGGCCGTACCAGGTCTCCGACGGCGCGCCCTTGTAGCCGAGGTCGGCCCAGGTCGGCACGTCCGGCAACAGCGGCGTGCGGATGTTGTTGGCCAGCGCCAGCGCCGTCATCTTGCCGGCCTTGATCTGCGAGATGATGTTGCCGAGGCCGAACAAGCCGATCGGCGTGGTGCCGCTCAGCACCGCGGTGACCGCCTCGCCGCCGCCGCGGAAGGGCACCCGCACCCAGTCGGCGCCTTTATCGCGCTTGAGGCTGTCCATGTAGACAACGCAGGGGATCGAGGCGGTGAGGTAATTCAGCGTGCCGGGCTTTGCCTTCGACAGCGCGACGAGCTGGTCCACCGTCTTCACGTTAAGATTCGAGTTCACCACCAGCACCTGGATCAGGTGAAACAGGTTGACGATTGGCGTGAGCTTTTCCGGCTCGAACGGGATCTGTTTGAACAGGAACTGGTTATAGATCATCGTGTCGGCATTGATGATGCAGATGGTGTAGCCGTCCGGCGCCGCGTCCTGGCAGGCGCGCGCCGGCGATGTTGCCGGCGCCGCCCGGCTTGTTCTCGACGATCAGCGGCTGGCCGAGGCGGCTTTGCAGCGCGTCGTTCAAGACGCGCATGAAGATGTCGCTGATGCCGCCGGCGCTCGAGGTGGTGAATACGCGGATCGGCCGGTTGGGATAGTCGTCGGCCAAAGCCGGCGCGGCGAGAGCGATGACGGCGGCGATGAGTGCAATGACGAGCTTCACGGCAATCCTCCTGCGAGCGTGGCCCGCTTGTCGGCGCAGGCTTGCCGGGGAAAATTAGCCGAGAAACCGGCCGCCGTCTCGGCCTGCGTTCATTTCGCGTCGTGAAAGAGGATGCCGACGGTGTGGCGGCGGCCGCTGCGCAGGCGGCTGACGCCGTGGCGAAGATTCACGCGATAATCGCCGCGCGTGCCCCGTACCGGCCGATGGTGCACCGCAAAGATCACGGCATCGCCCTGGCCCAGCGGCACCGACCTCCGCCCGCGACTGCATGCGCGGGCGCTGCTCGGTGATGACGAATTCGCCGCCGGCGAAATCCCGGCCCGACGCCGACAGCAAAATCGTCGCCTGCAATGGAAATGCGAGCTCGCCATAAAGGTCCTGGTGCAGGCAATTATAATCGCCCGGCCCGTATTGCAGCAGCAGCGGCGTCGGCCGCTGCTGTCCCGCCGCGTGGCACTGGGCGAGAAACTCTTGGTGTTCGGACGGATATCGCGTGGCAATGCCCATGCGCGCATTCCAGTCGTTGGCGATCTTCGCGAGCGGCGGATAGAGCGCGTTGCGCAAGGACGCGATCGGCTCCGGCAGCGGGTAAGCGAAATATTTGTACTCGCCTTTACCGAAGCCGTGCCGGCTCATGATGACGCGGCTGCGAAAACCGTCGTCGCTCGCATAGCGCGCGGCAAGCTTATCGCACTCCTTCCGTGTGAGTAGTTTTTCCAGAACCGCGCAGCCTCGCTCGTTCAAGATCGAGGCAACGCGATCCCAACCGGCCTGTACGGGCGATTTGAATTTTTCTTCGTCGACGAGGCGAATTTCGGCTCGGGTGTTCATGGCACAGCCTTCCGGACGTTGCGATGAAGTCACCGTGGCGTCTTTCTTGACGCCACGACACCCGGTTACGACACCCGATTTCTGTCGAGCTTTCCTTTGGCGCAGCTCAGGGGCGCGATCAGCCGGACAGCTTCGCCTTCACCACCGCACTCGCCTTCGCCATGTCCATCTGCCCGGCATATTTGCCGCGCAGGCTGCCTATCACTTTGCCCATGTCCTTCATGCCGGCGGCGCCGGTCTCCTTGATGGCGGCCTCGATCGCCGCGGCCATCTCGGCCTCCGACATCTGCTTCGGCAGATAGCCGGAGATGATGGCGATCTCCTCCTGCTCCTGCTTCACCAGATCGGCGCGGTTGCCTTGTCTGTAGAGCTCGACCAATTCCTGGCGCTGCTTGATCATCTTTTGCAGCACCGGCAGCACCTCGGCATCGCCGAGCGGCGGCTTGCCGGCGCCGCGCGCCTCGATGTCGGCGTTCTTGAGCGTCGAATTGACCATGCGCAGGGTGGAAACCGCCCGCTCGTTCTTGGCTTTCATCGCGTCCTTGAGTTCGTTATTGATCCGATCGCGCAGCACGGCTGACCTTTCCCTGGTTATTAGGACGAAAACGACTGACGACACTCCAGCACTTCATTCGATCACCTCGTCGGCGCGCGTGAGCAGCATGGGCGAGATGGTCAGGCCAAGCGCCTTGGCGGTCTTGAGGTTGATCGCCAATTCGAACTTGGTCGGCTGTTGCACCGGAAGATCGGCGGGCTTGGCGCCTTTGAGGATCTTGTCCACGTAGCGTCGCGAGCTCGTGGCCCCGCTCCGCCAAACTCGCGCTGTATGACATCAGGATTCCCGCCTGCACTGCGGATTTTTGGGTCGAGAGGGATGGCAGCCGGTATTTTAGCGCCAGACCGACCGTCAGTTTGTCCGAGAGGCTGCCCTGGATCATGACGGCGTCCGCTCGCGCGCGGGCGATTGCTGCGAAGGCGCCGTCCAACTCGTCGCTGCCGCGAACGATGATCTGATGGACTTCAAGGCGCACTTTTGGGGCGCCCTGTTGGATGTCCTCGAGAAAGGGCTTCATGAACGGATCGTTGGCATTGCCCAGAACGCCAACGCGGCGCGCGCCCGGTACGATCTCGGGGATCAGTTCGAGGCTCTTGGCCGCCAGCTCGGCGGCGGCGCCGGACAATCCGGTGAGATTGCCGTCCGGCCGCGCAAGGTTGCTGATCAGCCCCGTCGCGATTGGATCGCCTGCCATCATGACGATGGGAATGTCGCGCGTGGCATTCTTCGCCGCATAGACGGCCGGGGTCTGTATCGCGACGATGACATCGACGTGGCCGCGAATCAGTTCCGCCGCCAGTTCTGGGAGGCGAGTGACATGACTTTGCGCCGATCGGACCTCGATCTGGATATCCTTCCCCTCGGCATAACCAAGATCGCGGAGCGCCTCGCGAAATGGCCCCATAGGTTCTGGGCCACTGACGACAAGGACGCCGATGCGAGGCATTTTCGTTTGCTGCGCGCGCACCGCCAACGGCCACGCCGCCGCCGCGCCGCCAAGAAGCGTGATGAACTCGCGCCGTTTCATGCGACCGACCTTTTCAGTGGACCAAATCGTATAGGCCTTGTGGCGCGATGTCGCCCTTGCCTCTGTCCCTATAATACGCAACTAAGAGGCCATGACCCAGACGAAAGCGACCCCCGGCGCCGGGACTTCCGGCGAGACTCGGGTTGACAAGACTTGGGCTGAGCCCAAGCCGACGGCGCTTTTGGTGCTGGCCGACGGGACCGTGCTGGAGGGCTTCGGCCTGGGCGCCATCGGCACCGCGGCCGGCGAGGTCTGCTTCAATACCGCGATGACGGGTTACGAGGAAATCCTCACCGACCCGTCTTATGCCGGGCAGATCATCACCTTCACCTTTCCCCACATCGGCAATGTCGGCACCAACGAGGAAGACGTCGAGAGCGTCAACATGGCGGCGCGGCCGGGCGCCTGCGGCGTCATCCTGCAAAGCGCCATCACGCCGCAATCGAACTACCGCGCCACCCGCAATCTCAACGACTGGCTCAAGGCGCGCGGCATCGTCGGCTTGTGCGGCATCGACACCCGGGCGCTGACGGCGCTGATCCGCGTCAAGGGCATGCCCAACGCCGTGATCGCGCACGCCGCGGACGGAAAATTCGATCTGGCCGCGCTGAAGAAGGAAGCCGCAGCCTGGCCCGGCTTGGTCGGCATGGACCTGGTGCCGATGGTCACGAGCGCGCAGCGGTTTTCCTGGGACGAGACCCCGTGGGTGTGGGGCGAGGGCTACGGCCGCCAGGAGAAGCCTGACTTCCACGTGGTCGCCATCGACTACGGCATCAAGCGCAACATCCTGCGGCTGCTGGCCGGCTCGGGCTGCAAGGTGACGGTGGTGCCGGCCAAGACCTCGGCCGAGGACATCATGGCGCTCAAGCCGGACGGCGTGTTTTTGTCGAACGGGCCGGGCGACCCGGCGGCGACCGGCGAATACGCCGTGCCGGTGATCAAGAAGCTGATCGATAGCGGCACACCGACCTTCGGCATCTGTCTCGGCCATCAGATGTTGGGAATTGCTGTCGGCGGCAAGACAGTGAAAATGCATCAGGGCCATCACGGCGCCAATCATCCGGTCAAGGATCTCACCACCGGCAAGGTCGAGATCACCTCGATGAACCACGGCTTCGCGGTCGACAAGGACTCGCTACCGAAAATGTCGCGCAGACGCATGTGTCGCTGTTTGACGGCTCCAATTGCGGCATCGCGCTCAACGACCGGCCGGTGTTCTCGGTCCAATATCACCCGGAGGCCTCGCCCGGCCCGCGCGACAGCCATTATCTGTTCACGCGCTTCGTCGACATGATGCGGCAGGCCAAGAACACGGCCAAGCGCAAGATCGCGTGAGCCTTACCGGCCGTTGACACCCAACGGGTTACAGCCTATCTTAGCGCATGATCCGCAGTTTCCGGCACCGGGGACTGAAACTGCTACATGAACGCGGCGATGAATCACGCGTCCATGCCGCACATCGAAACAAGATCGCGCGTATCCTTGGCTATCTGAATTCGGCGCGGATGCCACGCGACATGGATTTCCCAGGATTGCGGCTGCATCCGCTCACCGGAAACCTGAGCGACTTCTGGAGTGTTTCCGTTTCGGGTAACTGGCGCATCATCTTCCGCTTCGAAGGCGCTCACGTCGCAGACGTCGATCTCGTCGACTATCACTGAGGTGAAATCATGCCAATGCTCAAACCACCGCATCCCGGCGAAGGCCTGAAAGAGGATGTGCTCGTTCCGCTCGGCCTGACGGTGACCGAAACCGCCAAGGCGCTCGGCGTGAGCCGCAAGACCTTGTCGGAAATCGTCAACGGTAAGTCACCGATCACACCCGACATCGCGGTCCGTCTTGAACGGGCCTTCACCAATCCGCCCGCCGACATGTGGCTGCGCCTGCAAGCGGCCTATGATCTGCGCCGCGTCGAGCAGCGGCTGAAGAAAACGGCTGTGCGCCGTTTACGCAAGCCCGCGTCGGAACGCCGGCTGCGCGTGGCGTAAGGCCGATGTCCGACTGGATCAGCTTCTACGATTTCAAGCACTCGGTGATCTACGTGAATGCGCGTCACCGCGACGTGCATTACCGCACCATCGCCGAGCATATCCGCGATTACGTGCCCTCGCCCGCGGCGCGCGTACTCGACTACGGCTGCGGCGAGGCGACATCGGCCGATCTCGTGGCTGCTGAGTGCGGGCATCTGATGCTGGTCGAGGCCGCACCCAATGTGCGGGCCGCGCTCGCTGCGCGCTACGCGCAAAATCCGAAAATCTCCGTGCTCACGCCCGATCAAGCCGGGGCGTTGCCGCCCGGCTCGCTCGACCTGATCGTGCTGCATTCGGTGGCGCAATATCTCACCGCCGCGCAGTTCGACGACTTGGCGTCGACCTTCCGCAAGCTACTCAAGCCCGGCAGCCTGCTGATTATCGGCGATATCGTGCCGCCGCGTCTGGCCGCGCCGGCGGCCGCGCTGGCGCTGCTGCGCTTTGCCGCCGCCAACGGATTCTTCTGGGCGGCGTCGGCGGGCTGATGCGGATTTTCGTGTCGGACTATCTGCGGCTGAGGAAGACCGTCGGGCTTTCCCACTACGAGGAGTCCGAGATGCTGGCCAAGCTGGAAGCCACCGGCTTTGCGGCGAAACGCGCGCCGCGCAACATCGGCCACAATCGATGGCGCATGACATTTCTGGCGCGGGCAGATTGAAGTCTGCCGGCACAACTCAATCGTCGCAGAGCAGCGCATCTCTATTCGATCACCTCGTTGGCGCTCGTAAGCAATGTTGACGGCACAGTGAGGCCGATCGCCTCGGCGGTCTTGAGATTAATCACGAGCTCGAATTTTGTAGTCTCTTGGACAGGGAGATCGGCCGGCTTTTCGCCCTTGAGAATGCGGTCGACATAGGTGGCGCCCTCTTCGCTCCTCTTCGTCCAAACTGTAGCATAAGACATAAGTCCCCCGTCTTTCACGAACCGGCTATCCCAATAGATGGCCGGGAGCAAATGACGCGCGGCAAAATTAAGGATCCGCTGGCGATGAAGCATTGTGAAAGGACTAGGCAGAACAATCAGGCCGGCATCGTCGCTGGTTTTCAGCGCATCCATGACGATTTCCTCGATCTTGCCGTCGTCGGCGACCGCAGCTTCATTCACTTCAAGGCCAAGGACCGGAGCGGCGGACTTGAGCGGCGGCAACCAGCCTCCTGGCGTTGTGTCAGGGTCAAAAATGACGGCGAAATGGCGGAGCTTAGGCGAAATCTCTCTGAGCAGTTTGAGCCACGTCGACGCGATGGAGAAGTTGAAAGCCGTGAAACCCGTGACGTTGCCGCCCGAATGAGCACGGTTCGCAACAAGACCTTGGTTCACCGGGTCGGTAACGGCCACAAAGACGATGGGGATTGTATCGGTGCTATCTCGCGCGGCCCTCAGCGCGGCCGAAGTCACCACCAGAATTACTTCCGGCTTCAGGCCCACCAAATCCGCGGCGGCGGACCGTAGCCGCTCCTCGTTGGGTACCACCGAACGGTATTCGAGATGGAAATTTTGGCCCTCTGCCCAGCCCAAGCGCTGGAAAGCGTCTCTGATGGCGGCGACGTCATTCCGATCGAGGAAATCCTGCTTGGAAGTCAGGACACCGACGCGCCGAATTCGCTCAGGTTGCTGCGCGCGTGTTGCGAGTGGCCGTGCGGCGGCCGCGCCTAAGAGCGTGATGAACTCGCGCCGATGCATGTAAGACCTGCGAAAACAACCGATGAAATGTCAGAGTGTTCCAGCGATCGGCCCTGCTCCGCTTCGGGTTGTGGCTTATCGGCCGGCCAACCGAGCACGCGAAGGCGCAACAAGCCATGTTGCGAGGTGCTTGATGTTTTTGGCCCCGCCGGTGCAGCTTTAGGCCGTCCACCGCTTATGCCGCCCGCGCCCTCCCCTGCCCGCCGATTCGGGCCAGTGTGAGGCCCGCGCGCGAGGCTTGAACCCTCGGCGCGATCCGGGGGAGCGCGCGTAGGCGCGCCCTTTTTTTGTGTCTGCTTCTTCTCCCTCTCCCCAGCGGGGAGAGGGTCGGGGTGAGGGGGTTCAGTGTGTGAGATGAAGCTCTTGAAGAACAGCTTCGAGCACGCCATCAATATTATTCAACACGTCGTTGTTCCAAAAGCGGACGACGTGATACCCACACTTTTCCAGCGCGGTCGTCCGTTCGCCGTCCGATTGAGTTCGTTCGCTATGCTGGCCACCGTCGACCTCAATGACCAGTTTTCTTTCGAGCGAAACGAAGTCGACGATATATCCGGCGAGCGGAATTGTCGTTTGAATTTAACGCCATCAAGCTGGCGTGCGCGAAGTCTGGAGCACAGAAACTTTTCGGCTTCGGTCGATCGCTGACGCAGCCCGCGGGCGTGCCCTCGCATAGGCTCTCCCCCCTCACCCTACCCTCTCCGCCGCCGAAGTCGGATATATCCGACTTCAGCCAACCTAAAGTGCCGAACTCGGGTAAACCCGAGTTCGGATGGGGAGAGGGGCATATTACATAAGATGCCCAAACGCACTGACATCAAATCGATCATGATCATCGGCGCCGGGCCGATCGTCATCGGCCAGGCCTGCGAATTCGACTATTCCGGCACCCAAGCCTGCAAGGCGCTCAAGGAGGAAGGCTACCGGGTCATCCTGGTGAACTCCAATCCGGCGACGATCATGACCGATCCCGATCTCGCCGACGCCACCTATATCGAGCCGATCACGCCGGAGATCGTCGCCAAGATCATTGAGCGCGAGCGCCCGGACGCGCTGCTCCCGACCATGGGCGGGCAGACTGCGCTCAACTGCGCGCTGTCGCTGCGCAAGATGGGCACGCTGGAGAAATTCGGCGTCACGATGATCGGCGCCACGGCGGACGCCATCGACAAGGCGGAAGACCGCGAGCTGTTTCGCGAAGCAATGAAGAAGATCGGACTGGAGACGCCGCGCTCGCACCAGATCAAGACGCTGGCGCAGGCGCTGACGGCGCTCGACGACATCGGCCTGCCGGCGGTCATCCGCCCTTCGTTCACGCTCGGCGGCACCGGCGGCGGCATCGCCTACAACAAGGCGGAGTTCATCGAGATCGTCGAAGGCGGCATCGACGCCTCTCCCACCAGCGAAGTGCTGATCGAAGAGTCGGTGCTGGGCTGGAAGGAATTCGAGATGGAGGTGGTGCGCGACAAAAAAGACAACTGCATCATCATCTGCTCGATCGAGAATGTCGATCCGATGGGCGTGCATACCGGCGATTCGATCACCATCGCGCCGGCGCTCACGCTCACCGACAAGGAATACCAGATCATGCGCGACGCCTCGATTGCGGTGCTGCGCGAGATCGGGGTGGAAACCGGCGGCTCCAACGTGCAGTTCGCGGTCAACCCGGCCGACGGGCGGCTGGTGATCATCGAGATGAATCCGCGCGTGTCGCGCTCCTCCGCGCTTGCTTCGAAGGCCACCGGCTTCCCGATCGCCAAGGTGGCCGCCAAGCTCGCGGTCGGCTACACGCTCGATGAAATCGCCAACGACATCACCGGCGGCGCGACGCCGGCCTCGTTCGAGCCGACCATCGATTACGTGGTCACCAAAATTCCGCGCTTTGCCTTCGAGAAATTCCCCGGCGCAACGCAAACGCTCACCACCTCGATGAAATCGGTCGGCGAAGCCATGGCGATCGGCCGCACCTTCCAGGAGAGCCTGCAGAAGGCGCTGCGCTCGCTCGAGACCGGCCTCACCGGGCTCGATGAAATCACCCTGGAAGGCTTCGATCCGGCCAAGGGCATCGACGACGCCGACAACAAGGCCGCCATCCGCGCCGCGCTCGGCACGCCGACGCCCGACCGTCTGCTCAAGATCGCGCAGGCCATGCGGCGCGGCGCCAATAACGAGCTGATTCACAATGCCTGCCGCATCGATCCCTGGTTCCTGGGCGAAATCCGCGCGCTGGTGGAGACGGAAGAAGAGATCAAGGCCAAGGGGCTGCCGGCGACTGCCGGCGCATTCCGGCGGCTAAAGGCCAGCGGCTTTTCCGATACCCGGCTTGGAAAACTCACCGGCAATGACGCCGACGAGGTCAGGCAAAAGCGCCGCGCGCTCGGCGTGCGGCCGGTGTTCAAGCGCATCGACACCTGCGCCGCCGAGTTCGCCTCGCCCACCGCCTATATGTATTCGACCTACGAGACGCCGTTCGCCGGCCGCGCCGCTGACGAAGCGGCGCCGTCCGACAAGAAGAAGGTCATCATTCTCGGCGGCGGCCCCAACCGCATCGGCCAGGGCATCGAGTTCGACTACTGCTGCTGCCATGCCGCCTTCGCGCTCAAGGAAGCCGGCTACGAGGCCATCATGGTCAACTGCAATCCGGAAACGGTGTCGACCGATTACGACACCTCCGACCGGCTCTATTTCGAGCCGCTGACGCCGGAAGACGTGCTGGAGATCATCGAAACCGAGCGTACCAATGGAACGCTGCACGGCGTGATCGTGCAGTTCGGCGGGCAGACTCCGCTCAAGCTCGCCGAGCACCTTTCAAAGGCAAACGTGCCGATCCTCGGCACCTTGCCCGACATGATCGACCTGGCGGAGGACCGCGACCGTTTCAAGAAGCTGCTCGACAAGCTCAAATTGCGCCAGCCGCAGAACGGCATCGCCACGTCGCCGAATGCCGCGCGCGCCATCGCCGAGGAGATCGGCTATCCGGTGGTGATCCGGCCGTCTTATGTGCTGGGCGGGCGCGCCATGGAAATCGTGCGCGACACCGCGCAGCTCGACCGCTACGTGGCGCGGCTCGCCGGCGATCTCGACCGGCCAAGCGAACTGGTGGTGTCGAAGAAGAGCCCGCTGCTGATCGACCGCTATCTGTCCGACGCAACGGAAGTGGACGTCGATTGCCTCGCCGACGGCAAGGACACGTTCATCGCCGGCATCATGGAGCACATCGAGGAAGCCGGCATTCATTCGGGCGATAGCGCCTGCGCGCTGCCGCCGCATTCTTTGAGTGAGGCGACCATTGCCGAGCTCGGCCGGCAGACCCGCGCGCTCGCGCTCGCGCTCGATGTCGGCGGCCTGATGAACGTGCAATACGCCATCAAGGACGGCGACATCTACGTCTTGGAGGTCAATCCGCGCGCCTCGCGCACGGTGCCGTTCGTGGCCAAGGTGATCGGCCTGCCGGTCGCCAAGATTGCGGCGCGCATCATGGCGGGCGAGAAGTCTCGCCAGCTTCAATCTCGTGCCGAGCCACTACAAGCACCGCGCGGTCAAGGAAGCGGTGTTCCCGTTCGCGCGCTTCCCCGGCGTCGACACCGTGCTGGGGCCGGAGATGAAATCCACCGGCGAGGTGATGGGCATCGATGCCTCGTTCGAGATCGCCTTCGCCAAGAGCCAGATCGGTGGCGGCACCAACCTGCCGCGCTCAGGCACGGTATTCGTTTCGGTCAAGGACGCCGACAAGCCGCGCATTCTCGACGCCGTGCGGCTGCTGGCCTCGCTCGGCTTCAAGTGCATCGCCACCTCGGGAACCCAGCGCTACCTCGCCGAGCACGGGGTGGAGGCGGCCAAGATCTTCAAGGTGCTGGAAGGCCGGCCGCATATCGTGGATGCCATCAAAAACGGCGGGGTTCAGCTGGTTTTCAATACCACCGAGGGGGCTGCCGCGCTGCAAGATAGCCGGTCCCTGCGCCACGCCGCCCTCTTGCATAAAGTGCCGTACTACACCACTCTTTCAGGTGCAGTCGCCGCGGCGCAAGGCATAAAAGCCTATCTTGGGGGCGACCTCGAGGTGCGTGCGCTGCAAAGCTACTTCAGCGATCGGGCCTGAGGGGGTTCTCTCAAGGTTCGCCAGCCCAGCGGCGGCGCGAGTTAGGCCGGGAAGTCCACGGTCGCGGCGCGGGGTGAAACCGGCCGCGGTCAAGGTTTTTTTGGCCGGCCCTCGTCACATGACTCCGGTGTGCGGAATCCGTCGCCGGAGTTGTATTACGAGTGGATCGGACGGGAATAGAGGGTGGAAGGGGCTTGGCGGCGCTAAGGCGCGTTCAAGTTGGTTCGGGCGCCCGCCAGGAGGAGATGAGACGATGGACAAGATTCCAATGACGGCAGCCGGCTATTCGACGCTCGAAGCCGAGCTCAAGCACTGCCAGCAGGTGGAGCGGCCGCGCATCATCCAGCAGATCACCGATGCGCGTACGCATGGCGACCTGTCGGAGAACGCCGAGTATCACGCCGCCAAGGAGCAGCAGTCGCTCAACGAGGGCCGCATCGCCGAGCTCGAGGACAAGCTGGCGCGCGCCGACGTGATCGACGTGTCGAAGCTGTCGGGCGACACCATTACCTTCGGCGCCACCGTGACGCTGGTCGACGAGGACACCGACGAGAAGAAGGTGTGGCAGATCGTCGGCGAGCCGGAAGCCAACGCGAAAAACGGCAAGATTTCCATCACCTTGCCGCTGGCGCGCGCGCTGATCGGCAAGTCGAAGGGCGCGCAGGTCGAGGTCAATACGCCCGGCGGCGCCAAGGCTTATGAAGTCAAGAAGGTGGAGTGGAAATAGAGCGCGCCGCCTGCATCTGACGCAGACGGCCGATTCCGCGAGCGATGCAATCTTTTGTCCATCGCAAAGAACCGGGACATGCTCAGAAGACTACTTATCGCAGCAGCAATAGGTTGTCTTGCGGGCGTCCCTGTTCTCGCCAATGATGCGCTGGACGAACAGCTACTCGCAACCGCCAAGACTGGACCGGCGCAGCAAGTAGAAGACCTGATCCGGCAAGGTGCCAAAATCGAGGCGCGCGACAAAAACGGCCGGACGGCGCTTCGCGTCGCTGAGGCTGCCGACAATCTTGCGGTTGTCACCCGTGCTCCTGAACAAAGGCGCGAACGTAAACACGGCGGACAAGTATGGCACAACGCCATTGATGGCGACGGATTCGGTCGCGATCGCAAAGCTGCTGATCGACCATCATGCCGATGTGCATGCACGCGATATTTACGGCAATACGGCATTAATATTACAAGGCTCGCGCTCCACCTACCACGCCAAGTATCCGAGTGAACCGAAAGCCGAACTGCTGCTGGCAAAAGGCGCCGAGATCAATGCGGTGGACAAGGACGGGGCAACCGCCCTGATGGGTGCGACGGTTCAGGGCAAGCTCGAAATGGTGCAGTTGCTTTTAAAGCACGGCGCAAAAGCGGGCATCCGCAACGCCAAGCACGTTAACGTTCTCGATCTTGCGATCTTCTTCGCGCCCGGTCCGCCGTCGGCAAAAGATAGCGTCAAGACGAGGCAGTACTATGAAATCCAGCACCTTCTTCGCGCGCATGGCGCCGTGGCGAGCGGTCCTTCTGAGTATTACCCTCCCATCGGCAAATAGACTTTTGTACAAAAGGGAAAGCATCCCGGGCTGGCGGGATCGCGCAATTATCCTTCGAAAGCCGCTAAATCGTGGAACTTTGAGGCCGGCGGAGGGTTCAATCCGCTGCTCCTTTGAAAGAACGATAATGAAAATCGCGCAGATCGCTCCGCTGATCGAGAGCGTGCCTCCGCGGCTTTATGGCGGCACCGAGCGAATTGTCTCATATTTGACGGAGGAGCTTGTGGCGCTCGGCCATGATGTCACTTTGTTCGCAAGCGGGGATTCGATCACGGCGGCGAATCTTGTGCCCTGCGTGCCCAGGGCGTTGCGGCTGGACGCCAGCGTGCGCGATCCGATTCCCTATTACATGTTGATGCTTATCGCGTGCGCCGGATGGCTGAATACTTCGACGTTTTGCATCTCCATATCTATCAATTCATTTCCCGCTATTCCGGCTGATCGCCCGGCGCACCGTGACCACGCTGCACGGCTGTCAGCACCTGCCCGACCTGTTTCCGCTCTATGTCGGATTTGACGACATGCCGCGGCTTCGATCTCCGACGTGCAACGCCGCCCGACGCCGAATGCAAATTCGCGGCAACCATCTACCACGGAGTCCCCGCGCCACTGCATCGCCCTCTTGAGAGGTCGCGCGACGACTACCTTGCCTTTATTGGCCGTATCTCGCCGGAAAACGTCCCGACCGCGCCATTGCGATTGCCCGTGCGCTCGGCATTCCGCTCAAAATTGCCGCCAAGGTGGATCGGGTCGACGAGGCCTATTTCCGCACGCAAATCGCACCGTTGATCGAAGGCGGCGGTGTCGAATTCATAGGCGAGATCAACGACCAGCAGAAGACCCAGTTCCTGGGAGGCGCGCAGGCGCTTTTGTTTCCGGTCGATTGGCCGGAACCATTCGGGCTCGCGATGATCGAGGCCATGGCCTGCGGGACGCCGGTCCTGGCCTTTCGTTGCGGTTCGGTGCCTGAGATCGTCGAAAACGGCGTCACGGGCGCCGTCGTCGAAACCATGGAGGAGGCAATCGCGGCTCTGCCGCGCGTGATCGCGCTTGACCGGAAAAAAGTGCGTCAGCGTTTCGAGCAGCGCTTTTCCGCCACACGGATGGCGACGGACTACCTCGGCGTCTACCACGCGCTTGCAGCGTCGGCTAAATCCGCCGACGGAGCGACGCGGACACCTCAGCATCCTTTGCTGGACGGCGACAATACCAGGGACACGAGGCTTCACGTTGCCTAGCCAGAACGCGACCGCGCCGCCGGTCGAGGAGGTTCCCGCGACCTCCTTCTACATTCCGGGAACAGGTTCTTCCACCCAGCCCCGCCGCACCCTCAAGCAAGGCGATTGCTTCGCCGTGTTTGATAGTTATGCCGACATCGGCGCCGCCCCCGGCGGCCCGGACGGCATCTTCTTTTGCGACACCCGCCATCTCTCGCATCTCGAAATGCTACTCAACGGCAGACAGCCCTTGCTGCTGGGTTCAAATGTCCGCGACGACAACTCCATACTCACCGTCGATTTGAGCAACCCCGACATCTATCTGGATCAGAAGCTGGCGCAGTCGAAAGACGTGTTGCACATCGTGCGCACGCTTTTTTTATTGCACGGCACTGCCTACCAACGCCTGCGTATGCAAAATCACGGCGATATTCCCTTTGACGTGCGGCTTTCGTTCGCCTTCGCGAGCGACTTTGCCGACTGTTCGAAGTGCGGGGACTGCACCGCGGCCGCCACGGAACGACCAATGTAGCGGCCGGCGGAAACGTCGTGACGTTGAACTACCGCGGCTTCGACCATATTAGCCGGCGTACGACGTTGCTGTTCGACCCCGCGCCGGCGCAACTATCGGACGGTGCACATCCTTTGCCTTCGAACTACAACCGCAGGAATCGCGCTCGATCTACGTGACGGCGACCTGCGACCGCGGCGTTGAAAAGACGTCGCGCTCCATTCCGCAGGGCCTGCGCGCGGCGTTCCACGAACAACAGGCTGCGAGCCGCGGCAAGGCCAGATTGCCAGCTCGAAGAGACTTCAATGAAGTCGTATGCCGCTCGATGGCCGGCCTGGCGATGCTGACGACAGCGACGCCGCAGGGCCCCTACCCTTACGCCATTTCCTGGTACTCGACGACATTCGGCCGCGACGGAATCATCACCGCGCTTCAAATGTTGTGATGCGAGTTCCCAGTGTCGCCAAAGGCGTTTTGCGGCGGCTAGCCGCCTTTAAAGCCACCGCAGTCGATCCGCTCGCCGACGCCGAACCGGGAAAAATCGCACACGAAATGCGCAGCGGCGAAATGGCGACGTCGCGAAGTCCCGTTCGGGCTCTATTACGACGGCGTGGATTGACGCCATTATTCGTGCTGCTGGCCGGCCTTTATGCCGAACATACCGGCGACATCGAAACGCTACGCGAACTTGGGCCATATCGAGGCAGCGCTGGGCTGGATCGATGGTCCCGGCGACATCGACGGCGACGGTTTCGTCGAATATCACCGCAGCGATGAAAACGGGGCTGCCAACGAAGGCTCGAAGGATCCTACGACGCGATCTTCCACGCCGACGGCTCGCTCGCGCAGGGGCCGATCGCGCTCTGCGAAGTGCAGGGCTATGTTTATGCCGCCAAGCGGCTGGCGGCACGCGCGGCACGCCGGCTCGGCAAGCAAGCGCGCGGCCAAGCGCTCGACGCCCAGGCCGCCGCGCTCGCCGAACGATTCGAGAAAGCATTCTGGTGCGAGGACCTTGGCACCTATGCGCTGGCACTGGACGGGCAGAAGCAGCCATGCCGCGTGCGCACGTCGAATGCCGGGCAGGTTCTGTTCAGCGGATTGCCGCGCCGGAGCGCGCGGACGCGGTGATGCGCGACCTGATGCGTCCGTCGTTCTTTTCCGGATGGGGAATTCGGACTGTGGCGCGCGAAGAGCGCCGCTACAATCCGATGTCGTATCATAACGGCTCGGTCTGGCCGCACGACAATTTGTTGATCGCCGCGGGCTTTGCGCGTTACGGACACAAGGATGCGATCGATCGCGTGTTCAAGGGCCTGTTCGATGCGGCGACCTACATGGACTTGCGCCGCTTGCCCGAGCTCTATTGCGGCTTTCAGCGCGGCCGGGAGCGCGGACCGACGCTCATCCGGTCGCCTGCTCGCCGCAGGCCTGGGCCGCCGGCACGCCGCTCCTGCTGTTGCAGTCGTCTCTCGGTCTCGAATTCAACCCCGACCGCAACGAGATCCTGTTGCGCAAGCCGCGGCTCCCGTCATTTCTCGAGGAAGTGACGTTGCGCAATCTGCGTCTCGGCCACTCGGAAGTTGACTTGCTGCTGCGCCGGCACGGCAATGACGTGTCGTTGCAGGTATTGCGCAACGAGGGGCAGATCGTGGTGGCGGCGGTCTATTCCTGACAGCGGCTCTTATTCGGCCATCGGCACCGTCGCCGCGCAGTCACATGAAACCCGGGTTGCGCGGCAGATATTGAGTCCAGTCGCCGAAATCGCGCGTCGACATCAGGATCATCGGAAACGCGACGCTCCCCGGCGCCAGGGCCGCGAGCGCGCCCGCATCGTGGAGAGCTGCGAGTTCCGCGCGCGAGGGCGGCAGCGGCGCCAGAAGTCGCGCATGCTCGTCGAGGGCAGGCGTCGGCGCTCGACCACGATGCGCTCCTGCACCGCCTGGCGCAGGCCCTTGATCAGCTCGAAGCCGAGGCGGATGGCGCCGTGGCCCTCGCGGCGGGCGTCGGGGAACCCGCAGGCGACGCACGGCGGCAGGATCGCCACCCCGGCGTGCCGCGCCTCCTCGACGTAGGCGGTGCGGAAGTAGAAGCTGCTGCCATTGTGGATGACGCGGGCGAGGAAATGCGCGGGATTGTGCGCCTTCAGGCAGGCGCAGGCGAAGCTGGACCATGGCGTAGCTGGCCGAGTGGGCCTTGCAGAAGGAGTAGCCGGCGAAGCTCAGGATCATCGCCCATACCTTGGCGGTCGCCTCCAGCGAGACCCGGTGCGCGGCGCAGCCCTCGTGGAAGGCGCGCGCGAGGGAGGCCAGGCGCTGCGGGGTGTCGGCGCGGCCCAGGGCCTTGCGCAGGCCGGGTCCGCTCGCGGCAGCCGAAGCCGGCGAGCTGGCGC
>CAVPUU010000001.1:0-16437 GCA_963709015.1 uncultured Alphaproteobacteria bacterium | reverse complement strand
CGATTAGCGAGGTCCAAGTGGGCAGTGGGCGCGGCGCTTGCCTCGCAGCCCGCCGCTGCGGCATGCTCGGCGATCAGCAAACGAGGGGCCAAGGGAGGCGACGATGCCCGATACGGTAACCAGCGAGATCCCGGCAGTCTCCACCCAAGGTGAGGTCCGCATCGGCGGGCTGGATATTCATGTCGTGCTTCGGGTCGGCAGCCTCGATCGCGCGATTGCCTTCTACCAGGATGTGCTGGGTCTGCATGTCGAGCGCGAATTGCAGCAGCCGCGGCTGGTCCAGTTGCGCGCCGGCGCCTCGCTGATCGATCTGGTCCCGGCCGCGTTGTCGCCGCATGGCGCCCTCGATCAAGCCGCCCGCAACGTCGATGAAACGCGCAGCGCGACTGCGCGATTTCGTTTTCGTGGTGCGGGAAAACGAGATCGATGCCGCCGCCGTGGATGTCGAAGGTCTCGCCGAGATGCTTCCAGGCCATGGCCGAGCACTCGATGTGCCAGCCGGGCCGCCCCGGCGTCTTGACGCCGGCCGGCGAGACCCAAGCGGGCTCGCCCGGCTTCGACGACTTCCACAGGATGAAATCGGTCGGATCTTTCTTGTAGGGCGCGACCTCGACGCGCGCGCCCGCGATCATCTCGTCAAGCGGACGGCCGGATAGTTTGCCATAGTCCGGCATCGACGGCACGTTAAACAGAATATTGTCTTCGGCGACATAGGCATTGCCGGATTTTACCAGCCGCTCGATCAGCGTCTTCATTTCCTCGATATGCTGGGTCGCCCGTGGCTCGATCGTCGGCTCAAGACAGCCGAGCGCTGCGACATCGGCCTTGAAATCTTCGTAGGTCTTTTTTGTCAGTTCACCGATTGAAATGCCGCGCTCGGCCGCGCGCGCGTTGATCTTGTCGTCGACGTTGGTGACGTTGCGCACGTAAGTGACGTGATCGGCACCATAGATATGCCGCAGCAGCCGGAACAGCACGTCGAACACGATCACCGGCCGCGCATTGCCGATATGGGCGAAGTCGTAGACCGTCGGCCCGCACACATACATGCGCACGCGCGCGGGATCGAGCGGGGCGAACACCCGCTTCTCGCGCGTCAGCGTATCGTAGAGCTTGAGCTCCATCGCTCTTCCTCTTGCGCCAGCGTCGCGGACTACGCTCGACGACGCGGGCGCGGCGGTCCTCGTGCCTGCTGGCCCGGGCGTTGCTTTATCTCGATGGAGAAAAGACGGCCGCAGCCAGCGTGGTGCGCTAGCTAATAATCTCGCGGCAAATGCCGCAGATATGGTTAAGGCCGTTCATCACGGGCGCACAATGATGCGTTGCGCCGGGACCGTCAAGACCCGCAAACAGCGCCGCGCCGCTAGGGTTAAGCGGCCCTTAACGATTTTGCCCGCATTCTAATGGTCGGTGCCGGACGGCGGCGCCTCCAAACAAGCGGGCTTTGTCATGCGTACACTTCCGGCCGGATTAGCCGCCGCTCTCTGCATCTGCGCCGTCACATCCGCGCAGGCCGAGCGGCGCATGTTTATCATCGCCAATGACGGCGACGGCTACGGCATCGACCGCTGCCTTGCCTCGGGCGACCGATGTGGCGCCGCGGCGGCCAACGCCTACTGCAAGGGTCACGAATTCGCGTCGGCCGTCGTCCTACCGCAAGGTCGATCGCGACGACATCACCGGCGCGATCCCGCCCGGCGGCTCCGGCGGCTGCCGCAATAGCAACTGCGACGTCGTCGCCATCGTCTGCTCGCGGTAAATTTCTTACCTCACCATTGGCGATATGGCTGCGCCCGATACGCAGTCATGTCGTCGGCCGATACAAAACCTCTGGCTGTCATCACAGTTCCCGGCCGATCAACGCGTCGATCGACCATGGACCGCCGCCGCGCACCAGGAAATGCAGCACCACGATCGACCAGAACAGCGGATATTCGATGCCACGGTTTTCCCAGGCGAAGCCGTACTGCCAGTGATAGGTGACGATAGCGATGATGAGGAAACCAATAATCGGCGCGGCGGCCACGCGGGTGAGAAAACCGAGCGCCAGACACAAGCCGCACACGAATTCCACCGCACCGACTATATAGGCCCAGAACAGGCCGTCCTGGAAACCGGCGCTCGCGAGGAATTTGGCGGCGGCGCCGATATTGCTGAACAAGATCGGATAACCGTGCATCGCCAGCGAGCCGCCCGCCACCACCCGGATCAGCGGCTCGGTGACCGGCGCGAAGGTGCGATAGACGGCGCCGAGTGCCGGAATAAGCAGACGCGGCTGCTGTGGCATGATCGCCTTCACTCGTCGGGACGGGGAGCGTGCCACGACAACGCGATAACCTGGATATCGCGCGGAAATCGTCAATCCGGTCACGACCTTAGACTAGGCCCCAACGCTGCCCGCTGCATCGGCGAGACCTGCCGCCCATATCGCCAACCGGCCCGGCGCCAGATAGATTGCCGACGATGTTGGTTCTGCCAGCCGGGTGATGTCCGTGAAACTCTATACCTATTTCCGTTCGTCCGCGGCCTACCGGGTGCGCATCGCGCTCAATCTCAAGGGCCTGCCCTACGAGATGGTGCCGATCCATTTGACTAAGGATGGCGGCCAGCAACGCCAACCGGAATTCCGCGCCGTCAATCCACACATGCGCGTGCCGGCGCTCGAATTGTCCGGCGGCGAGGTTCTGACCCAATCGCTGGCGATCATCGAGTATCTCGACGAGACCCATCCCGAGCCGCCGCTATTGCCGGCCGGCGCGCTTGCGCGTGCCAAGGTGCGCGCCATCGCGCAGATGATCGCCTGTGACATTCACCCGCTCAACAATCTGGTCGCGCTGCAATACATCAAGCGCCAGCTCAAGCACGAGCAGCCGGAGATCGACGCCTGGTACCATCATTGGGTGATCGAGGGCTTCAATGCTATCGAGGCGATGATCGCGCCCGCGCCCTATGCCTGCGGCGCGCAAGTGACGCTCGCCGACACTTGTCTGGTGCCGCAAGTTTTCAATGCGCGGCGCTTGAAGGTGCCGCTCGACAGTTTCCCGAAAATCGTCGCAGCCGATGCCGCTTGCCTGAAGCTGCCGGCATTCGACAAGGCGAAGCCGGAGAACCAACCGGATGCCGAGTGACCGCCAGCCGCCGGCCTGCTAGACCACGGCCCGCACATCGCCCACCCTCAGCAGCCGAACCAGCCCGTGATCACCCACAAACTTGCCCGCGTCGTCCTCTGGATGGTCGGCGCATTGTTGTCCTTTTCGGTCATGGCGGTGTCCATTCGCGAACTGTCAAACCGCGGCTTGAGCATTTTCGAGATTCTCGCCATCCGCAGCGGCATCGCCCTGCTGGTGCTGTGTGTCCTGCTGGTGCTGCGCCCCGAATTGCGTGTGAACGCGCGGCCACGCCGCATGAAGCTGAACCTGCTCCGCAATACCGTGCACTACGCTTCGCAATTTGCCTGGGCGATGAGCATCACCATGCTGCCGCTTGCCATGGTGTTCGCGCTCGAATTCACCATGCCGGGCTGGACCGCGCTGCTCGCGGTCTGGCTGCTGCACGAGCGGCTCACGCCGAGCCGGATCGGCGTGATTGTATTCGGCCTGATCGGCGTGCTGGTGATCCTGCGGCCCGGCATAGCCAGCTTCAATCCGGCGGCGTTTCTCGTGCTGGCCGCGGCATTCGGCTACGCCATCACCATGATCACCACCAAGCAACTCACCATGACCGAGACCACGTTCGGGATCGTGTTCTGGATGGCTGTGATCCAGCTTCCGCTCTCGCTGATCGGCGGTGATCCGATGGTGTTTTTCCACCTCGAAACGCGTCATATTTTGCCCGCAATTGGGGTCGGCACTGCCGGCTTGACGTCGCACTACTGCCTGAGCAACGCGTTCCGTGCCGGCGATGCCACGCTGGTTGTTCCGCTGGATTTCATGCGCATTCCGCTGATCGCGGTTGTCGGGTGGGCGTTCTACGGCGAGCGGCTCGACATTTTTGTGCTGTTCGGCGCCTTGATCATTATCGCCGGCGTGTTGTGGAATTCTGCGCGCAGAAGCCGCACGGCCGCACTGAGCACGAGGCTCGCAAGCCCATGATTTTAGCGTTAGAGTGCCGGTCATGAGGGGAAACGCGCTTAAGTTTGCGGCGGTCGCGGTCACGACATTTGCGTCGTGCGCCGGCGTCCTTGCGCAGTCGTCGAACCCGAATTGCCAGCGGTTGGAAGCACAGCTTGCTTCGCTCGACCGCGGCAACAACGACCCGGCGCGCGCCGACCAGATTCATCGCGCCGAGGACGCGGTCAATCGCCAGCAATTCGAAGTCGACCGGCTGGTCTCGCAATCGCGGCGCATGGGCTGCGAAAGCTCCGGGTTCTTTTCGATCTTCAACAATCCGCCGGCGCAATGCGGCGGGCTGAGCCGGCAGATCGACCAGCAGCGCAACGCGCTCGAGCGTCTGCAAAACCAGCTTGAACGGCTCAGCGGCGGCACCACCGAACGCGCCGCGCAGCGACAGTCGCTGCTGATCGCGCTCGGCGACAACGGCTGTGGCCCGCAATACCGCTCGGCCGCGCTGCAAGGCCAGCAGGGCGGCTTCTTCGACCGCCTGTTCGGCGGCAACACCGGCATGTTTTCGACGCCGTCCGGGCAAATGGGTGGCACCTTCCGCACCATCTGCGTGCGCACCTGCGACGGCTTCTATTTCCCGATTTCGTACGCGACTACGTCGGATCGCTTCCGCGACGACGAGCAGACTTGCCAGCGCATGTGCCCGGCGTCCGAGGTTTCGCTGTACAGCTATCACAATCCTGGCGAGGAAGTGACGCAGGCGGTTTCGCTCAGCGGCCAACTCTATACGGCTCTACCGACGGCGTTCAGCTACCGCAAGGCGCTTAATCCGGCTTGCAGTTGCCGGCGGCCGGGCGAAAGCTGGGCGGAGGCGCTCAAAGCCGGCGGTACCGACGACACCGTGGCGCCGGGCGACGTCGTCGTTACCGAGCAGAACGCCAAGCGGCTGTCGCAGCCGCGCATCGGCGCCGACGGCAAGCCGATCCGTCCCGATCCGCGCACGGCGGCGCCTGAAACCCCGCAGGCGGCGATCGCGGAAGCGCCGGGCGAAATCGACCCGGCCAAGCGGAAGGTGCGCACCGTCGGCCCCACATTCCTGCCGGTTCGCTGATTTACATTCCGTTCATT
The DNA here is from genome assembly GCA_963709015.1 of uncultured Alphaproteobacteria bacterium. Taxonomy (GTDB): domain Bacteria; phylum Pseudomonadota; class Alphaproteobacteria; order Rhizobiales; family Xanthobacteraceae; genus Pseudolabrys. The sequence goes on along the minus strand of CAVPUU010000001.1, from coordinate 11,248 downwards.
CCCGCGCAAGCAAGAATCCAGCCCGTTTATCCCTTGACAGCAAGTAGTTGATAGTTTAAGGTATCCCTCAATCGCAGGTAGGGGATAACCCATGAAATACACTCTCAAAGAGTTTCAGGCTGAATATCCTAATGATGAGAGAGTGCTTAGAGCGCCTTATGGAGGTCCAGTACGGCGGGACCGACATCACCTGTCCTGCCTGCGGCGTCGAACGTGCCCAAATTCCACCTGATGCGGAAGCGGAAGGCCTACGCCTGCCAAGAGTGCGGCCACCACATCTACCCGTGCGCCGGAACAATATTCCACAAGAGCCGGACGCCGCTGACCAAGTGGTTTCTCGCCATGTATCTGATGACTTCGACCCGCTCTGGCGTGGCCGCTAAGGAGCTAGAGAGAGCCTTGGGCGTCACTTACAAGTGCGCGTGGCGGATGGCTCATGAACTCCGCAAACTGATGGCTAGCGCCGACTATGCCGGACCGCTCGGCGGAGACGGCAAGCACGTTGAACTAGACGAAACCCGCGTCGGCGGTGTTGCGCGTGGCCGTGGTCACGAAAATAAGGATTCAAACAAGACAATCTTGTTTGGGATGGTGGAACGCGACGGAAATGTTCGCACGGGCCCCGTTCCCGATGACAGCATGTACACGCTTGAAAATATCATCATTGAAAATGTGACACCCGATACAGTGGTGACCTCAGACGGCCATCGCTCCTATGGTCGGCTAGGGAGGGCTTACAAACACGCGACAGTCAATCACATGGCCCACGAATATGTGCGTGGCATCCACCACACGAACACGATTGAAGGTCACTGGTCGCACTTCAAGCGGTCGATCAAAGGAACGCACGTTCACATTTCAGGCAAGCATCTCTGGAAATACGCCGCCGAGTTTAGCTATCGGCGGAATTTCCGAGCATCGCACACTGGAATGTTTAATCGCCTTGTTTCGGCTTTTGCGCTGCCACGTTTAGCAGAGACGTGAAATCCTCTAGGCCGTTGGGGTTCTCGACGCCAGTTGGAGGGGAAGTTGCCTCAGCGTCAGAGGCGCCTTCCTCGGCGGCCTCTTTAGTTTTGTTTTCCACTTCAGCGTCCCCCTTGATCGGTCGTTTTAGATAACGCCGAGCTGACCCATAATTTGTGCAGTCAACATTGGCGAGGTTTACATGCTCAATATCTTCATGTCGTCCTAATTTGCTTTTCCAACGTCCGTCGGGGAGTTGCTTTGCCATGTGCGTAGGCACTAATCCCGCTGCCGAATCTTGCCCGTACAAAGCTACTTTCTCAAAGCCATCTTCTAAATTTCCGTCGGGGCATTCAGCATATCCCATCGTGCCAAACGCCTCTATAAAAGCATCCATTGTGACGCGATTTGTCACAGTCGGAGGCCAATAGTCGTCTGGACTGGCAGGCCACCACCATTTTTCTTGGTCGTCTGCGGCGAACGCGATGCAATTGTAGTTACGGTCGTAAGGGCTTTTTACGATGTGTACATCGTCGGTCAGATTTTGGAAAACCAAAGGCCAACTACCAGGCATACCGTTTACGGCCCCAGCGAAGCCATGCCGCGGCCGTTTTGGGACGGTCCCCACGATAGGCTGTCGGGACAGGATCTTCGTGCGTAATAGCTCGCAACGCCCAAAACCAATTGTTCGGTTGCTTCCGCTCTCTTTCTAGCTGCCTGAAAATGAAGGGAAGGGCCTTCTCTCCCATCCCAATTATTTTTTGATATGACGCGCACATAACAATTTCGGTTGTCGAAGACGAAACACCAATTTCTTGGTCCCATGTATCGGCGAGCGCCCGAAATTTCATGGCATCCGGAACGAGAGTGAAGTTTGGCGAAACGGGCTGCTCGGTGACGACCTGCGTCCCTACAGTTCTCTGTGCCCGTTTTCCAAAAAAATTGGTCACGACGATCTGAGCATTTGCTTTGCTCGATTCCTGATCAACGCGTGCGGTCGCCGGGATAGTAGTCGCCAGCAACGTGCCGGCGACCAGACCGGCATATTTGACAGGGGATTGGGATGCGTATTCCATGATCAATTCTTCTTACGGAGGCTATTAGGAGCCTCAGAAACGATCATGATGGGAGCCATCTTTAGAACGTAAGCTGGGTTTCCGTCTGGGTCATACTCGTTATCAACGCGAGTAGCTCCCAAGACGCTCAATTTTACCCGTAGCGTTGTGCCATCGCCTAGTTTTATGTCGCTCCAGCGATCAGTCGAATTAAGCCACCTCTACATCGTGACCGTCGACCATTCGGCCAAGATAATCGACCTTCGTTTTACGTTCTGGCATGGGCCTCTCACTCATACTTTTCCAGCCGCCATTTTTTATAAACGAGTTAGACCCACTAATCACTAAGATTTTCTGTCTTCCATTGTCACTTGCTTTCAGGGGATAAATGCGGAATCCAGAGACATATCTCCAGAGTCTGGAAATTTCTTTCCCTGGGGCCCCCTTCGTGCCTTCGCGCTGCGCGCTCTCGCCTTCGCGAAGCCAAAGCGGCTTCGCTTCGGCGAAGCAAGGTCGGCGGCTTGAAGCGGGCCGAAGCTCGCGATGCGAGCGCGGGCGCGTCGCGGGGACGAACGGATGAATTACAGTTTCTGGTTTTTAAAAATCGAAAGCTTCGGTCTTCTCAGCCGTGCCGGTACCCAGAGACACGTCCGGCGGCGGCAACGGCGTGCCGGGATCACGGAAGCGGTTGGTGATCGGATAGCGGCGGTCGCGGCCGAAATTCTTCAGCGTCACTTTCACGCCCGGCGCCGCCTGCCGGCGCTTGTATTCGGCGATGTTGAGCATGCGCTCGATGCGCGCCACCGTCGCCTGGTCAAAGCCGGCGGCAACGATCGCCGAGATCGGCTCCTCGCGCTCGACCAGCCGCTCCAGGATTGGATCGAGCACCGAGTACGGAGGAAGCGAATCCTCGTCCTTCTGGTTCTCGCGCAATTCCGCGGTCGGCGGCCGCGTCATAATGTTCTCCGGAATCACAGCGCCGTCGGGACCCAGGGCACCGGCCGGTTTCCATCCGTTGCGCAACCGGGAAAGACGAAACACCTCGGTCTTGTAGAGATCCTTGATCGGGTTGAAGCCGCCGTTCATATCGCCATAGAGCGTGGCGTAACCGACCGACATTTCCGATTTGTTGCCGGTGGTCACCACCATGACGTTGAACTTGTTGGAAATCGCCATCAAGATCGTGCCGCGCGCGCGCGCCTGCAAGTTCTCCTCGGTGACGTCGCGCTGCAAGCCTGTGAAGGCCGGTGTCAGCGCCGCCTGGAGACCTTCGACCGCCGTCGCGATCGGCAGCATCTGGTAGCGCACGCCCAACGCCTTCGCACAGGCCGCGGCGTCGTCGAGCGATTCCTGTGCGGTGAACTTGTAGGGCATCATGATGCAGCGCACGCGCTCGGCCCCGAGCGCATCGACCGCCATCGCCGCGCACAGCGCGGAATTGACTCCACCCGACAGCCCGAGCACGACGCCGGGGAATCCGTTTTTGTTGACGTAGTCGCGCAAGCCAAGCACGCAGGCCGCGTAGTCGGCGCGATCGGCATCGACGGCAGTGACCTTCGGCCCATCCTCGCAGCGCCAGGTCGTGCCGCGGCGCTGCCAGTGGATAGTGACGACGGATTCCTCGAATGCCGCGAGCTGGAACGCGAGCGAACAATCGGCGTGCAGGCCGAAGGATACGCCGTCGAACACCAGCTCATCTTGCGCGCCGACCTGGTTGACATACACCGTCGGCAGGCCCTGCTCGGTGACGCGCGCTACCGCAATGTTGAGCCGTACGTCGCCTTTCTGCCGCCAATAGGGTGAGCCATTCGGCACCACCAGCAATTCGGCTCCGGTCTCGGCCAGGCACTCGACGATTTCCTCGCCCCAGATATCTTCGCAGATCGGCAGCCCCAGCCGCACACCGCGGAAATTCACGGGCCCCGGCATCGGTCCCTGTGCGAACACCCGTTTTTCGTCGAACACGCCGTAGTTTGGCAGATCGACCTTGAAGCGCAGTGCCGCGATCGCACCGCCATCGAGCAGCGCCACCGCGTTGTAGAGCTTGCCACCGTCGAGCCAGGGCGTGCCAACCAGCAGCGCCGGGCCGCCGGAGGCGGTTTCGCGGGCGAGCGCCTCGACCGCCGCGCGGCAGGCCGCCTGGAACGCGGGCTTGAGCACCAGATCCTCGGGCGGGTAGCCGGCGACGAACAGTTCGGGGAAAACGACCAGATCGGCGCCTTGCGCGGCGGCGGTCATGCACGCGCGCCGCACCTTCTCGGCGTTGCCGGCGATATCGCCGACCGTCGAGTTGAGTTGCGCGACCGCGATCGCAATCTTATCGGCGGGACGCCCGTTCATGCGCATGATCTAGCGCCTACCCCATCGCGCCGCAATCAGGCGCCTGGACGGCGGAAAACGCAGAGCTTCCCGAGGTCACAGTCCGGCTACCGCCGGCATCGGCTTGGCGCGGCCGCTGCGCTCTTTCTTGAGCAATTCCGCCAGCAGGAAGGCCATATCGATCGCCTGCTCCGCATTGAGCCGCGGATCGCAGGCGGTATGGTAGCGGTCGTTGAGATCGGCATCCGAAATGGCACGAGCGCCGCCGGTGCATTCGGTGACGTTCTGCCCGGTCATCTCCAGATGTACGCCGCCGGCATAGGTGCCCTCCGCCGCGTGCACGTCGAAGAAGCCGCGCACCTCTTTCAGGATCAGGTCGAACGGACGGGTCTTGTAGCCGCTTGCCGAGCTGATGGTGTTGCCGTGCATCGGGTCGCACGACCAGAGCACCACTTTGCCCTCGCGCTTGACCGCGCGCACCAGCACCGGCAGATGCTCGCCGACCTTGTCGGCGCCGAAGCGGCCGATCAATGTCAGCCGGCCGGCCTCGTTCTCGGGGTTTAGAATATCGATCAGGCGCAGCAGATCATCGGCCTTGAGCGACGGCCCACATTTCAAGCCCAGCGGGTTCTTGACGCCGCGCGCATATTCGATGTGGGCGTGGTCGTATTGGCGTGTGCGGTCGCCGATCCACAGCATATGGCCGGAGGTCGCATACCAGTCGCCGGTGGTCGAATCGACGCGGGTGAACGCCTCCTCGAAGCCGAGCAACAGCGCCTCATGGCTGGTGTAGAAGTCGGTAGTGCCGAGCGCGGAGTCCACCGCGAAAGTGAGCCCGCAGGCGCGCATGAAATCGAGCGCGCCGGATACGCGGTCGGCGAGATCGCCATAGGCTTTCGACTGCGGCGAGCCGCTCACCGACTGCAGCATCCACTGATGCACGTTCTCGACGCTGGCGTAGCCGCCTTTGGCGAAGGCGCGCAGCAAGTTCAACGTCGCCGCCGACTGACGATAGGCTTCGATTTGGCGGCGCGGATCCGCACGGCGCGCATCTTCGGTGAAGGCCACGTCGTTGATGATGTCGCCGCGGTAGCTCGGCAGTTCCTTGCCGTCGCGTTTCTCGGTGGGCGAGGAACGCGGCTTGGCGAACTGGCCGGCGATACGGCCGACTTTCACCACCGGCAGCGCGCCGGCGTAAGTGAGCACGATCGCCATCTGCAAAAACACGCGGAAAAAATCGCGGATATTGTTGGCGCCATGTTCGGCGAAGCTTTCGGCGCAGTCGCCGCCTTGCAGCAGGAAAGCCTGGCCGTTGGTAACGCGCGCGAGCGCCTTTTTCAGGCTGCGCGCCTCGCCCGCGAATACCAGCGGCGGGAAGGTCGCAAGCTGTTTCTCGGTTTCCGCCAGCGCCTGCCGGTGCGGATAATCCGGCACTTGCTGGATCGGTTTCTTGCGCCAGCTATCGGGCGTCCAACGCTCGGGCATCGACAATGACTCCAATGACTTGCGGGGGTTATACACGAGCGCAGCCCGCCGAGGCCAGATAGTCGAAAAACGCGGTTAGTTTAGGCTATTCCGCCGCGGCGCGGCCGTAGCTGACGGCCTTTTCGCGCATGGTGACCAGTTCCTCGGCCGCGGTCGGGTGCACCGCCATGGTGGCGTCGAAATCGGCCTTGGTGGCGCCCATCTTCACGGCGATGCCGAGCACCTGGATCAGTTCGCCCGCATCCGGCCCGGCGATGTGGCAGCCGACCACGCGGTCCGTGGTTCCCTCTACCACTAGCTTCATGAACACCCGGGTGGCGCGGCCCGACAGCGTCGCCTTCATCGGCCGGAAGCCGGTCTTGTAGATGTCAACTTTGTCGAGTCGCTCGCGCGCCTGATTCTTCAGTCAGGCCGATGACACCGAGTTCCGGCTCGGAGAACACCGCGGTTGGAACGTTGGAGTGATCGACCGGCGTCGGCTTGCCGCCATAGACCGTGTCGGCGAACGCATGGCCTTCGCGGATCGCCACCGGCGTCAGATTGACACGATTGGTGACGTCGCCGACGGCATAAATATTCGGCACCGAGGTGCGCGAATATTCATCGACGTCGATGCCGCCGTGCTCGTGGATTTTCACGTGCAGCGCCTCGATGCCGAAACCCATGACGTTCGGGCGCCGCCCAAGCGCGAACATGACCTTGTCCGAAGTCACGATCTGTCCGTCGGACAGGTGGCTCACGATACACGTCGCCGGATTTGTCGATCGCTGTCGACCGTTGGCCGGACAGGTGACCGTGATACCCCGCGATTGCATTTCGCCGCGAAGATGCTCGCGGATTTCATCGTCGAAACCACGTAGGATGTTCTCGCTACGATAGACCAACGTCACCTCGCTGCCCAGCCCGGCGAAGATGCAGGCGAATTCGACCGCAATATAGCCTCCGCCCTGGATGACGATGCGCTTGGGAAGCTCCTTCAACTAGAAACGCTTCGTTCGACGAAATCGCGTGCTCGAGACCGGGAATATCTCGGCCCCATATGCGGCCAGGCGCCGGTCGAGATCAGGATCGTCTCGGCGTGCACGCGCGCGCCGCTCGCCAGCCGCACGGTGTGGGCGTCTTCCAGCACGGCGCGGCTCTTGACCAGCGTGACGTTGTAGCGCTCAAGCGTGGCGGTATAGGCGGCTTCCAGCCGCGTCACTTCGCGCTCGACATTGGCAATCAGTGTCGGCCAATGGAATGTCGGCCTCCGGCACGGTCCAGCCGATAGCCGGCGGCATCCTCAAACTCTTCGGAAAATCGCGAGGCATAGACCAGCAGCTTCTTCGGCACGCAGCCGCGGATGACGCACGTGCCGCCGACACGATATTCCTCGGCGATCATCACGCGTGCGCCATAGCTCGCGGCGATGCGCGCGGCGCGCACCCCGCCCGAACCCGCACCGATGACAAAGAGATCGACGTCGTGGTCCGACATCGGGCGCTATCGCCTCGTTCGCCAAGCGCGACGGTCAACGGGCATCCGCGGTTCTTCTCACTGGTCGTGCCCGCGTTTTTTCAGTTCCACGCGCATCGTCCCGATCACTTGATCGGACAACTTGTTGGCCCAGTCCTGGGCATATTTCATGCTTGTGTCGACAACGATCGGTTGCTGCGCAAGCAACTTCTTGCCGACCGGCGACTGGTAGAACACCAGGATCGCCTTGAGTTCCGGCTCGGTGAAGTGCGAGGCGTAAAGCCGCGCCATCTCATTGCTCAATTCGGCACCGCGCGGCGCCAGATCGGTGCGCAGCTTGGCTGAGATTTCATTGAGATCTTTGCCCAAAGCCGGGTTCTGCTGGAGAAACAGGACTTTCGCCTGCTCGATGACGCCGCCGATCAAAGGATCGAAGACGCTCGCGGCACCTGTGGAGGCGATAAGCTCTTTGGCGGTTGCCATAGCCGCCGCGGACGGCTGCTGGCCGTGGGCGGCCGAACCGAACGCGAGCAGCGTGCCGGCGACCGCAGCCAGGCGGGCGGCGCGTTTAGTGGCCTGAATAACTTTCATTTTCATAGCTCCATGTGGCTCGACAAATCACGGTCGCTCGGTGACCGTTACGCCCTCCGGCCCGGCCAGTATGGCGGTTTGCGCAAGGCCGATAAACAGACCGTGCTCCATGACTCCGGGAATTCCCGAAAGCGCGTGCGCCAACGCTTTAGGATCGTCAATGCTGCCAAGCGCGGCGTCGATGATCCAGTGACCGCCATCCGTGACGAAAGCATGGCCGTCCTTGCCCTGCCGGATGGTCATTGGCCCGGGCCGCTGAATGGCCGCGATAGCCTTCTCGATGGCCCGCTGTGTCGCCCCCAAGCCGAACGGTGCCACCTCGATCGGCAGCGGAAAGCGTCCGAGTGTCGCAACCCATTTGCTCCGATCGGCGATCACGATCATGCGCGCGGAGGCCGCCGCAACGATCTTTTCCCGCAATAAGGCGCCACCGCCACCCTTGATCAGGCTGAGATCGGGAGCGATTTCATCGGCACCATCCACGGTCAAGTCGAGCTCCGGCGTCTCGTCGAGCGTGGTCAGCGAAATGCCGCAACGTTCCGCATCGGCGCGGGTGGCTTGCGATGTCGGTACAGCAATGACATCGAGCCCGGCACGGACGCGCTCGCCGATCAATTCGACGAAATGCTTCGCGGTCGAACCGGTGCCGAGCCCAAGACGCATGCCGGGACGCACGAATTCGACGGCGCGAGCAGCGGCTGCGCGTTTTTGGGCATCGGCGTTCATCGCGACCGGTTATTGATTTGAAGCGTTGATTAATGACTTTTATGCCACGCCTATCTAGCCCTGATTGCCTCACCTGGGTAGCCGAAAAACACGACCCCCCGGGGCCTTTCCCTTATCGAGGACCTGCGCTAGCGATTAATCATGGCCGCCCGGACTATCGTTTTTGACCTCGACGGCACCTTGGTCGATACCGCTCCCGATCTCATCGACACCCTCAACGTGGTATTTGCCCGGGAAGGGTTGCCGCCGGTGCCTTATGAAACCGCTCGCAAGCTGATCGGCGGCGGCGCCCGCATGATGATCGCGCGCGGCATCGAGGCGGAAGGTGGCGCCGTCACGCCGGCGCGGATCGAGCAAATATTCGGTGACTTCATCGCGCACTACAGCGAGCACATCGCCGACCGCTCGCGACCGTTTCCGGGGATGACCGATGCGCTTGATGCGCTCGCCGCCGACGGCTACCGCTTCGCCGTCTGTACCAACAAGCTCGAACGGTTATCCGTGATGCTGCTCGAGAAGCTCGGCCTCGCCCACCGGTTTGCGGCGATCTGCGGACAGGATACGTTCGGAATACAGAAGCCCGATCCCGAGGTGCTGCAACGCACGGTCGCGGCGGCCGGCGGAAATCTTGCGCGCGCGGTCATGGTCGGCGATTCTGTCACCGATATTCGGACTGCACGCGCGGCTGCTATCCCTGTGATCGCGGTCGATTTCGGCTACAGCGATCGGCCAGTCATCTGAATTCGGGCCGAACCGCATAATCAGCCATTTTGCACAATTACCATCGGCAATTGCCGCAATTTCGCCCGCAAATTGATGCGGATGGCGACGTCCATGGTTAATGCGGTAAGGTTAATGCTGTGCGGCCGGTTGCGCGCCTGAGACCGCAACCGTATCCTGTTGATGGGCGGGCGGTTTCTGTCGCTCGAGCGGACGGGTTGGAAATTATGTACCGAGTAATCGCGATCGTCATTGGCGGACTCGCTCTTGCCGCGTGTTCATCGACACCCGATTGGATGAATCTCGACGCGTTGAAGCCGGCACCGACGAAAGATACCGTGCGTTTTGAATCAGAACCGCCGGGCGCCGAAGCCAAGACCTCCAACGGGCAAACCTGCCGCACGCCTTGCGCGCTTGCCTGCCGACGCATCGCGACCGATGTCCGTTACCTTCGCACTCAATGGCTATCAGCCGGAATCGGAAATATCGAGCCGGTTTCGCCAATAACCTTGGCTATCCGGAATTGCGGCCCAATCCGGTGCAGGTCGAGTTGACGCCGGCGCCGCCGCCGCCAAAGCCGATTAAAAAGCCGGCGGCTAAAAGAAAGAGGCCCGCCGCCACGTCCGCGGCGAGGCCGAAGACATCGATGGCCCCCGCCCCTGTTCCGTCGGCGGCAGCACCGGCGCAGCAGCAAGCGCCCGCGCCTTGGCCGGCGCCAAAACAGTAAGGCCATTGCCGCATTCGGACTGCACCGTTGTGCAAGCTTATTGCGGCGCAGATCACGCACGCGAACGTCTGCTGGACGCTATGGCCATTATCGGCCACAATTCCTATATCCAGAGGGCGCGATCATCGCGCGGAGTTTGGATCATGGCTGCGGCCAACGGGACGTCCGACGCTTGATCTCGATCGCACGCCGGCCTCAGCGGCGCGCGCTGATCGACCCGTTTCATCGCGCCATCACCTATTTGCGCGTCTCGGTGACCGACCGCTGCGATTTTCGCTGCGTGTATTGCATGTCGGAGCACATGACGTTCCTGCCGAAGGCCGAATTGCTCAGCCTGGAGGAACTCGACAGACTGTGCAGCGCCTTCATCGCCAAAGGCGTGACCAAACTGCGTCTGACCGGCGGCGAGCCCCTGGTGCGGCGCGGCATCATGACGCTGGTGTCCTCGCTGTCGCGCCACCTTGAAAGCGGCGCGCTCAAGGAACTCACGCTCACCACCAACGCCTCGCAATTGGAAAAATACGCCGCCGAGCTTAAAAGCCACGGCGTCGAGCGCATCAATGTTTCGCTCGATACGCTGGATGCGGACAAGTTCCGCGCCATTACGCGCTGGGGCGATCTCGGCAAAGTGCTGGCCGGAATCGATGCCGCGCTTGCCGCCGGGCTAAGGTGAAGATCAATACCGTGGCGCTCAAGGGCGTCAACGAGGACGAGATCGGCGACCTGCTCGCCTGGGCGCACGGGCGCGGCATGGACCTGACGGTGATCGAGGTCATGCCGCTCGGCGATATCGGCGAGGACCGGCTCGACCAGTACATGCCGTTGTCGATGGTGCGGGCCGGTCTGGCCGAACGCTACACGCTCGAAGATATCGATTATCGTACCGGCGGCCCGGCGCGTTATATGCGCGTCAAGGAAACCGGCGGACGGCTCGGTTTCATCACGCCGATGACCCATAATTTCTGCGAATCGTGCAACCGGGTGCGCATCACTTGCACCGGCACGCTCTATATGTGCCTCGGCCAGAACGATGCGGCCGATTTGCGAGGTCCCCTGCGCGCCTCCGCAAGCGACGATGCGCACCGGAATCAACCTCGAAGTCGGCGAACAGGCGGTCGCCAACGTGCGTCTCGAAGTCGGCAACATCGTACAGCAGGTCAACGTGATCGAAGAGGCCCCACTCGTCAACATCACCACGGAATACCAC